>JBLNAE010000345.1:0-22047 GCA_050259195.1 Ignavibacteriales bacterium
TTTACCCTGAGCGTGTCCAAAGGGTCTGCGGCGATGCTTCACGGTTGAATTGGGCGGTACCTTTGTAGAGAGCCAAGAGTTTTTTTGCGCTCTCTTCCCATGAGAAGAGTTTCGCCCTTTCATAACCCTTATCTCTTAAATAGTCCCTATAATCCTTAAAGCTTAAAAGCTTACGCATTCCCTTTGCAATATCCTCTGCGCTGTGGGGGTTGATCTTTTCGTATGCGTCCCCTCCTATTTCTTCTATCACGGGTATGTTGGATGAGAGTATCGGACATCTAAGTGCCATCGCTTCAAGCAGGGGTGCGCCAAATCCTTCGATAAGCGAGGGAAAAGCTAGGAATAAAGCATTCTTAAAAAGAGGAATCATGACCTCGTCTGGCAGGTATCCGGTAAAAATAACCCGCTTTTCCAATCCGTATTCTGCAACGAGATTTTTTAGCTTTATGAGATAATCCCCACGGCCTACAACCATCAAATCAATATCCAGGAATTCGTCACTAATCAGTTTAAATGCGTGGATTAGCCGCGGTATGTTTTTATAGGGTTTGGTATGCCCAATTGAAAAAATATACCCTCTTTTTCTATGTTCCTCAGGGACTTCCGAGAGAGCGATTTTATTAAAATAGTCGAGGTCAATCCCATTGCGAATTACATGAATAGTCTCAGCGGAGAGATTATATCTCCTCAAGGCGTGCTCTTTGGTATGCTCTGAAATTGCAACAATGATATCGGATTTTGTAACCGCTCGCTTTATAAAGATTTTCCCATAATATTCGACGATCTTTTGACGAAAAAAGCCATTAAATGCGAGCTTGGGGTAGTCAACCCATATGAGATCGTGAAGTGTTACCATAATCTTTTGAGCCTTTATGCGTCCCGGCAGGAAATGGAAAAGGCAATGGTAGATATCTAGTCTGAGATCATTGATTTCTCGAAACCCGATAAGACAATTTCTGAGCGATGATGGGTCGCAAGGGACGGACACTTCCCGAAAATTTTCTTTATCTACAATTTTCGACTTATATTCCGGTCTCTTAATTATGATATATTCATTTTCATCGTCTAGCTTTGCAAGGTGTGTAATGATGGGATAGACGTGTCTTCCAAGCCCGTTTATTCTGGGCATCAAGTTCCTAGCGTCAAGACCAATTCTCAATTTCTCCTCTGGATATGTGTTTTTCAGTCATATCTACCATAAGGGTGATACCGTGTTTGGACCCTTTTGGTTGCCTCCTAATGGAAGCGTCGCCAATAATCAGGAACAAAAGGGATGATTTTAGTTTTGTCAATGTATTTCAGCGGGTAAAAAAAGGTTCTTCCTGAATCTCCATTTCTTATCGAATGGTTTATAAAAATAATTCTAGCTGGAGATTTCATTTTAAAGCTCTCTGTATCTTCTTTATTCTTTGCCTGCTCCATAAGGCGTTATCTTGGATGAGTCTTTTGACCAGTATCTTTTTAGCTTCCAAATAATCATTTTCCGTATCAATGTCAATCCAGAAGCGATCTTTGATGTCGAGGGGCTTTACCTTTCCGTTCTTTCCTAAGATTCTTATTCCTCCAGATAATGTTTCATCTCCATTCTTCCTACTCTCTTCTAGGGCCTCGAATATGGAAGGCGTAAGTAAAAATATACCACAGTCAACGCCGTTGTAGTCCTCTAAATTTTTCCCGATCTTTATTATGTGTCCGTTCTCTATTCTAACCTTGGTTGCTTCATCTAGATCAATGTGTTCCCTTGGGGCTTTATCCACGACTAAAGCGCAATTGTCTTCATCTAAATTCATCTTTTTTAGGTCCTGTAAGACCTTGGATTCAAAGATATGGTCCGACATGAGGAGAAAAAATTTTTCTTTGTTACTTTTGTTTAATAGCTCTTTTGCTTTTAAAACAGAGATTCCATTTCCTTTTCGCCATTCGTCGTTCTCGACGTAGGTTATCTTTGCTCCATACCTAGTTCCGTCCCCTAACTTTGCCTTTATCTCGTCTCCAAGGTAGCCAATAACCATCACAAAGTCATTCACCCCGGCCTCTTTTATGCTGAACATTACTCTCTCGATTAGAGATAAACCCAAAAGGTGGGTCAGAGGTTTAGGGTTGCCGTTAGTTATGGAATGAAGTCTGCTGCCTTGTCCGGCAGCGATTATTAAAGCCTTATTTATGGAGCCATTCAATGACGTTTGCAAAAATCACCTCGCTTATCTCCTGAACCAGTGCTCATTGGACTCGCAGAGATAGAGTAGATTTAAGTAAGTGATTACTTAACATTTTTATGTAAAAATGTCAACCAAAAGCGATTGTTAAGCTGAGATATTAACCACTTGCGCGTTTATAAGTTATAAATTTTGCTGGCATCCTCTCTTATCCTCCGTTTGGGTTATATTATCATGCCTTAGTATTTTCCCAAGCCCAGAATATAGCACTAACCACACAGCATTTTATGTGGTTAACTGGTACTGAGTTGGGTTTCCTCCTCAAAGTCAGCCGCACGCTTTTGGCCTACGAATGGGGTTTGCAGTAAATTAGCTAATATTTATAACTGTCTAAAACGGCTCTGTCAATATGTCAGCCTATTTTCTAACCTGTAAACCGGCTTTACTTTTTAGATTCAACGCGGTATAAAAAGGGTTCTCTTTAATTTCGGAAAACTACGAGACAATCTTATCGGGGTTTTCATCGTTGAATTGAACGGAGAAGCTCAAATAGAAGAGGGGCCTTACAGGGTAGATTGAGTTTTAAAGCAAGGATTCAAGTTAATTAGCTGAATTGGCGGCTGGTTTTGAACTTTTTAGCTTTATCAAGTCGTCAATCTGGTGAATTAAGGCGAGGACTAGACCTAAGGTAGCGAGGCTAAGCACCCAGGGGTATCCTCCCAGTATGGCTGCTAGGAGAAAAACAAGAGAGAAAAACGCCCTTATCATCATCGGACGCAGTTTGATTATAAGCTTGTGTACAATTGTTCTCTTCTCAACCGGAACGAGTTTGTCAATGGTTTTTGGGTATGCCACCATACTGCCGGAATTTGCATAACTGGCAAGAAAATAAAAAGACCATACGAGAAAAAACAGAAATATTAGGAGATTTATGCCCCCCAGAACTATGGCAAGAGGACTTTTTGCAATCCTGTAAAATCCGATTGGCACGCCCACCACAAAAGAGAGAAAGGTTAGTTGATCGGAAATCGTATCAACCCACTGTCCGTGCTTGCTTTCCATGAGTTTAATCCTTGCCACCTCCCCGTCGCACCCATCAAGGATAGTAGAGAGTTCGAGAAATATTGCTCCTAAGATCGGGTGTCCCATGATGTAAAAAAAACCGCAAAGTATCCCTACAACTCCAATAAGCACGCTTAGCATGTTTGGGGTGAGAGGGGTGTGAATAAGGAGTCTGCTTATGGGTATGGATACTTTGGTATTTATGTTTTTGGAAATCCATCCGCTTGTTGATTTTTTTACGTTTGAAAAAAGAAGGTTCTCCGCCTTCCGCCTTGAGTCCTTATCTGAGGAAAGGCGCATCCAATAGCCGTCGGCAAGCCTTACGGATTTTACATTCCCTCTTCCCACAAGCTCCTCGGCCCAGCCCTTTAAAGACATAGAGTTTAAAATTGATTTTTCAAGAAGGCGTCCATAGGCTACAAACGCCCCCACCGCTTTTGCACCGGTTAGAAATACCTCTTCTACTTTGCCTTCCTTTGTTTTCACCCATGCGTCTTTTTGCTCATCTACAAGAACTGCTACTTCATCCTGAGACACATTGCAGGCTATCAGGTCTGAAAGCCCCGCTGGATTAATTACGAGATTCGACTGAAGAATGAGAGAGGGGCTTGACTCGAATTTAACGACAGAGCCAAGCGTGTGCCATATGATGTTGCTTTTTACGCGCCTTTCGTTTCTTAATATCTTTTTAAGTGGAGAGTCGTCGTTTTCGACTATTATAGAGAATCTCTTTATCCCCGCTCTTTGAGCCGTGATGATTAGGCGTTTGATCTGATGGGTTCCGCCGACAAGGGTTTCTCCATAAGAGTTTAGCCTTTCACCGTCTATGCCCGTTCCAGCGGCTACAAGTATCGCATGGTCCATTTTATCTTAGATTTGTTCATACAACACGGAGAATCTTTTCTCCAGGGGATTTTTTGATAATCTTTGAATTAAATCTAGCCTTAAAAAGGTCACTTGGGTAGTCCACATCAATCTCAAACACATCGTCCCCATTCATGATCAGTAAACACGTTGATCCAGTGCTCAAAGTACGGTCTCATGTCTCATGTCAGGGAGGCATTGGGGTATGTATTTTTTATAAGAGTAAAGTCTACCGCCTTTGCCTGCTGCGAGTATCACTGCTTTCATAATATATTTACTCCGCTTTTGGAGCGCGACTCTCTGGCTCCGTGTGATGAGTTAGGTAACATTTATAACCTTCCAAGATAGTTCTGTCAATATTTATGATTGTACTTTGAATAAGAAAGGTTGCGGAGAGACACTATTCAAAATGCCTCTGTAATTTCATTGGATCGAGCCGGATTATATGATGGTCTGAATGGTAGGAATGTAGAAACTCTGGCTTATTTTCTTGCTAGATGTGAATCCAAGGCAACCTTTCAAGGGCTACACAATACAGTCCACCAACATGCCCATATGTTTATAGGGGTGAACAGCTCGTTCACCCCTATCCTGAAATTCAGCTTATTTAAAGAGAAGTAAGCCTAAAGGGAATTGAGTAATGGTTAACAGGCTCACCTCCCCTGATGGACCTTCGTTTTTACCTGGTCCCCTGACCACCCTCTTGTGTTTCGGAGCTGGGCGGATTACTCAAAGGCTGGCTGCCCTCGTTCGGTCCCATGTTAGGCGCATTCTCTTCGGGCGTTCCTGCAATCTTACTAATTGAAGCTGATTGGAACCTCACTTCAACGTTATCGCCGACATTAAGTCCTGAGAGCGTGTTCGGGTCGGTAACGGTAACCGTGTGGGTATCTCCCAATCTGTCTCTTAGCGTTACGGTGTTGCCCGTGATACCGGTTATCTCACCCCTTATCATATTTGGTCCGTAGGTAGTCTCTTGGGTTGTACTTTTCTGCATTGTGGTGGTGCTGCTCTTCATCTGTACATGACCACTTGTTCCCTCATCGGCGGCAAAGGCACTGCCTCCTCCGACGATAAGACCTGCCAGTATAGCGGATATAAATAGCTTTCTCATCTTGGTTCACCTCCTTGATATTTTCGTATTTATACTTTTATGCAATCTCTATACCATAGAGTTTGATACTACTAATGTTTAATGTTCATGGAAGGTTATAGATGATGTGAGTTTTAGAAAGAACAAAAATGTACTTACGTGTGGGTTAATACACTGTAGAAGCTGTGTAAATCTACACACAGGGATTTCTTGAAATTCCTCTCAAAGCACGTAGAATCTCTAATGTCTCAAGGAGGGAGAAGCTTTGAGCACTGAAAACAGTTCAATAAAAAACGGTTGGGCTTTAATACTTGGAGCGTCAAGCGGATTTGGTGAGGCAGTGAGTCTTCGGCTTGCGGAAGCGGGGATGAACGTATTTGGGGTTCACCTTGATAGAAAATCCACTATGCCGAATGTTGAGCGCATTATAAGCCAAATTAAAGAGAAGGGAAGACAAGCGGTTTTCTTCAATATAAACGCCGCCGACTATGAAAAGCGGAGAGAGGCGATAGGTTACATGGAACATGTCCTTAAAGAGAATGGAAACCCTTCAGGGATAAAAATCCTCGTTCACTCGCTTGCCTTTGGAACCCTGAAGCCTTATATCTCTTTCTCTCCCCGGGAGATAGTAACAGACTCAAATATCAATATGACTCTTGACGTTATGGCGCATAGCCTCATTTACTGGGTTCAAGAACTGATTTTGAGAAAACTCATGACATCTGGCGGGAGAATCTTTGCGATGACAAGCGCAGGAGGGCACAGGGTCTGGCCTACATATGGTCCTGTCTCTGCAGCAAAGGCGGCGCTAGAATCTCACATAAGGCAGCTCGCGGTTGAGCTTGCCCAGATTGGGGTAACGGTAAATGCTATAAGAGCGGGTGTTACGGACACCCCGGCTTTGCGAAAAATCCCGGGGAGCGAGACCATTATAAAAAAAGCGCTTGAGGCAAACCCAAGCGGACGGCTCACCACACCCGGAGATGTGGCTGAAGCCATACTTGTACTCTCTCATCCCGGCGCATACTGGATTACAGGAAACGTAATTGGAGTAGATGGTGGAGAGGATTTGATTTGATAGAGAGAAAAATAAGAATCTTTAACACACTTTCACAAAAGAAAGAAGACCTTGTTCCTTCCGATGGAAGGACGGTAAGGATGTATGTCTGCGGTCCCACTGTTTATAGCTCTGCCCACATAGGCCATGGGAGGGCCGCCATAACGTTTGACGTTATTCAGAGATTTTTAAAAAAGGTGGGCTACAAAGTAGACTATGCGAGAAATTTTACGGATATAGATGATAAAATCATAAATAAATCGAAAGAGATGGGAATTCCATCCGAAGAGGTAGCGCGTATATATACGGAAGAGTATAAAACGGATATGGCATTTCTAGGTATTGAGACTCCGACCTATGAGCCGAAGGTTACAGAACACATACCTGAGATAATTGAGCTTATAAAAACGATTATTGATAAAAACTATGCTTACGAATCGGACGGTGACGTTTTCTTTTCAATTAAAAAATTCCGGGGCTACGGAAAACTATCTCGCAGGTCGCCAGACGAGATGCTTGCGGGGATTAGAATTGACATAAACGAACGGAAAGATGATCCGCTTGATTTTGCTCTGTGGAAAGGAGCAAAGCCGGGAGAGCCTTGGTGGGAAAGCCCCTGGGGAAAAGGGCGTCCTGGATGGCATATAGAGTGCTCCGCAATGAGTATGAAGTACCTGGGAAATGGTTTTGATATTCACGGAGGGGGCAAGGATTTGATATTTCCTCATCATGAAAATGAAATAGCCCAATCCGAGGCGGCAACTGGAGAGGAGTTTGTAAAATATTGGGTGCATAACGGGCTTATTCAGATAAACCGTGAAAAAATGTCGAAATCCCTTGGGAACATCATAAGTATAAAAGATGCCCTATCGAGATGGAGCAGGGAGGCGATTCGTATGTTCTTTCTTTCTCATCACTATCAGAACCCAGCAGATTTTTCGGAAAAGGCTATGGATGAGTCAGAAATTGCGCTCGAAAGACTTTACATTACACTCAAGCGCGCGGATGACTTGAGAAAAGAGGTCAAGAAAGATGACGAGGAGCTTAGAAGCATCTTGGAAGTATTTAAAACGAAGTGGGTTGAGACGATGTCCGATGACTTTAATACAGCGGATGCCCTCGGAAACCTCTTTGATTTGACAAGAGCTGTCAATAGATCAATTGACTCTTCCGGATGGACAGGTGCATTGAGAGAGGTCCTAGAAGAGATTCGGCGTTTTGGAGTGGTATTAGGGATTTTAGAACTCACCCCTGACGATTATCTAAAAAGAGAGAGATTGAGTAAAAAATCTCTGGAAATAACCGAAGATGAGATTCAGCAGCTAATCGAAGAAAGGACCGCAGCAAGAAAGGAGAAAAACTGGAAGCGCGCGGATGAAATCAGGGTATATTTGGATTCTAAAGGGATAACGCTAGAGGACACTCCAAAAGGGACTATTTGGAAGGTTAAAAGCTAAATGCCTTAAACCCAAATTCCAAGACACTCAAGAGCCCTCCTAAACGTGAGAGGAGCTTGGGTTTCGCCCCGGCAGCTATACCAGCAGGCTGTGCACTTAGTTTTATCAAAAATTCCTGGATAGTATTCGCTCCCGTGAGCAATTATGGGCATCTCAGAGCAGCGCTTCATGTGCCCGCTTGGAGTGACCGTGATCATATTGAGTCCGGCAAGGCATTCGGGAACCCCCTCATTCCCAAAATATCCGGGGATTTCTTTTAGATAATACTCCGTAGAGACGATGACTCCTTTCCACTTTCTTCTAAGTTCTATAAGCTCATCAACCACTTTTTTAACCTTTTCGATATTCTCCTTTATAAAATGAGAGTTATTGTTGGTTTTCATCACAGAATAAGAACTGTATGAAATCTTAACACCCCATTCTTTTGCCTGATGAGCAATGTCAATGATCTGGTCGAGGTTGTCTTCCATTATAATTGTGTTAAGTACAATGTTGCTCGATATTTTCCCAAGCTGAGGAATGAGATTTGATAGGTGCTTCCAGAGTCCAGGAATTCCCCTATAAGAGTCATGTTTTTCACCTAGAAAATCAAGCGAAATAGAGATTTGATTGAGTCCGGCCCCAAAGAGTTCCTCGGCCTTTTCTACCGTAAGGAGATCCCCCTTTGTAACCATAGTATTGAATATGAAAATAGAGCACTCTTTTATTTGTTTTACTATATTGGGGAGGTCACGTCTCACCATCGGTTCTCCACCCGTGATCGAGATGACAAGGGGGTTAATCCTCTTTATTATTGGGCGGTAATCTGAAAGTCGTATCTCGTGTTTTGTTTCCCAGTAATCGCAGAAGTCGCAACGGGCGTTACAGAGTTTTGTTATCTCCAAGTTAAGAAGCTTGGGGCGCCCCGTACCATTTATATATAGGAATTTAAGGGTTCCATTTAAACCTTCCCTAAACCTTTCAATGGGCCCCAATCTTTGGGAGAGCATTAGAGAAATTATATAGATTATGCAAAGAGAGTCAAGGTTTCAGTAAGTTTGACAGATTTTAGATTTCATGTTAAAAATTTCTGGCTTATTTTAGGCCCCTTTGAGGACACATAAAATCCTGAATAACAACGGAATGATAATAGAAGGATTCTCTGCCGAAAGGTTTTTCTTAGTCCTTGCTCTAGCTCTTGTAGTCTCTAAAATCCTTGGAGAGCTATCCGAGCGCATAAAACAGCCTGCGGTTTTGGGGGAGCTTCTCGCCGGGGTTGTTCTCGGAGGAAGCATTCTTGCCCTTGTTCCATCTACTGCGGGAGAGCCGGGTTATGAGACATTTCACCTCCTCGGCGAACTCGGAGTCGCTATACTCCTTTTTGAAATTGGGCTTGAAACGGATTTGAGGGATTTAATCAGGGTAGGAGTCGCCTCAATGTTTGTTGCGGTAGTCGGCATAATACTTCCGTTTTTCCTTGGATTTATAAGTGTATTCGCATTTGAGAAATTTGGAGTGCTAAGCAGCATTAACCCTTCCTTTGCCACGCTCGTAGCCATAACTGTTGGCGCAACCCTTACCGCGACAAGCGTGGGGATTACCGCAAGGGTGCTTTCGGATATAAACCGACTTCAGAGTGAAGAGGCAAGAGTTGTGCTCGGCGCGGCTGTAATTGACGACGTTGTGGGTCTAATAATCCTGGCAGTGGTAACGGGACTTATAGAATCGGCAAATCGAGGAGCAGGCCAGGAGATTTCCGTATTGGGGGTTAGTGTTATTGCCTTAAAAGCCTTCGGGTTTCTCTTTGCCGCGATTCTGGTTGGAAACCTGGCATCTCGAAGATTATTTGACCTGGTCGAGAAGATGAAAGTTCGTGGTATGCTTCTTTTGAGCGCGCTCTCCTTTGCCTTTATACTTGCTTTTCTTGCCGAGTTATTTGGTCTTGCCCCAATAGTGGGAGCGTTTGCGGCAGGACTCATTCTTGCGAGAACAAATCAGTTTAAAATCATAGAGGGTCAACTGAAACCCGTAGCCGATGTATTCACGCCTATATTCTTTATAATGGTCGGAGCCGCAGTGAATGTAGGCGTATTTAATCCTTTTGTTCCGGGAAACACTCACATTCTCATAGTTGCCGCTGCGCTCTTTATAGTTGCGGTAGTCGGAAAGCTGGGAAGCGGCTGGGCAGTATTTAAAAAGGGTATAAAAAAGAGCGTAATCGGAGTTGGGATGATTCCAAGGGGCGAAGTCGGCCTTATTTTTGCCCAGGTGGGACTTACGTCGGGCGTTTTTGATTCAAGCCTTTTTTCCGCCATAACCGTGGTAGTAATACTTACAACATTTATATGTCCACCTCTTCTTAAAATCACCTTCGCCGGGGGAAAAACGTTATGAAAGCCTGGCGAAATAGGGTAAAATCTTTGGGGGATTATGACGGGCGATGAAGATTATAGGGGTTTTAGTTTTTGTCCTAACTATTCTCTTTGTTTCGGTATCTGACGCGTCGGCTGCCGAGGAACTTCTTAAAATTGATAAGACCCTAATAGTTCAGCTAATTATATTCATAGCCACGATCTTTATACTCAACTCGCTCCTTTTTAAACCCTTCATTGAGGTTGTAGAAAAGAGGGAAAAACTCACGACAGGAAGGATTAAAGAAGCCAAAGAGCTTGAGGTAAAGGTCGAGCAGATAACGAGGGAATACAGAGCAAAATTGGATGAAATAAGGGCTAAGGCTATGGAAGAGAGAAATGAGATAAGGCGCGAGGCTCAGGCTGCGGCTGAGGATTTAATCGGAAAGGCTCACAAAGAAGCTCAGGCTCTTTTAGAAGAGGCTCGATCGAAGTTGAATTTAGAGGCTAAAGAGATTCGAGAGAGGATAAAGCCAGAGATTGAAGTTCTTGCGCGAGAGATGGCTCTACAGATTCTCGGAAGGAAGGTGTAAATTTGATCGGCTCTAATTTGATAAATTTAATAGTTACAATTGCTACCGAAGAGGGACGCGGCTTTAACTGGAGATACGTTGCCGAGTATACGATAAACTTCGTTGTGCTCCTTGCTATACTTGGCTATTTTCTAAGAGACGCGGTGAGAAATTTCCTCATTGAGAGACGTGGCACGATAGGAAATGCAATAGATGAGGCTGAAACAGTGATAGTCGGGGCAAGGAGCAGATATGAAGAGTATGCAAAGAAAATGGTGGAAATAGATAAGGAAATCGGTACTCTTAAAGAGACCCTTAGAAAAGAAGGAGAAATTGAGAGGGCCGAAATCCTCAGCCAGGCTGAGTCTACTTCCCAAAAGATTAGGACCGAGGTTAGAGAAACGATACGGCTTGAAGCGGCAAAGGCGAGAGAAGAGATTCAGTCTGAGACGATCTCTTCTGCGATAAAAATCGCAGAAGGGATAATTAAGCAAAACCTGGGGGATTCCGATGAGAGGCGGTTTATTGATGACTTCATAAAGAAGATAGAGGAAGAGAAATGGCATCAATCGCAAAGCTGAGAGATTTAACAGAAGCGCTTATCGAGTCTGCAAAAGAGGGGGGAAGACTTGAGAGAATCACATCCGACTTGGAGAAATTCTTCGAAGTTCTCTCTTCTCAGAAAGAGATTAAAAATGCTCTGGGAAGCCCGGTTTATAAGGTAGAAGAGAGGAAATCAATAATTAGCGATATTGGAAAGGAGTTGGGATTCGATGAGATGACGGTTAATTTCTTGAATGTGGCGATTGAGCTTGACAGGTTTAAAGCTCTTGTAAAGTCACAAGAGCCGTTTATGCAGAAAATTAGAAAAGCCTCCGGGCGTGTGAAGGCAGAGATAATCATGCCTGTGAACCCATCGGAGGCGGATTTGCAGAGGATTAAAGAGGCATTAAATAAGCTTGTGGAAAAGGACGTTGAATTAACACTCAAGATTGACCCTGAGATATTGGGTGGAGTAGTAGCAAAGGTTGAAGATAAGGTGTTTGATGGAAGTGTTAAAACCCAGCTTGAGAGAATTCGGCGTGTTCTCTCTACAGCTTGAGGACTTTTTCGATCGGAGAGCATAAGGAAGAAAAAATAAGAATTTTATTCTTAAATCTTTTCTCTGTGGTTAAATGACCACAGAACTTTGGAGAAGGAGCTGTATTATGGAAGAAAGCAGACTAGAGGAAATTGGTGAGATTCTAAAGAGGAGAATCAAGGGATTTGAGCGTGAAATCGTAGCTGCTGAGGTAGGATCGGTGATCTCTGTCGGCGATGGAATCGCGCGTGCTTATGGACTCAGGGGTGCAATGGCGGGAGAGCTTGTTGAATTCCAAAGCGGAGTTATGGGGCTTGTCCTAAACCTCGAGGAAGATAATGTGGGAATCGCCATATTTGGAGAAGATAAAGAAGTTGAGGAAGGTAATGTGGTGAAGCGAACCGGGCGAATCGCTGAGGTTCCGGTCGGTGACGATATGAAGGGAAGAGTCGTAAACGCCCTTGGACAGCCCATAGACGGAGGAGAGGTGATTCAAGCAAAGGAGTACAGGCGAATCGAGATAAAGGCCCCTGGCGTTGTCTATCGCCAGCCCGTTCGCGAGCCGCTTCAGACAGGAATTAAGGCGATTGACGCCATGATTCCAATAGGAAGAGGACAGAGAGAATTAATACTGGGAGACCGTCAGACAGGAAAAACCGCGATCGCGGTTGATACAATAATTAACCAGAAAGGGCAAGATGTCTACTGCATATACGTCGCAGTGGGTCAGAAGCAGTCAACTGTCGCTCAGGTTTTGGACAAATTAAAGGAGTTTGGGGCTATGGAGTACACGACAATCGTTGCTGCTACTGCAAGCGACCCTGCCCCATCTCAATATATGGCTCCTTACACAGGATGCACTCTGGGTGAATACTTTCGCGATACGGGAAGGCATGCCCTTGTGATATATGATGACCTTACCAAGCACGCATGGGCCTACCGTCAGCTTTCGTTGTTACTGAGGCGTCCGCCTGGACGAGAAGCCTATCCAGGAGACGTTTTCTACCTGCATTCCCGTCTCCTTGAACGCGCCGCAAAGATGAGAGATGAGGATGGTGCTGGATCGCTTACCGCGCTTCCCATAATTGAAACTCAAGCCGGAGATGTTTCTGCATACATTCCGACAAACGTCATCTCAATTACGGACGGACAGATTTACCTTGAAAGCGACCTTTTCTATGCGGGTGTAAGACCTGCCATTAACGTTGGACTTTCGGTTTCGCGGGTGGGCGGTTCTGCTCAGATCCGCGCAATGAAGCGGGTTGCCGGAAGGCTCAGGCTTGAGCTTGCTCAATATAGAGAGGTTGAGGCATTTTCACAGTTTGCATCGGATTTAGACAAGGTCACTCAGGCTCAGCTTGCTCGTGGAAGCAGGCTTGTCGAAGCCTTGAAGCAAGACCAGTATCAGCCGCTTCCTGTGGAAAAGCAGACACTTCTCATTTTTGCCGTTACTAATGGCTATGTAGATGGGTATCCGGTAGAAGCGGTCAGAAAATATGAAAAAGAGCTTGATATCTTCTTCGATGCGAAATATCAGAATATCCTTGAAGAGATTAGGACAAAAAAGGATGCTACCGATGATTTAGTACAAAGGACGAGAAAGGCTCTTGATGAGCTTAGAGAGAAACTGGGAGAATTAAAATAATGTTCATAATTGGGTAATACACCAGTCTTGCTGGTGAATGGTTAAGAGGTTTAGTGATCTGCCTATGGATATACAAAAACTGATAGCGATTATTAGTAAGGTGAACGATGCCTAGTCTAAGACAAATCAGAAGAAAAATCGGCAGCGTAAAAGGCACTCAGAGAATAATGAAGGCGATGAAGCTGATCTCCGCCGTAAAGCTTCAGCGCGCGCAGGGGCTTCTTCAGGCATACCGCCCTTATTCAAACGCCTTTTTAGAAATTACAAGGAACTTGGCTCTCAGGTGCGATCCGGAGTGGCATCCGCTTCTCAGACGCCCGGAGGAAATGAAGAGGCTCCATCTGGTATTCATGACCTCGGATAGGGGTCTCTCGGGGAGTTTTAACAGCAACCTTATTAGAAAAATCGAAACCTATCTTGTGACAGATGCCAAGGTATACGAACAGATAACGTTCACGTTCATTGGAAAAAGGGGAAGAGATTACTTTGGAAGGCATAAGGCTCAGGCGGAAAAGAGCTACACAGGCGTCAATGAAAGGAATTTCAGCGATATATCAACCGAGATTGCGAACGCTTTAATTAAGGAGTTTGTAAAAGGCGAGTGTGACGAGGTTATTTTGGTATTCAACTACTTTAGATCTGCGCTCTCTCAAATTATCACGTTTGAAAGGCTTCTCCCCATAGAACCTGCAAATACAAATAGTGACTCTAATACTGTAGATTATCTATATGAGCCGGGGAGAAAAGAGGTTTTAAAATACGTTCTTCCCAAATACGTTGAAGTTCACGTAGAAAGAGCGATTCTTGAATCAATTACAAGCGAGCACGCGGCGCGCATGGCGGCGATGGAAAATGCTACGAGAAACGCGGATGCCGTAGTCAGAAGGCTTAATCTTTTATTTAATAAAACAAGGCAGGCTATTATTACAAAAGAGCTTATGGATATAGTGAACGGAACCGAGGCCTTAGGAAAAGGAGGTATAGATTAGAATGGAAACGACTGATGGTAAAATTGGAAAAGTCGTTCAAGTCATGGGGCCGGTTGTAGACATTGAGTTTGAAAATGGAAAACTTCCGCCTGTGCTTACTGCCATTAAACTCACAAATCCTCTACTAAGCGATAAGAAATGGAATCTCGTGCTTGAGGTTGCGCAGCAGCTTGGCGGAAGGCGTTTGCGCTGTATTGCTATGGATTCAACAGACGGAATCCAAAGAGGAGAAGACGCTTTAAACACAGGCGAAGAAATAACAGTGCCGGTTGGAAAAGAGGCTTTAGGAAGATTGATAAATGTTGTGGGAGAGCCTATTGACGAATTCGGTCCGATAAATACAAAAGAGCGATGGCCTATTCACCGTCCTGCGCCCGAGTTTGTAGAGCAGAGCACAAAGCTTGAGGTGTTTGAAACCGGAATTAAGGTAATTGACCTTCTTGCGCCGTTTCTCAGGGGAGGGAAAATCGGTCTATTCGGCGGCGCGGGGGTGGGAAAAACAGTCCTGCTTATGGAACTAATCCACAACGTGGCAAAACAGCACGGCGGCGTTTCGGTCTTCGGCGGCGTCGGTGAGAGAACGCGCGAGGGGAACGACCTCTGGCTTGAGATGAGAGAATCCGGGGTTATTAAAAATACTGGGATGGTTTTTGGACAGATGAACGAGCCGCCGGGAGCAAGAGCGCGTGTGGGACTTACTGCCCTTACGCTTGCGGAATATTTTAGAGACACTGAAGGACAGGACGTGCTCTTGTTTATTGACAACATATTCCGGTTCACTCAGGCGGGCTCTGAGGTGTCGGCGCTCCTTGGAAGAATTCCCTCGGCTGTGGGTTACCAGCCTACACTTGCAACGGACTTAGGAGAGCTTCAAGAGAGAATCACGTCAACCGTTAAAGGCTCAATCACGTCAGTTCAGGCAATATACGTTCCCGCAGACGACCTCACCGACCCTGCGCCTGCAACGACTTTTGCGCACCTAGACGGTACAATTGTTCTATCTCGTCAGCTTACGGAGCTTGGAATCTATCCCGCGGTTGACCCTTTGGATTCGACATCTCGAATCCTGGACCCGAGAATTGTTGGAGAAGAGCACTACAGGGTTGCGCGCGAGGTTCAGAGAATACTTCAGCGATACAAACAGCTTCAGGAAATCATCGCGATTCTCGGGATGGATGAGCTTTCGGAAGATGACAAGCTTACTGTGGCAAGGGCAAGAAAGATTCAGAGACTCCTTTCACAGTCCTTTAGCGTTGCGGAGCAGTTTACAGGAACTCCCGGCAAGTATGTGCCGATTAAAGAAACAATTGAGGCGTTTAAAGAAATTCTCGGAGGAAACATGGACGAGGTCCCCGAGCAGGCTTTCTACATGGTAGGAAATCTCGAAGAGGTTTACGTTAAAGCCAAACAACTTGTATCGGGGTAAAAATTTGTAGGGGTGGGTTTTTACCTGCCTTAATTTTTAAAAAGGGTAATCACACGGAGTTGCCCCTACAATGGAGAATTAGAAATTGGCGAAGAAAATTCAACTTGAAGTCGTAACACCATCGAGGCTTGTTGTGAGCGAGGAGGTAGACGAGGTTGTAGCGCCCGGAGAATTAGGAGAATTCGGAGTTCTTCCGGGCCATGTCCCATTTATCTCTCTTCTTATGCCGGGAGAGCTTAAATTTATAAACGGCGGTGTTGAAATGAAGATGATTATATGGGGTGGAGTTGCGGAGGTTAGAGATGATAAGGTCAATATCCTCACAGATAATGTAGAAGACCTGGCAACCATAAACACAGAAGCCGCAAGAAGGGAAATGGAAGCGATTATGGATCAACTTAAAGATTTCAGCGGAAGCGATAAAGAATTCAAAGAGCTAAATAGAAGGCTTAAACTCGCTCAGGTTAGAGCGGGAATGTAGTTTTTATTAAGATGAGTCCTGTATCAATAAAAGAGTATTTTTACACCGTGTTTTTCAATCGCGCCCCGGAAGGGGGATATATTGTTACTGTCCCTGCTCTAGCGGAGTTTGCGGTTGAAACCGATGACCTGGAAGAAGCAAGAGAAATAACCCGTCATGCCGTTCGAGACTTTTTAGAGGACTTAATTAAGAACGGCGAAACCATCCCGGAAGAAAAAGCTCCTCCAAAGGAGAATCAGAGCTTCTTCAGCGAATGCATTGGAGTGCAAGTTTTCTTTCCTGCACCTAAAGCCAAAAGCGGTTCTGAAGGATCTGCAAAGGACTAGCTTTATATAATCAAACCGGAAGTCATATTACTCTAGGCTGAGGAGAATAAATAAATTGACTAAAATCACTATGAAACTCGGGCACAGCCCCGATGCCGACGACGCATTCATGTTTTATGGAATGGCGAGCGGAAAAGTAACATCTAATAGAGTTGACTTTGTTCACGTGATAGAGGATATACAGACCCTCAACAGGAGGGCTTTAAAAGGAGAATTAGAAGTTACGGCGGTCTCTGTCCATGCCTATCTTCACATTCAGGATAAATATAGAATCCTCTCCTGCGGGGCGAGTATGGGCGAAGGGTATGGGCCGATTGTGGTAGCAAAAAAACATCTAAATGAACTTAGGGGGAAAAAGATAGGAGTGCCGGGAAAACTCACAACCGCATATCTTCTCCTCAGCATCTACGCTGACGGTTTTATCCCTGTTGAAATGCCATTTGATGAGATAATGGATGCTGTAAGGGATAATAAAGTTGAAGCGGGTCTTATTATCCATGAGGGGCAGCTTACATACAAAGATTTTGGGCTTGAAAGCATTCTTGACCTTGGAGAGATGTGGGCAAAGAGTACTTCCCTTCCGCTTCCTCTGGGGATAAACGTTGTAAGGAGGGATATTAATGAAGAGTTGCAGAAGGAGATTCTTAGAATCCACAAAGGGAGCATTGATTACGGATTAAATCACATGGAAGATGCCTTAGAATACGCACTCAAATTTGGAAGGGGAATGAGAAAGGATTTAGGCGAGAGGTTTGTTCTTATGTACGTGAATCGGTATACGAGGGACATGGGAGAAAAGGGAAAGAAAGCACTGGAGTTTCTTTTTAAAAGGGCTTTTCAAAAGGGAATTATTAAAGAAGAGGCTAGGCTGGATATTTTGGAAGGGTAAGGGCTTATCTTTATGAAAAAGAGAATTCATTGTTCTGTGTAGGGACAAGTCTCACAAGCGACAATCAAACCAAGGGCAACCAGGATTTGCCAATCACTGGGGATTGTTCTTACATGTAGGTTTTGATAGAGATAATATAATCGGTAAGAAATTTAACCAGCTTTTCAAATTCGGAGGAATTACCTTCTGGGCGCCTGAGCCTCTCATTAATCTCGATCTGCATAGCCGGGATTTCTAAATTTCTCGAAACGAATTTAGTTATGGTCATCTGAGCCGAAGCCGGAAAGACGTGGAGACCGCCGAGAACGAGTCCGTTCGATTCTGACGACTCTTGGAGCTTGTAGAGATAAAAATCATTTCCAGAAATGAACTCTCTGTTGTTTCCTACACCAGGGTATATATCGTCGTTCCATTCCCTTCTTGTACCATGTAAATCAAGAATAAATCCAATTCCAAATTTTTTTACCACCTTCAGGAGCTTACTTTTGAAAGGTGCATCATCATAAAAATTCGGATCAACACCTGATGCCCAGTGTGTGTATAGTGCGTAAGAGCCGGTAAGCGCATGGAGAATAACGGAGAGCGTTCCAGTGTATTCTTCTTGGTATTTCAATTTGCCCATTCTCAAGTGTCTTGTAGCATGAGGAGCCGTAACGAGAATGGGGATTTCTCCTCTAAGGAATGTGAGTCCACTGGAATCTGCGGGAGGAGGTTCTCCATAGCGTTGCTTCTGAGAGTTTTCAAATCTAATGGCGAATTCAACCGGATTCTTTAAAGCAACCGACCCATGGCGTCGCCAATTTCCAGAATTAATTCTATTTTCTGATCTAATAAAGTTCTTTAAAAGCTCTCCGGTTTCATAGACGTAAAGGTGATATCCATTGTATATTGATTTTCTTTTATATAGGCCGATCTCCATTCCTTCTATTTCATCCAGTTCTCTTAACTTCTTATCCACATCTCCACCGATGGCATAAATCTCTCCCATGACGGTCTCTTTGGAATCGCTATCGAACAGTGCGGCGGGATAACCTCTTCCCGTATCGTATAGTCTTCCGGGAATTTCTACGGATTGAATCAGATGGCATCCATCGAGATGATGGTTTCTTATCTCTCCTTGAAGGAACGTGCCGTAGACGAAGAGTTTATCTATTTCTCCAGCCATGAAAGTTAGAGATTAGGTTCTATCTTTGATAGATTATTTTCCCTTTTACCATAGCCAATTTCACGTCCTTTTTGCAAGAAGAGATTACTGAAAAGTATGGATCGAGGGAAACGTTCTCGGGATCGAGAAAGATAAGATCGGCTTCTTTTCCTTTCTCAATACTTCCAATTCTGTCTTCTAAAAAAAGCGCCTTTGCTCCTCCAAGTGTAGCCACGTATACGGTAAAAAATGACGCTTTCTCTCCAAGACTCTTTGCAAATGTCAGGTAAAAGAATCTGAGTTCTTCAAAAAAGTCTAAGTTGAGATTGCTTGAGAGCCCATCTGTTCCAATTCCTATTCTCTCAAGGTTTGTGTAATGTTTAACCGGCGGAGCGCCGACTTTAAGAAAAAAATTGCTCCTTGGGCAAAGGACTATTCCAAGGCCACATTTGTTTATCTTTTCTATCTCCTCAGGAAAAATATGAACCATGTGAACCGCTGTGACCTTTGTTTCCTCAAAAAATCTTAATCTATTCAGATATTGAAACGGGGTAGTAGCTTTTTCCATCAAAAAAGGCTCTTTCCCTACCATGGGGAGTATCTTCTTCTCAAAGCCATTTTTCTCTCCCCTTAAGAACTTTACTTCATCAGGGCTTTCGGCAAGATGAATTCCTATGGGAATTCTCTTTTTATGATAGAATTTCAAAACCTTTTTAAGAAAATCCGGCGAACACGAATAGGGCGCGTGCGGGAAGGGCCTTTCTTCAAATGTTTCACTTTTTTCGAATGAAAAAATCTCCCAAAAGTCTCCATGCCAGTCAAAAAGCTCTGAGAAGAGAACCGTTCTCAGTCCCGATCTCTTAAGTAATGGCTTATCCAAACCGCTATAAGATGAAATTTCCCCAACTGTAGTTACACCACTCTCTAAGAGCTGACGAATTCCTTCTTCAACTGATTTTTCGATTTCCTCTCTCTTCATTAATTCCATCTTGGCTTTTATGACCTGCTTTAGCCAATCTATAAATCCGTTGAATTGACCCATCTTATTCTTTATCCAACCAAGCTCAAGGTGGGTGTGGGCGTTTATAAATCCGGGGAGGAGGACTCCGTTTCCAAGACTAAGGTTTCTTATGTTTTTATATTTTTTTTTGAGATTTGATGATTCTCCGATGTCTCTAATCTTTCCATCAACTATTAAGACAGCCCCCTTATTTATAGGCGGAGAAGAAATGGGTAAAACGGTTTCTGATGTGATTAAAATTCTTTCCATGAAATGATTAATTAGCTACGAATTCAGAATATTTTTAACCACGGAGAACACAGAGAGGAAAGATAAAAAGCTTAATTTTTCTCTCTGTGGTTAATGTTTACTTTGTGATTTGTTCATCCATTTCTATCCGTGCTAATTGATGGCTGAAGAGATTTTATCTATCCTTTCTAAAAGGTCTTTGCTGATTGTGCCACAGGAGACTTCCTCTACGGGGCCGCGCATCTTTATTGACCAGTCTTCTCTAATTTCAACCTGTAGCTCTCCACCAGGCATGGAAACTGTTACGTATCTGTCCGTAAAACCATTTCTCACACAAGCCGCCGCCACTGCGCATGAACTGCTCCCCGATGCAAGCGTATATCCGGTTCCCCGTTCCCATATGAGGATGTTTACTCTATCTCTTGAGGCGACCCTAGCGAACTGAACGTTAGTGCGATTAGGAAATAGTAGGTGGGCCTCAAGTATAGGGCCCAGTTTTCTCGCGTAACCTTCATCCAGTTCTTTGACGAAGACCACGCAGTGTGGATTTCCAACCGAGACCGCCGTGAATTTAAGTATTTCACCGTTTACTCTAATCTCCTCTCCGACTACTTCTCTATCCATTCCTTCAACGGGAATTAAGCTACTCCGAAAAATAGCTCTTCCCATCTCTACCGTAACGAATAATACTCTGCCGTCTTTGACTTCCAGGTTGGCTATAACAACACCTCCGGGTGTATCTATACTGAACGAACCTTTTTTCACATATCCGTGCTCGTAGAGAAATTTAGCGAAAATCCTGAGTCCATTCCCGCTCTTTTCCGCTGCGCTTCCGTCTGGGTTAAAAATCCTGAGACCAAAATCGGCTCTGTCGGATGGCACAAGAAGGAGTATTCCATCCGAGCCAATTCCGTAATTCCTATGGCAAAGAAGTCTTATCACTTCTGGATTGAGTTCAAATGAAATATCGGCTTTATCCAGGACGAAGTAGTCGTTCCCCAGACCGTGGGATTTAACAAATCGGTTCATCTGCATTCCTTATCTGAATTTTCTTGCCTTTATCAAAACGAGAGGCCATGAGAAATGGATGTCCTCATTTTCCCCATAAACTTGAAAGGCATCTGTTATATTCCTTGGAGCGGAGCGAAAGAGCATAAGTAATTCTTCTTTAACTTTCTTACTGCACCCAGCGGTTCTTGTCCAGTCGGAAAAACTCAAATAGGTTCTACACAACTCAGCATCTATTTTTTCGATAACCATTCCCGATTTTTCAATCATGCCTTTCCATGCGCTTGGAAGATAATTCGTGACGTGAGACGGGTCTCTTAATTTTTCAATATGATTATGCCATCCATTTATCTCTTTATCTTCAGGTGAGCATGAATCCACCAAGAGGAATATTCCACCTGGAACCAGAACCCTTTGTACCTCGCTTAGAAAGCTAACTATATCTACAAAGTGGTGAGCTGCAATTCGGCACGTGACAACGTTGAAAATGTTATTCTTAAATGGAAGTTTCTCTGACTCTCCGACCTCAAAAGATACGTTTGCGATTTTCTGATCACGAGCAATGACCTTAGCTTGGTCTATCATCTCAGGAGTAATGTCCAGGGCAACTACATTCGACACACGAGGTGCAAAAGCAAAAGCGGTAAACCCCGTGCCGGTTGCAACATCAAGCAGGATTTCATCTCCCTTTGGCTCTGCCCAGGAGACCATCACTTGGAGGGAATCTCCGCTTGAGTGCGGTTTGCTTTTGGCATAGTATGAGGCCCGAGCTCCAAATTGCTTTTTTACGCTTTCTTTGATCTGCTTTTCCTGAATCTGAAAAATCCTCTTTGAAAATCTGAGACTCGGAAGAAAAGCCTATAATATTTTTACGGAAATTCAAGGAGATTAGATTATAGAGATTTGGTGCGCTTGGATGCCTTTGCGGGATTTTTCTTTCCTTTCTTCTGCAAGCCGTATTACGGGGGTGGTGCTCAATGCTCAAAGCAATTTGATAAACGGAAAATAAAGCGAGATGGGCAATTGTAGGGGCAGTTCGCGAACTGCCCCTCTAGTGTCAATGAATTATTTAGACCTTGATATTAGCCAATCCGCGACCCTGGGCCAGAGGTCTCTCAGGGCCCTGCTGCTTACCGAAAGCCCAATGTGTCCGGTAGGATAGACAATCATATCCTTATCTTTACTAGATATTAAATCATTAAAAACCATGCTGGACGC
>JBLNAE010000346.1:0-18655 GCA_050259195.1 Ignavibacteriales bacterium
TTGAGGATTGGGGGTTCGAGTCCCTCGCCCTCCGCCAAAACTTTAAGTATTGTAATTCTGAGAGGTTTACACATTTCTATGCACACGCCAATAAACACCCAAAAGGGATTGATTTCAACAGTCTTCCCAAAAAAGTCTCACGCAAAAGTTTCAACTGTTACATCCAAGTAAAATCGCCAATCACATAAAACACACTTATCAATCAAACATAGGTATGGAGTATGGCTCTTTTCGGGCAGAGTCATACCATTCTTTGATTGACGGTAAATTCATAATTGTATTTACGTAATCCTGAGCTGCTCCATTAAAAGTGACGCCGTAGGTTTTAAACCGCGACGCCACGGGGGCATATATGGCGTCGGCAATGCTGAATGTCCCAAAGAGAAAATCACCCTTTGAGCTAAATTGCTTTCGACACTCTGTCCAGATGGCAACGATGCGTTGGATGTCCCGGTCAACATCCGCCATTTTTCCATATCCAGGACGGGAAAGGCGGCAGTTCATGGGCATATTTTGTCTGAGATTTTGAAACCCTGAATGCATCTCCGCACTGATTGAGCGAGCGTACGCACGCGTGTGAGAATCGGCAGGCCAGAGCTTGCGATCGGGAAAGATTTCAGAAAGATACTCGCAAATAGCTAATGAATCCCAAATGGTATATTCCCCATGCTTCAACACCGGAACCTTACCCGACGGCGAATAATGCAAGAGGATGTTGCGGCTTTCTTCCTGATACAGTGGAATTACCACTTCTTCGAAAGGTGTAGCTAGATGCTTCAGCACCAACCACGCTCTGAGCGACCAAGATGAATAGTTTTTATTACCCATAATAAGTGTAAATTGAGACATATGTAATTTTCTCCCTTTTAAAATTCGTGGACTACTTCATCGCCTCGTTTTACAATTCGCTCGGTCATTGAGCTGTCTCATTCCCCATAGAATAAACATCCTCTTCTTCAGCAGTTTACAACGGAGTGAGGATTGGTCAAGATTTGCAACCCAACAGCCCTTTATCTTTGTGCAAATCTACACATCTTTTCAGTGTATTAGCACGCATGCAAGTGTATTTTTAATATATCTCTATTTATAACCTACTATGAAAATTAGAGATTAAGAATAACTGAGCCCGCTGGTATAAACATTGCAATAAAAATAAAAGAAGCCAGTTTGAAGTCGGGATAATTTCAAGGGACATTTTATGAGAAAGGAAAGGGGTATATGAAGGCAATTGTCTTCTACGGAGTTGGCGATATTCGCCTTGAGGAGGTGCCTGAACCAAAGATTCAGGAGCCGACTGATGCCATTGTGCGCCTTACCGCAAGCGCAATCTGCGGAACCGATTTACACATGATACGAGGAACGAAGAGCGGAATGAGACCAGGCACAATCTTGGGACACGAGGGAGTAGGAACTGTTGAAGAGATTGCGACTGGGGTACGAAACCTGAAAGTCGGAGATCGGGTTGTTATTCCCTCTATTATAGCCTGCGGCTTTTGCTCATACTGTCGCGCCGGATACTACGCTCAATGCGATAATGCTAATCCAAAGGGGTCAAAAGCAGGTCCAGCATTTTTCGGAGGGCCGGAAGGAAGCGGGGCATTCAACGGCCTTCAGGCCGAAAAAGCACGCATTCCTTATGCTAATGTTGGACTTCTCAAACTTCCTGACGAGATAAGCGATGAGCAGGCAATCATTATATCGGACATCTTACCTACAGGCTACTTCGGAGCAAAACTGGCTGAAATTCGTCCCGGTAATACAGTTGCAGTTTTTGGATGCGGTCCCGTCGGTCAGTTTGTAATTGCGAGCGCTAAGCTCCTTGGAACCAGTCGTATTCTGGCGGTTGATACAATTCCCTCGCGTCTCGAGATGGCACAAGCACAGGGAGCCGAAATAATTGATTTTAACTCTGACGATCCGGTCGAGTTGATCCAGCAACTCACCGGCGGTATTGGTGTTGATTGCGCTATAGATGCTGTGGGTGTTGATGCAGAACGTCCCCGTCATGGCCCGGCTGCTAAGAAGGCAAGATGGCAAGAAGGAGAGTTCGAGGAGGAAATCGAGAAGGTTGCGCCCGATACTAATCCTCATGACAAAAACTGGTATCACGGCGATGCTCCGTCTCAGGCCCTGTCGTGGGCAGTCGAAGCCCTGGCAAAGGCAGGAACCCTCTCTATTATCGGCAGCTATCCTCGAACAGCCCGGTTCTTTCCGATCGGCATTGCACTCAACAAGAATATTGCGATCAATATGGGAATCTGCAATCACCATAAATATATCCCGATGCTCATCAATATGGTTCGTGTTGGTACTATTGATCCCGCACAGGTCCTTACACAGGTTGAGCCTCTCAGCTCGGCTATTGACGCTTATAAGGCCTTCGACGAACGACAGTCAGGATGGATTGGATTAAGGTAAAGCTTGAGCCCGGCAACTTAACAAGTTGAGTTTCATTAGAAAGCAGAGATATTACCGTTTACAATTAAGTGGGATTAAATCAAAATCTACATAATATAGGTAAAAGAGCCATGAAATTAAAGGTCGGGGTTCTTGGAGCCACGGGTTATACGGGAGCCGAGCTAATTAGATTGCTGGTAAGCCATCCGGGAGTCGAAATCTCATGGCTCACATCAGAGAAGTTTGCCGGAAAGAAGATGTGGGAGGTTTTTCCTCAGTTTCGCAAGTTTTTGGATTTAGAGTGCGCCAAGATAGCTCAACTCGGAAATCTCAGTAAAGTTGACTTGGCTTTTTCATGCCTCCCTCACGGTACATCAATGCACTTTGTAAAAAAACTCATCCAGTCCGGAGCGCGTGTGATTGATTTCAGCGCAGACTTTAGAATCAAGGATGCTGCTACTTATGAAAGCTGGTATAAATCCAAACACCCTTACAGGGATTTTCTTGAAGAAGCCATCTACGGCCTTCCTGAGATATATAGAGAAAAAATAAGGGACGCAAGACTCGTGGCAAATCCCGGTTGCTTCTCAACGGCGGTCGTTCTCGGATTGGCCCCGTTGTTCTCAAAAGGCTTTGTAAAAGATTCCGTGATTGTAGATTCAAAATCGGGTCTTACGGGCGCGGGAAGGGCGCCGTCGCTCGATGTTCATTATTCCGAGACTAGCGAATCTGTGTCGGCCTATGGAGTGGAAGGACACCGCCAGAAGCCCGAAATGGAGCAGGAGCTTTCAAACTTGAGAGGTGCTCCAGTGGATGTTATTTTTATTCCTCATACGGTTCCTATGAACCGGGGGATCTTAACAACGATGTATGTCAAACTCAGAGAAAAAAAGACCGACGAAAGCATTCTGGAATTGTATAAGCGATATTATGGTGAAAATTCATTTATCAGAATCTACGAGAAAGAGAAAATTCCCGCAACAAAGAACGTAAGGTTTTCAAATTTCTGTGATCTAGGAATAGGTTTTCAGGGAGATACATTCGTATCCATTACCGCTCTCGACAATCTGGGAAAAGGAGCAGCGGGTCAGGCAGTTCAGAATATGAATATCATGCTCGATTTTCCTGAGGGCGAGGGTCTAAAATCTCCGGGAATGTATCCGTAAGGGACAGCCTGACAAGTTACCCCTACAAAAAACAAAAAGATGAACACCGTCTCGGATTTATTTTTATCAACTGTAGAAAAATACTCGGATAGAGTAGCCATCGTAGAAGGAGACCGAAGAGTTACATACGGGACCGTGGACTTGATGGTAAGGAACCTATCATCTTTTCTCAGGTCGCGAGAAATAGGATACGGCAACAGGGTTGCAATCTTACTTCCCAACTCAATCGAGTTTATCATAAGTTTTTTTAGCATAGCGAGTCTTGGAGCAATTTCCGTTCCCATAAATGTCGCATACAAAGAGGATGAGATCAGATTCTATGCCTCATATTCTCAGGTAAAAATCCTAATCACGGAAGACAGATTAAAACCAGTTGCGGAAAAGGTTACAGCCGGGACAGACACAACCGTTGTTACAATAAAAGGAGACAAAACAGACTGGTCTTTTTCAGAAGGCAATATTGAGAATTATATCAAAGCCTCAATAAAGCCGGGCGATGAGGCGATTTATCTCTACTCAACCGGCTCTACGGGAAAGCCAAAGCGGGTATCGCGAACCCATTTCAATCTTATCGCTCTTGCAGACAACCACACTCAAACTATAGGATGGACCGAAAGGGACAGGATTCTTTTTACTGTTCCTCTTTCACATACTTATGGATTTGGGAACTTTATAAGTGCGGCAAAAGTCGGGGCCTCGATGTGCGTTTTGGGAGAATTCAACCGGAACAGAGTAATGAACCTGATAGAAGAAGAATCCATCACGGTTCTCCCCGTCGTGCCCTTTATGCTGAATGTCATTGCAGAAACCTTTTTGCCAAAGCCGAGAGACTTTTCATCCCTTCGGCTCGTCATCTCCGCTGGAGCACCGTTATCAAAAGAGACTTTTGACAAATTTCACGGAAGATTTGGTATATACCCAAGGCAATTCTACGGCTCTACCGAAACGGGCGTGATTTCAATCAATCTCAGCGATGAAAAAAGATTTAATTCGGTAGGATTCCCTGTTAAGAATGTTGAGGTGAAGATTTTTAGAGAGGATGGAGGCGAGGCCGATATAAACGAGGTCGGAGAAATAGCCGTAAAAAGCCCCTCAATGACAACCGGGTACTATGGTCTTGCTGAGGAAACAAAGAGGGTTTTTAGAAATGGATACTATTTTACGGGAGATTTAGGAAAAATAGACGAAGAGGGTTATATATACATTGTAGGTCGGAAGAAGTTGCTTATAAACGTTGCCGGGAATAAGGTTGATCCAATAGAGGTAGAAAACCTTCTTCTAAACCATCCAAAAATTAAGGAAGCAGTTGTCCTCGGCGTGAAAGACAACCACGGAAACGAATCCGTAAAGGCCATAATAGTGCCGAGGGGGAATATAGTAGCTAAAGAGGTCTATGATTATTGCAAAGGTCACATATCGGATTTTAAAATCCCACGCATAGTCGAATTCAGGGACAAAATCCCGAAAAGCCCTACGGGGAAGGTTTTAAGGGAGCATTTAAAGTGACATTTTTTAGGTGATTCATGATTTAGGTTTGATACACGATTTTTGCCACAAAGACACCAAGAAAGGATGTTAAATTTAAATTTCAAGCTCCGTGTCCTCGCGCCTTTGTGGCTAATTATCCTTTCACGAACTGCGTATAGATAAACACATGAATAGAGAGATCAAAGATAGGATTAAAAAGGTTTTAATCAGTAAACTGCTTCAGGGGTTTAAGCCGGAGGATATAGGAGACGATGCTCCTCTAATTGAGCTTGGAGTAGGCGTTGATTCCGTAGCCACACTAGAGCTAATAGTGGCGCTTGAAGAAGAGTTTCATATAACTATTGATGAAAGCGAAGTCAATCAAGAACTTATCTCAACCATCAATACCATTTCCGACTACGTATCTAAGCGCGTGGAATCAGCCTCTTGAGCCTTTCTTTTCCTTAAGGTACACCTCGACAGAGTTTATGAACTCTTTTCTTACGCGCTCGCTCGCCTTGCGTATTGGATCAAGAACCACCTTCTCATAAACCTCCGATGCGGTAGACTCCAGCTTTGAATCGCCTGTTGTGCGGGCAAGTCTCAAAACGGCTACCGAGTTGTAGAATATTGCCTTAAAAAGTGCCCTCCTCGCATCGTTTAATCTAAATTCCTCAAGCGCCCTCTGCGCCTCAAGAAGATCATAGAACGCGACACCGCAAAATAACGTAAGGAGCCTTTTTGCCTCTTCTTGAGACATCCCCTCGATGAGATAAACAAGTGGGGCTTCTATTATCGCTTCAAGTTCGTTCCCCTTGCTTTCTATGATGCGGGCAAGCTGTCTTATTTTTTCATCATCAGCACGGCTTAAAAGGTCTCTTAGAGCATTTTGCACGTATTCGAGTGCAAAGCTGTCCCGGATTTCATCGAGAGAAAGCCCCTGATATTTGAGGGCTTTTATCTGAGCCAGTTTATCGAGAGTAGATTCAGGGTAGTAGAGCCTAGTCGCTTTTCCTTTAGCATTTCCAGTCTTCCGGCTTACGGGTTCCGGAATAAAACCCAGCTTTACATAAAACCTTATCGTCTTTGCAGGGTCATCTCCCAGATCAATCCTTCTTCTTTTTGCCTCTTTGATAATCTCCTCTATTGTCATGGCGGCCATAGAGAGATATTACGCTTTGAGACATACGCTTGTCAATCCGTATTTGCTTATACCAATTCCAAAATAAAAATATCAATTTATTAGCGGCAGAGTTATTGGAAGAATAATAGAGATTCATTGAGATTAATCGAGATTTATCAAGATTGATTGAGATTAATTGATATTGTAATCTCAGTGAATCCCCAATCTTTTAGATCTCCTTTCTCTCCGGTTAAAGCATTATAGTTAGAAGCAACAGGAACTCAGGAACAAACAGAAATGTCTGTTCTACCATAAATCATGGGTTAATAATTGGAATCGGATAAATATTCCCAGATTTCAAATTTCGTAATCGACCATCCCTCTTTCCGAGCGCACCTCGGTTACAAAACTCGCTACCTTTAAGTGTTCGGGATGTTTTTGATAGTCTTCAAGGTCGCTTAAACTATCAAATTCTGAAAACAGAACGACATCAAAAGCCGCATCGGATGGATTAATGTTAATGCCAACCTCAATACGCTTAATTTCACCAATCATGCCTTTTAGAGACTCAAGGAGGCTTTTTAACTTCTTTGCCTTTTCCCCTTTATCCGCGCCATTTGCAAAATCTTTAAGTCGCCACATCACAATATGCTTTATCATTATTTTGCCTCCTTATATTCCGAAAGATTAGATAGTTCTTCAAGCGATCTTACCCCCGGATAAAAATTCCCCTTTATTTCCCATGTGGGATACCCTTTTATACCCTTTTCATTGCACAGAGCTGGATTTGCTCTCCTTCCCATTGGATCGCATTCCACATAGTTAATATATTTAAAGGCCTCTCCAAAAAGCTCTTTTTGTTCCATACAGTGAGGGCACCAGTATGCACCATACATAGTAGCTCCTACTTCTGTGAGGTGTTTTGCAAGGCTTACTTGCCATGTATCTTTTGAACCGGTGCTCAGTCCATTTGGTTGAAGAAAGACAGAGCCTAAAAGGACAACTGCAACTATGACTCCACTTAGGATCGCAAATTTCGTAAAAGAAGTTCCCGGCAACGAATCAGGCTTTCTTAGTAGTAGCGTAATTAAAATGCCGGTGATTATAAAGGCAGAAGCCACGCAATATGGACAAAAAGCCTTTATAACAAAAAGCTCGATGTACGTAAGGTATGCAGAAAAAACAAATCCAGCCAAAGAAAAAAAATAAAGTAAAACCCACTTAGCTCGATATGAAACAGATATAAAAGATGAAATAAAAATAGATAAATACCCGATAACGCCGAAAACCGCCACGGGGATTCCAAGAATTGCAGAATATGGACTTTCTCTCACAGTATCACAGCCGGAATCTGCGGCGCAAAATGTAGCCCGCGCCTTGGTATAGTAGAGATAAGTCAAATATCCAGAAAGCACTATACCCAAAGCCGATAGAACCAGGATGATCAATCCAGGTGTTCTTGTGTTTTTCATTTCCATTTCCAATAATATTAACTGCCTAACTATCGTACTTGAAGCAAACCAGTAAACTCTACCTCAAAAACTATATTCGGTGTAAGCCCTCTTCCCTTCTACATTTGACCTCTCTCCATAACATGCCTGTGTCCCATGTTGAACAAATGACGAGCTGGTACCCCGTGCAGCAGGATGGCCGTGCATATGAGGACCACCACAATGAGTATCGCCTCTGCAAAGACCTTGCGCCTGAATCGGTTTAATATCTGGTCCTCCCGTATATTAGGCCTGAAGAGGGCAAAGTACAAAACGACAAATAAGCGATGAAATGGCCCATGTCCAGCAAATGTGTGACCAGCCCACTTCCGCAGGAACGGGATACTGATGTAACGGTTAGAAATCCCGATTGTTATAAGCACAAGCAATAATAGAATCTTGATAACTACTATTCGACCGTAAGGCGTTCCACAAAGGGCACGAAAACTTCCCACCTGAATCCAGGCGTTGTACGTTGCCGTGACTAATATAGTGCTGAGCGCGATCCCGGCAAGCGTAGAAAACCTATGAGCTATGTAGGCAATGAGCGCACGTCGGTGTTGATGAAGCTCAATCATCTTTGGTAGAACAACAATTGAAAGCGCTATAAGACCGCCTCCCCAGACTGAGCCAGATAGAAGATGGAGCCAATCCATTAGTTCAGGAAGTGTCAGGTCTCCCCGGTAGGCGGCGTGACCCGATGCGCTTCGAGTCATAGCAATAACAGCCCCAGCACCCAGCATAAACATGGAAATTGCACGAGAATCAAGGCGTCTTTTGCCAGCCCACCACCCAATCCATAACGCCGCGAGCGCCGCAGGACGGACAACCCATAGATGCCCATAGTGGGTTCGCAAGAGGACCGTAGGCAGCACAGAAAAAATTGCCGAAAGGGGGCGGTCGCTCATCTCTATAGCGCGCATAAATAACTCAGTAACGCTGCTTATGGTCAACGCCGCGACCCCTGCTGCGAGCAGATGCCAAAGGCATACGTGCAGAACCTCAGGGACAGAATAATTCAAAACTCCGCCTGTGGGAGGAAGCACCCATAGATGACAAGCCAAGGCTCCAATACATATGAACAGGGCCAGAAGGTCAAATGCCGTAGGGATGATATGTAAGAAACCACTCTCCATGCTCAACTCTCTCTTTAGTGAGTTCTATATTACCATTTTGGGTGGTCCATCAGCCTTGGTGAGTAGAATATAGGGCGACCCATTGGGTCCCCGTAAAATTATTTAACGGTGAATGTATAGTCCCCTTCAGTTCGATGCCCGTCCCGAGCGATAACGCTCCAAGTAACGCGGTAAGTACCAGAAGGAAGGGAGGGCAGATTTACCTCAAGCAGAGTCGGATCAGAGTTATCAACGTGCCCATCTCCTCTGTCTACCCGCTGACCATTGGCATTCTCAACACGGAGTGTGCTAAATTCAGGCTCTAACTCGCCATCAAACCAGATACGAACCTGGGTAGGGACAACACTAACTGTTGCACCCACCTTTGGTTCAGAATGATCGGGGAAGGCGTGCGCCCCAACCATAGTTGGCAGTGTGCTGAGAAACATAAAAATGCAAGGCGCAATGATGTTGAATGCTTCCATAATCCTACCTCTCCTCTAGTGAAAAATCGGTCTTCCCAAGCTATTTGGGAATAGGTCGTCAATAAAAAAGTGTATCAGAGCTAGAACTCCTATATGGTCCCCTGTACGTTCATTAATCGGGATTTGAGCTTCGATCCCCAGCTCGATGTACTTGCCGAACCAGATTATACCAGGATTCACAAATCCCGTTGTATCACCAGCGCTTTCGCGATTCAAGTCTGTTTCAAAAGGAAACTCCGCAACAACGATCATTCGGTTTAATGGAACCGGAAGACCTATATCCCTGACGAACGATTGAAGATACTGAAGATTATATTGTATAGTAAACCCGTAGCTAAGTGTAATAGGATTCTGCTCTACATCCTGTTCGATTTCCCCGCTATCCGGATTCACAGTGGTAGTAACATTCTCGCTACGGGTAGGAAAATTAGGACCGATAACCCCGGTAATCGCCAGTGGTCTTAGGTATTTCAGCCGCTCCGGCAGGTCGCTAAACCCCTTGCCGAAGAAGAAGGCGGGAGAGATTGTTGAGAACTCATCAGCTCCCACGGAACTATTCCCGGTATCGCCAATCTCCGCATTCAACCCGATCGAGAGTATGGCTTCATGAGAGGCGTTCGTAAGGAACTGGTATTTCGCTCCCAACTCTAGGTTTCCAAATCCGTGTTGAGTTTTTTCTCCATCCGGTTTCACAAATTGAAACGCATCGCTAATCTCAATCCCAAAATGAGGAAAAATCCGCTTGGAATAATCAACCGAAAACTCGGCGGTTTTTCCGTCTGGATCATGTATATAGTTGAAGAGGAAACTAAATTCATCAGAAATGAAAGGGTCATCAACAGACAGCGTGGTAGGGAAAAACCGCTTGCCTGCAAACCCATGCGCCCAGGAGAACACAGGCATTGATAATAAAATTGGAGTAAAAAAGAATAAACACGACGCAAGAATCATTAATAATTTCCCCATGATTCTCCTCCTTTTTGAAAAAAAAATCCTCATAGGATTTTCATGGAAATATCGCATGAAACTCGATTAATATGTGGAGGGGCGAATCTTGGATTCGCCCTGAATGGACTGTTACAGGACTAATCTAAGATTGGAGGAGAACGGATTAATAATGAAGAGTCCTTATAAAACTCTATTAAAGGATTTTCATTTAATGGTAAATATTCAACTACATAATTGTTCGTTAAGAGGGTAATCGAAGGGCCAGAAATTGTAGATGAAGAACTCTGAAGCCAGTATGTAAGGAAAAGACATGGCTTCTCAGACCTTTCTTTTTCAGATTCGCCTATGTGATGAATTGAATGTGGTACAGATTCGATAAGCAGAATAAAGAGGATTACCGAGACAGTAAATGAGAATATACGAGCTTGAGAAGTTAGGCGCATAGGTTAGGCCATATTCTAATTCATATGCTCTGGTGGTGTTACAAGTTATATTCAAGCCGTAATTACACTAAAGCCTTATGACAATATACAGCGCAACTTCTCCCCGCTTTACGAGGAAGAGTGCGGTTTGTCCTTTTTTTAATGAATTTGCAAAGTTTTTATAATCCTCGGGGGTTGTAATTCTCTTTCTGTTTATCTCAAGTATGACGTCCCCGTTTCGGAATCCCGACTCATCCGCTAGGCTTCCAGAGTCCACTTTAGTTATAATAACGCCTTCTTCAATCCCCAATCTATTGGCAATCTCAGGCGTTAACTTCTCAACTGTAAGCCCTAGTTTGCTTTCCGAATTTTGCCCCTGTTCCATATTTGAGTCTTTTGATGAAAGCGCCCCCAATTTAACGGAGAAGCTTTTTTCGCCTCCGTATCTTAACGCCTTGATCTTCACGTCCGTGCCCGGCCGTGTCATTGCAACCATCCTTGGAAGCTCTTCATTATTATCAATCCTGCGTCCGTTGAATTCCAAAATGATGTCTCCTCTCTTTATCCCTGCTTTATCAGCGGGACCGCCGCTTGATACGTCGCTTACGAGAGCACCTTTTACATCCGGCGATTTCATTGCCTCGGCGACCTCAGAAGTCAGGTCTTGAACCTGCACGCCAAGCCATCCTCTCACGACTTTTCCGCCGCCTTCTAGCTGCTCTATTATGTCTTTTGCAAGATTCACTGGGATTGCAAACCCTATTCCCTGCGCCCTTGCAAGTATTGCACTTGTCACCCCCACCACTTCTCCATTGAGATTAAAAAGAGGCCCACCGCTATTTCCAGGATTAATCGGGGCATCTGTCTGTATAAAGTCGTCATAATCGCCAAAGCCAATAACCCTTGCTTTTGCGCTGACTATTCCAGCAGTAACCGTATGTCCAAGCCCAAATGGGTTCCCTATGGCAACCACCCAGTCTCCGATCTGTAGCTTATCCGAGTCCCCTAAAGTTACCTTTGAGAGTTTTCCTTTAGGCTCTATTTTCAAGAGTGCGAGATCGGTTTTTGGGTCCGTTCCGACAACCTTGGTTTTGTATTTCTCTCCATTTTCGAGTATTACCTCAATGTCTTCCGCTTTTTCAACTACGTGATTATTCGTAATTATGTAGCCGTCTTCGCTTATAACGAATCCAGAGCCGAGACCCCTCTGCTTGAACTCTCTCTGAGGAATGTCTCCAAAAAATCTCTTAAAGAACTCTTCAAACGGATCGTCCCCTCCGCCGTGTGGAGAGGGAAGCGAAAAAAATCCCGTCTCATGAATTACACTGGTCGTGCTGATATTAACTACGGCGGGTTTTAGCCTTTTTACAAGCCTGGCAAAGGACGGAAGCGCAGACGGCGATACCACCATCTGGGGAGATTCCCTTTGTGCTCTGTTCTCCTCTTTTTTTGCTTCCTCCTTTCTTTCTGTTTTGGTGCACGATACAAGAAGAAACAGCACAAGGAACAAAAACCTCAATGCCCTATTCATTTATTAATCCTCCAAGCAGGTTACTTTATTTAATTTTCCTTCCACCTTGAGGGAGAGAATAAAGATGAAAGGAGCATCTGTTAAACCAGTACTACCCCGTCATCAAGGCAGATAAACTGATCTGCCCTTCAGAATAATAAATAACCAAAATCCTATGCAGTGAACTACCGGTTCGTAGCCCTGGTGGATTATTATACCTAGAAATTTCGGCTCTCTCAGGATTTAGCTTCTCACCCAGCTCTCGATCTTCTTTGTATACTCATTAATAAGAATCTGAACTTCTTTTTCGGATTTAGCCTCGGTGTATAGATGAATAACCGACTTATACTGATCAGGAAACACAAGAACCCAAGAGCCGTTAAATGATATTTTTACGCCGTCAAGGAAAGTCGCCTTTTTCCCAAGGGCCTCTTGAGACACCTTTCTCATCACCACTCCCTTCGACTCCCATTGGCAGGGAACAGTAGTGTGGAGAAAATTAATTTTAGGAATCTCTTTTGAGATCTCAGAGAGCTTAACATCCAGCTTTGACATAATCTCAACCGTTTTTGCAATAGCAAACATCCCGTCGTAAGCAGTTTGAAATTCAGTAAATATAAATCTCCCATCCGGGAAACTCACGACCCTTACATCCTTATCCCTTACAGCCTCAGATAATGCTCTTACGCTGTTTTTGGTCCTTTTTATCTTAAATTTATTCTCTTCGGCAACCTCCTCCAGATAGGAAGGAACAAAAAGAGGAACCGCAATAGCACCGGAATCTTCGGCTTTGAGAACGAGATGAAATAAGAGAAGAAAGGAATCCATGTCTTTATATATCTTTCCCGTTTCATCCACGATGTAGAGCCTCTCAGCCCAGGGGTCAATCCAGAACCCGGCAGTCGCATCCGTAACCTTCACGATGTCCGAAAGGAGTCCAAGCGTCCTATCCACATTTATTGCGCCCCCGTGCTCCGTCGTGTAGGCGTTGAGGCTTATCACTTCGCATCCGAGTTCATTAAGAATTGAAGGGAAGTACTCCGAAGAAGGGCCGAATGAAAAATCCACAACGATTCTGAATCTTTTTTCCTTTATGCTCTCTCTTTTTATAGCCTTTATGAACCCCTCTTTGTAGAAATCCACTATGCCGCTCAGATCCGAGATTCTTCCAACGGCCCGCTCCTCTACGCGGCGAAAATCTTCGCGCTGAAATATTCTCTCAAACGACTTCTCAAACGATGTGGACACCTCAAACCCGTTTGAATCATAAAAAAGTATTTCAGTCACCTCAGGATTTTCGGGAGAGTATTTAAAGTAAGCCCCTCCTACCTCGCCAAATGTCTGGAGTTTATAACGAAGAATGGGAATAGGAATTGCTTTGAGGTCCCTTGCATTTACACCCGCAGAAAGAACTCCCGCGACAAAGGCACGCTTTATCATTCTTGGAGCCTTATGTGTGTCCCTTCCTACAAGAACCGATGAGCCTCTTGGAAGAAGGGATGCAAACGCGGCACCCAATTTTGCCGCAAATTCAGGGGTAAGCTCAAAGTTTGAAAGCCCAGTAACCTTAGATTCTTCAAACAGGCTTCTTTTCCATCTCTCACCCCATATAAGATTAGAAGACACTATAGCGCCAGGTTCGACCTCTTTACTGGGCCAGATTTTGACTCCATCTTTGAGCGTCGCACCGCTGCCTATTGAACAGTTTTCTGAAACCACTACCCCGTGTTCAATCTTTACCTCTTTTCCAACCCTCACGTTAGAGCATATAACGCTCCCCTCAATCTCAGAGTTTTCATCAATGTACGTATCCCTCCACAGTATGCTCTTTTGAACCTTTGCGCTCTGATGGATCAGAGAGCGGTCGCCAATTATGGAATTTTTTATTCTGGCTTTCCCTTCTATCCTTACACCCTCCCCAATTATTACGGTTCCCCCAAGCTCTGCATCCGGGGCAATATCCACATTATTTCCAAGCCAGATGTCCTTTCCAACTATATCGAGCCGCTTTCCCGAACCTTTCACCCTCAGCCTTCCGGCTAATATATCCATATTCGCTTCCCAGTATGAAGTTGCATCTCCCACGTCGCGCCAGTAGCCCCGAAGTGAGAATCCGAAGATCGGTTTCCCCTCGCCAAGAAGCCTTGGGAATAGATCATGGCTGAAATCAAAAGTCTGCCTGCCCGGAATTGAATCAAGAACTGCGGTATTCATCCCATAGATCCCCGCGTTTATCGAGTCGCTAAAGACCTCGCCCCAGCCGGGTTTTTCAAGAAACTTTACAACCTTTCCATCATTGTCCGTGATTACAATTCCAAATTGCAGCGGGTCCTTTACAGATGTAAGCCCAATTGTGACCATAGCCTTCTTACTCTTATGAAAATCAATAAAACTCGTTAAATCCACATCGGTAAGAAGGTCACCGCTTATTATGAGAAAGGATTCTTCGCCCTTGAGGTAATCCGATGCAAATTTTACGGCCCCTGCGGTTCCATAATCCTCAGGCGGAATTATATAATTTATTTTTACTCCGAATCCGCTTCCGTCGCCGAAATAGTTCTTTATAACCTCGGGCTGGAAATAGAGCAAGAATATGAGTTCAGTAATTCCGTGATTCTTCAGGAGATTTACTACGTGTTCTAGTATGGGTTTTCCGGCAAGCGGAAGCATGGGCTTCGGAAGCGAGTACGTAAGGGGTTTTATTCTCGTTCCAAAGCCACCCGCGAGAACTACTGCCTTCATTTAGACTCCCCCTTCTTCAAAACTTTGTTTACCTCATTCAATAGCTCTTCGGGGTCGCTTGACTTTACAATGTAGCTCTCTGCAAGCCAGGATGTATAATCATTCTGGAAAGAGACATAAGCAGAGCACAGTATCACAGGAAGATGCGGAAATTCATTTGCTATTCTTTGGAGCACATCGAGTCCGCTTTCAGACCTGAGCTTTATGTCTAGAACAACCAAATCAACGGGTTCACGTTTGAGTATATCAAAGGTCTCCTTTGCGGATTCAGCCTCTAAAACATTGTATCCTCCATCGCTTAACACCTCCCTGTAGACTAGCCTTATATTAGGTTCATCGTCAACTACTAAGATTCTGCTCATAATTCACCCCTTCTTTTTCTCCATTTAAATTCCACTCTACAGTCGGAATTTTTATGGTTACGCTGCAGCCCTTTTCTCTTTCGCACGAGACAACTATGTGGCCACCCATATTCTCAATTATCTCCTTTGACGTGTAGAGTCCCAAACCGCTCCCCAGGGTTTTCGTCGTAAAAAATGGTTTAAAGAGATTGTTCATCACATCAGCCGGAATACCGGGGCCCGTGTCCCTTACACTTACCGAAATAAACCCGTCCTGAGCCATTGTTTCTATGAAAAGCTCGCCTCCTTCGGGCATTGCTTCAATAGAGTTATTCACTATGTTCTCAATACAGTAATAGAGCTGATATTGGTTCTCGAAAACAGGAGGAAGGTTTTCTCCAAGGTTGAGATGGAAATCCACGCTCTGAAGTTTTCCCTTCGCCCTCTTTTCTTGATAGAGTAGCTCAACCACCTTGTTTACGTCTATATAGGATTTATCCGACTTGTACTTGGTCTTAACCAAGTTCACAAAGTCTTTGAGTGTCTCTTCAAGCTTAATAGCCTCTTCAAGTATCGCATCCGCATACTTCGTAATGGGCGATCCGGGATCGGTTTTTTTTCTTAATACCTTTGCAAGCCCCGCTATCGCAATAACCGGGTTCTTAAAGGAATGGGTCAACTGAAGCACCATCTCGCCTATCAAAGCCTCTTCTCTGAGCTTCACTATGAGTTCTTGATGCTCTCTCAGTTTGACGTTCGCCTCTTCGAGCGTCTCAACCCTTTCTTCGAGTTCCTCATAAGTCAGTCCTATTTCAAGCGCAAGCGAGATCTCTGTGGCAAAAATCTCTATCGCCTTTAATTCCTCTTCTGACACCTCTCTTCTTGTGAGAAAATTGTCAAGTAGTATTGCCCCAAGGGGACGCTTCAGGTGCGAAAACAGAGGAACTATCCAGAATGGAGTATCGCGATAGAAGTTGCGGAGCGCTCCAGGCACATCATCTTCGGGAGAAACCCTCAGCATAACGCCCGACGGGTAGAAGTCCTTAAGCGCACTAAAATCATCGGGTGGAACTCCGATTATCATGCCTGTTTTGAAAACCCTTTTAAATACCCCCTTATTTATGTCGAATTCCATTTGTCTAAGGACTTCGCTGAACTTCTCTTTCTCCTTTTTAAATATATCGGGGGAAAATCTAAAAAGGTCTGATATGGTTAGGTTTTTTTCTGAAATATCTCTCCATATAATGAAAGCCTCTTCGGGGCTTTTGGGACCAAGCGCAAAGTACCCGCGAAGCTTTCTATTCTGAGAAAGAAGCACAATGGCACGATTGAAACCAAAACTGCTTCCCGTTGTGAATGCCACAAGACCTTTATATAGTATCTCGTCTAGGTTGAGTACAAGCTTAAGCGAAGTTGAGAGATGTATGAGCATATCAAACATGTCTTCTTTAATTTTGAGGGATTGCCCATACCTTTTTAGTTCTTTCTGTTCACTTTTTACGAGTTCATCAAGAACTATCGGAAACGCCTCAAACACAGAACCCTTCTCTTCTGCAAGGGCTTTTAAATCGCCTCTAAGCTCCTCGCACCCAATACATTTCTCTCTAATGCGTTTTTTAACGTCGCCCAGAAGGTATTCCTCTCCTGGTCTAATGTAGGGGCACACCGAAGGGTCGTCTTTAATTGTCCAGCAGTACATTTCTCCAAACTTAGCCATATCTAGTAAGACCCTCCAAATGCATTGTTTTGAGCGCCTTACACAATTGGACAAATACCAGTGCGAGAAATAATAAAATTAGGGTTATCACCGTATACCCCCGGGGTAATAACACCAACCACTACTATAGGGCCAAGTGGATAGTGCCCAAATAAGCGATATGGTTAATACCAATTCCGGTTAAACACTTATCGTATGAATCTGGGTAATTGTAGGGGCAGGTTTCAAGCCCACCTCTACAATAATTCTTGCCTCAATTAGCATGGCATACGAACATTAATCATCCGAAATTAATAATCCCATTTTATGCATAAACCTTTCCTATTCTGATTGTCTCACAAAAGATAAACTCTTGTCAAGCAGAATTCCATTTCCAATTACATTCCCACATTTTATGATATTCTGCGCGGACGGGATTTTTCCCTTGATGAGATATCTATGGCGATTGCCATCACACACACCAAATTCTTTATGATCTATATGATAATTTGTCCTATTCTCTGACATCTGACACGCTGAAAATTTCATTGAGTTTCAAAGTCGTTGTAAACGCAAGAAAAAATCTTTGGCACGGAGCTTGCAAACATTAAAATTATGTGAAGTAAAGGTGAATAGATGCGTCCAAAAATTGTAAGGACATATTTTGGTAAATATGAGGTGAAATACGACATAGCTGAATGCTATGAGTATTGGTCAAAAGAGGGTAAGGCAACTCCTGAGTGTTGCCATTGCATGCTTCATAATGGTCATGTGGCTACAGTTGATATAGAGGAAGATGCTAAGAGGCTTGTAAGCTTGCTTCCTGAATGCCCCGGTCTGCCAGCTAAGATTATACTTAAAGAAACTGTTTAAAAACTCCTCACGCCTTACTTAATTATGCTCTGTTAAAGCAAATGGAAGAAAGAATTGGTTTCGAAACAAGCACAAAGGTTAGTCAGACCAATTTTTTAAATAGTGGTGATCAAAATGCCCGTAGTTGAAATAGCCATTTTCCCCTTGGATACGGAAGGAAGGCCTATTATGGGGGATTTTGTGACACATTTTATGCTTCAGTCAAGGCAAAAGGGAGTCAAATGTCAATTTACGTCCCCAACTGTAGCTATAATCGAAGGGGATAAGAAAACTCTTTTAGAAATTCTGAATGAAATTGATAATACTTCATTCAGCACAGTGGCCAAGAGGGTTGCAATTACCCTATGATGTGGTTATGAAAGGCTTACGAGATATATTGAAAAAGAGGAATAAAACATGGTAAAAACTCCCACGACTGGCTCAAAGCGCAAAGATAGTGGAATAGAACTTGAAGGTTAACAACTAATATCAGGAGGTTATAAAATGACACCGAAATCTTGGAAATCCTCGGTTGAAGAGGCCGAGAAGATAATGCAAAAGCTTGCAAAGGGTGTAGAGTTGGCGTTCAATCCGCCGGAGGTCAAGGTGGGAGTAACTCCTCATGATGTCGTCTTTACAGAAAACAAGCTGAGACTTCTTCACTACCACCCTGTAACTGAGAAACCCTACCCTGTTCCCCTCATTATGATATTCGCCCTCATAAACCGCCCTTATATACTTGATCTAAAACCAGGAAAGAGCGTTGTTGAAGTACTCCTTAAAAAGGGAATAGACGTATATATGATAGACTGGGGAATTCCCGGTGATGAGGATAAGAATCTTAATCTCGATCATTATATAAACCGATATATAAAGAAGGTAGTACAAAGGGTTAAAACCA
>JBLNAE010000347.1:0-7057 GCA_050259195.1 Ignavibacteriales bacterium
TGGGCACCAAATCACATGATAGATGCAAGAATAAACTACGTTGTTATTAGATTTAAGTTGACTTTGTTTGCTCACAATGAGATTATACAGCAAGGAGCTATATAATGCAATGTAAATCTAAAAAAGGAGTGTGCCTTATATCCCCATAGCTAAAGCAAAGGGACTTACGGCACCTTTCGTTAAAGGGAGGGATTCAATGTCATTCGACGAAAGAGAACTCGAAGAAATAAGGCAGAAAAAAGAGGTCTGGGAGAGAGAGTATAGAAACCTATCTAAGAGGGACACAAACCTTACAACCGTTTCAGGAATGGATGTTCCACCCCTTGCTACTCCGGGAGACTTAAATGGCTTTGATTATATTCGTGATCTCGGATTTCCTGGTTCTTTCCCATTTACTCGCGGGGTTTATAGCACAATGTACCACGGAAGGCTCTGGACTATGCGCCAGTTTGCTGGGTTTGGCTCTCCAGAGGATACGAATCGAAGGTTCAAATTCTTACTGGAGCAGGGGCAGACGGGTCTTAGCACCGCATTTGATATGCCTACTCTTATGGGTTATGACTGTGACCATCCAAGGGCAAGAGGAGAGGTTGGAAAAGAAGGTGTGTCCGTTTCTTCACTTGCCGATATGGAAGCGCTCTTTGGCGGTATAAGGCTTGATGAAGTAACGACATCTATGACTATAAATTGTACGGCAAGCGTAATTCTTGCTATGTATCTCGTTGTGGCGGAAAAACAGGGTGTAAGCTGGGATAACGTGGACGGGACAATTCAAAACGATATGCTAAAGGAATTTATCGCGCAAAGAGAGTGGATCTGTCCTCCCAGACCATCTGTAAAAATTGTAGTTGATATGATTGAGTTTTGTGCAAAGCGCGTTCCTAAATGGCATCCGGTGTCAATATCGGGCTATCATATCCGCGAGGCAGGCTCTACTGCCGTTCAAGAGTTGGCTTTTACTCTCGCCGACGGAATCGGATATGTCCAAGAATGTATTGAACGCAGTCTTGACGTTGATGATTTTGCTTCTCAGCTTTCCTTTTTCTTTAATGTGCATAACGATTTTCTGGAGGAGGTTTCAAAGTTTCGTGCAGCAAGAAGGATGTGGGCAAGGATTATGCGCGAGCGGTTTGGAGCGAAAAACCCTAAGTCGTGGATGCTAAGGACGCATGCACAGACGGCGGGAGCTAGTCTTACGGCACAGCAGCCTTTAAATAATATTGTAAGGGTTGCGATTCAAGCACTGGCAGCTGTTTTTGGCGGTACCCAGTCTCTTCACACAAACTCTATGGATGAAACGCTTGCTCTCCCTACGGAGGAGGCTGTAACGGTAGCTCTTAGAACACAGCAGATTATTGCGGAAGAAAGCGGCATTGTAAATTCTATTGATCCATTCGGCGGAAGCTATGTTATCGAGGCTCTTACAGATCGCATGGAAAAAGAGGCATTCGATTATATAAGAAAAATAGATGAGCTTGGCGGGATTATTAAAGCCATTGATATTGGTTTTCCTCAAAAGGAGATTGCCGACGCCGCCTACAGCTACCAGCAGGAGTTAGATAGAGGGGGAAAGGTAATTGTGGGTGTCAATAAATACATTACAGAAGAAGAGATGACGATTCCGACTCTGAGAATTAATGAAGAGGTGGATAGAAACCAGATAGAAAGGCTTCGGGAGATAAAGAGGAGGAGAAATAACGAGGCGGTAAGAAACCGCCTTGGCGCAATTGTCAGGGCTGCGCAAGACGGAAAGAATCTGATGCCATTTATAATTGATGCCGTAAGGGAGTACGCAACCGTAGGTGAAATAAGCGATGTTTTTAGAGAAGTCTACGGAATTTACAGAGACCCGGCTTATTTCTAATTTGACGGTAAGTGGCTTGCATGGTTAATTTATTGATGATGAGGAATTTACTATGATAGATGAGAGAAGAGTGAGGATTCTGGTTGGAAAAGCAGGACTTGACGGGCATGACAGGGGCGCAAAGATTGTGGCCAGGGCGCTGAGGGATGCGGGGTTTGAGGTTATATACACGGGGCTTCATCACACGCCTGAGATGATCGTTGAAACTGCCATTCAGGAGGATGTTGATGCTGTCGGGTTGAGTATCCTTTCAGGAGCGCATAACTATCTCTTCCCGGAAATAATCAGATTGCTTAGAGAAAAGGGCGCCGATGATATAGTCGTGTTCGGAGGGGGGATTATTCCTAAAGACGATATTCCGGGGCTTTTGGAAAAGGGGGTTAAATCAATATTTGAGTCCGGCACGGCTACGGGAGAGATAATAAACTGGGTCAGAGAAAACGTAAATCCGAGAAATCCATAGCGAGTTATAAAATTTAGCCACGAATTGACACAAAAGAAATAATCAGGATGCAGAAGATGGGATACAGGGGAGAAATACGGCTGTATTCTTCTGTTTGTATAAATTCGTGTTCATTCGTGGCTATTTGATTACACATTTTTATGAAGTGCATACTTTGTGAACAAAGAAAAGCGAAAAGGTACTGCCCGGCAAAGAGGGGGCAAATCTGCGCTGTGTGTTGCGGTGAAAAACGCGGAGTTGAGATAAATTGCCCTCTTGATTGTCCTTATTATATTGAGGGGCAGAAATATCAGCAGGAAAAAATCACAAGGCAAAGAGTAAGAAAAGAAGGGGTTCAGTCCTACATCAGGCGTGCCGAACTCTACAATAAAAACCCGGAGATTTTTGCCAAGATAGAGCTTGTCCTCGTGGGTTTATTTCGCACGGACGGCAGGCTTAAAAACGAAGAGGTTGCAAGCGCGCTTGAGCTTGTCATTAAAACCCTTGATACTGAGAAGAAAGGAATATTCTACGACTACAGGTCTGAAAGCAGGGTTGTTAATGAGATTGGAGGACGGGTGCTTGCCGTTATAAGAGAGCACAAGGATTCTCCTGAGCTTCGCCAGGGCAGAATTACCCTTGATTATGCAAAAGAAGTAGTCGAAGAGTTTTTAAAAGAGATTAAATTCTATATGGAGATGGATTCCAATCCACAGAGCTATCTTGTGCACATCTCCCGCTATCATCCCGAAAGGAGTGAGACAACTCAAAGCGGGGAGTCATTAATTATCTCACCTTAACCTTCTAGTTATGACCTATCCCCGCCTGCTGCGACAATACCGACTATGGCGGCAATAGCAATGATTATTCCCGCAACCTTAAAATACATTCTCCAATCCAGAGAAAGCGCAAGAGAAAATGCATAACCAATGAGCATAAGAAGCACTAGGCAAACCAGCACGCTCCCAATCGGGTTTGTTTTAGACATATTGGGTCCTCCAACATTTATTGATTCAGCGCATATATAATCTGTTGAACGAGAAATTCTATCTGAATATAGAGCGATATACAATTTCTCTATATTTGCTTCTCCTTGCCCTTGTGAGAGAAAGATAGGGCAGTGAGATTCGCTGATAGTACCCGGCCAAGGTGCCCATGCGTATAAGCCTCAGTGAGGCTTGCACTGGGAATACTAACGGGTATCCCTGCCCGCACTTCCACGAATTGGCTTCAAGACTGATGTCAGTTATTTTAGACTTGCACGATTAAATCAAATATGTAACCTTTAAGAGCACTATGTCTGATGAAAGCGGGTTTAGGATAAGCGTAGTAGGCGGGGGTAGCTGGGGAACGACCATTGCAAAACACCTTGCGGAGAAGGGCTTTGACGTTATCATCTGGGTGAAAGAGGAGGACGTCAGGGAATCTATCTTAAAAAATAGAGAGAATCATCTTTATCTTCCCAAAATAAAACTCCCTGAGAACATATATCCTACCGGCCTCTTACAAGAGGCTTTGGCGGGCAGAGACTTAATTATATTCTCTGTTCCCTCTCAGTATGTAAGAGAGGTTTTAAAAGAGGGAAGAGGATTTATCGGAGATGATTCCATAATCATAAACACGGCGAAGGGGATAGAACTAAGTACGCTTAAACTCATGAATCAGGTTTTTGAGGATGTGCTTTCGGAGAACATTCACGAAAGGTATGCATCTCTTTCAGGTCCTAGCTTTGCTCTCGAAGTATCAAAGCACAAGCCGACGGCAGTCTCTATTGCGTCAAGGAATCTGGCTGCGGCAAGAGCAGGGCAGAAGGCATTCTCGAATGAGTACTTCAGGGGTTATGTGACCGAGGATGTTGTGGGGGTAGAAATAGGAGGCTCGCTTAAAAATGTGATTGCCATCGCGGCGGGAATTGCCGACGGGCTTGGGCTTGGACACAATTCAAAGTCTGCCCTTATCACAAGAGGACTTGCTGAGATCACAAGACTAGGAGTGAAAATGGGAGCAAGTCCGATGACTTTTCTCGGACTTTCCGGCGTTGGAGACCTGGTCCTTACCTGTACCGGAGAACTTAGCAGAAATAGAGATGTCGGACTAAAGATTGGAAAAGGCGAAAAACTCGAAGATATACTTTCTAACATGAGAATGGTTGCGGAGGGCGTAAAGACCTCTCTTGCGGCAAAAGAGCTTGCGCACCGCTTTGGCGTAGATGTGCCTATAGCCGAGCAGGTTTGCCTGATGCTCTACAGTGGGAAAGCCCCTGAAGACGCCATATTTGAGCTTATGACAAGGCAGCTTAAACACGAAATTGGGTAAAGATTAAGAATTCGGAAGACAGAAAAAAAGGAAAACTTCTAACTCCTGAATTCTGGCTTCTACTCCCATATTTGTGGCTAAGTATCTATTAAACATGAAGTTCCCCAACTCAGACGAAATATTAAAATTTATGAAAAAACCTTCATACCGTCCTATGAGGGCAAGGGATATTTCAAGGCGGCTTGGCGTAGGGAAGGAAAGTAGAAAAGCTCTCAAGCAAATCCTAAGAAGGCTCATCCAAGAAGGGGCCGTTATAAGAATTAAGGGCGGCAGATACAAAGTTTCTCAAGAAGACCTCAAGGAGGAGGTGTCACATTTCCCTCAACCGGCTGTCAGGGTACCGGTGGAGGGAAAAATCCTTGGAAAATTCGTGAGAACCGGAAAGACGGGCGTTATATTGCCAAGGAATAGAAAAATTCCCCCTCTTCCAATTCGACGTGATGAGGTTAAGGGGATAAGAAGCGGAAGCCTTGTTTTAGTAGAGGTTCGGCGTACTCCAAAGCCTGGTGGTCATTTATCGGCGTCGGTAATAGATGTTCTTGGAAAATCCGGAAATTTAGATGTGGAAAAGAAAGGGCTTTTTGTAGAATATAACCTGCCCGAGGGGTTTCCTTCAGAGGTTATGAGGGAGGCAAATGAAATTCCCCCTCACATTCTGCCCCACGATTTAGAAGGCAGGGTGGATTTGCGCGGGAATTTGAACGTTACAATTGATAACGATAGGGCGAAAGATTTCGATGATGCGGTTTGTATTTTACGTACCGATTTCGGCTATAGGCTCTGGGTTTCCATTGCAGATGTTTTCCATTATGTAAAGATTGGAAGCGCAACTGACAATGAGGCACTTCAAAGGGGAACGAGTATTTATCTTCCTGAAAGTGTCGTTCCCATGCTTCCCGAAAAGCTTTCGGATTGGATGTGCAGTCTGGTTCAGGACGAAGACAGGCTCACAAAAACTGTTGAAATGGATTTTGATTCGCAAGGTGTGATGGTTGATTTTAAGATCTATAATAGCGTGATAAAGAGCCGGGCTCGCCTTACGTATACGGAGGTTTCCCATATAGTTGAAAAAAAGGGAAGGGTTAGTTCGACAGGCTCACTGCGGGGAGGTAAGAGGGATACCCGTTTGGTTGAAAGCTTGAAGATTATGAAAGAGCTTTATGAGAGGCTCAGAGAAAGGAGGCTTGAGCGAGGCGGGATTGATTTCGACATACCTGAGCCTGAGCTTATAAGGGACGAACTTGGAAGAACGGTTGATGTTGTAAAATCAGAGAGAAATGTTGCGCATGGAATAATTGAAGAGTTTATGATCACCGCCAATAGAGCGGTCGCCGAATACGTTTTCTATTCAAAAGTGTCTTCCATTTACCGCATTCACGAGCCGCCGGATATTGGCTCGATAAAAGAGCTTGCCTTAGCTCTAAGAAATCTGGGTTATTTTCTTCACATAGGTGGGAAGATCAGAGCCGCGGACATACAGCAGTTGATTCTTGAAGCCAAAGGAGAACCTGAGGAGATCGCCGTAAATACTCTGATTCTCCGTTCGATGAAAAGGGCCGTTTACTCGAGTGAGAAAAAGGGACACTTCGGCCTTGCCATTGACCATTACACCCATTTTACGTCTCCCATAAGACGCTACCCCGATCTGGTTGTCCACAGAATTGTTAACTCAATTATCCACAAAAGGCGCCCTCCCTATGATGAGGAATCGCTTGATTGGATAGCTACCCACTCTTCGACCAGAGAGAGGTTTGCAGACGAGGTTGAAAGAGAGGCAATAAAGCTTGAAAGGGTTTATATGATGAAATCCCACGTAAGAGAGGAGTTTGAAGGGTTTGTAATAAGTGTCCTTCCGTATGGAATATTCGTCGAGCTTAAAGAGATTTTTGTCGAGGGATTCATTCCCAGAGAAAAGATGAGGAACCGAGGAAAGCGGTTTGACATAGGCCAGAGAGTAAGGGTAAAGGTTATCGAAGCCGACGTAGAGAGGAAAAGAATTACATTAGAATTAATTGATTAGATAGCCGCAACAACAATCGCTCCTGAGATTATGTGCAGATTTACGCACCTCCTACAGGGTATTACTGCACATAAGCACATGATTTATGTACTGCTCTCCTTCTAAGTCTCTGCAAATATTGGAAGCTATGGGCATTAAACCTTGGTATGGATATTGCTCATAATTTCATAATTATAGAATATAAATCATAGCGGAGGTAGACTAAAATGAGGAAGTTGATTTCTTTACTAGCCCTAATCGCGGTAATCACGCTTGGCGTGGGTTTTGCATTTGGGGCTGATAACCCACAATTGATAGTTAAATCCCCTCAGGATGGAAGCACATTAGGGGGAGGGTTGGTTGTTGTCCAGTTTGAAACAAAGAACTTCAAACTCGAAAACTTCACTAATCATACCGCCGTAAAAAACGATGAGGG
>JBLNAE010000348.1:0-13752 GCA_050259195.1 Ignavibacteriales bacterium
TTTGAAATTCAGTGAATTCATTGCACAAGAAGTAAATTGCTATATTTAGAAATTTCCTTTATCTATACCTGGTTATGATAAACCCTATTACTCTTGGATAGTTTAAAAATGAATTAAAACAGAATACCTTGCGGCGTTCTGGTCGTTTTATCTACGTTGAGGCACTATGGAAATAAGACTTACAATGACCATGGAGTGGAAGACTCATTGATGAATCACGACAAATTCACTTGCTTTCAATTTGCAAAAAACCCCTAAATGGCAGCATCAGCTTATCTCACTTTTACTTAATACTACTATTATAAAAAGGTTATAACTTAGGTTAAACCCATACTTATTTTTCAAGTGAAAATACAACCAAAGTACTATTGATTTTAATTTTGACTTAAGTGATTATACTCTATCAGTCTAAAAAGGTAGCTGTAAGTGAGAAGGCGGAGCTACATGCGCCATTATTACTTCTTTATCTATTAAAGCTCTTCTATATTTCACTGGAAAAGTTATCCGAATCCTGATAATGTATCTATCATGAACTTGGTGCCCTCTTATCCATCAAGTTAAAATTGAAAAAGCTTAGAAACATATCTTACTTTTTACCTCTTAAATTAGGCTTTGATAGTTCTAAAATAGAGTAAATGATTACCGAACCAGCGTGTCACCTTACACTTTGTGTAATAAATTACAATGGAGAGCACTATCTAAAGGAATCCTTGGAATCTATTTTTCTTCAAAAAGAAAAGTTTAAAGAGATTCTCCTAATTGATAATGCCTCGAAAGATGGGAGTCTTGAAATTGTCAGGAATAAGTTTCCTATCATAAAGATAATTCAACTCGACAAAAATCTCGGGCCAGCAGGAGCAAGGAATGTGGGATTCAAAACGGCATCGTGTGCTCGTATCCTTTTCATGGATAACGATGTGAGTTTAGCACCCGATTGTCCAGACCGGCTAATGCAGGCATTAAATGATAATCCCTTCGCTGCGGTGGCTATGCCGTGCGTCCTTTATTCACATAACAAAAATACCATTCAATATGATGGAGCGGATAGCCATTTTCTTGGATTAATGATGCTGCACAACGTAAATCGGCCCTTAATTATATCTAATGTAACGAGAAAAATCGGATCCGTTGTCACAGCCTGTTTTCTTATGGACTGCAGCAGATGGAAGGGAGATGCTCCTTTTGATGATACATTTTTCTTCAATTACGAGGATCACGACTTCGGCCTGAGAGCTCGCATTTTGGGGCATGAGATTCTGTCTGTACCTTCTGCCCTTTGCTATCATCGAGAGGGAACAAAAGGGCTTTCGCTGCGTGAGGGTGGAACATATTCGAGAATGCGTGTCTTTTGCCTCATCCGAAACAGGTGGCAACTCATTTTAAAAAATTATGAATTTAAAACTCTTCTGCTCTTATCACCCGTTTTTTTTATTTACGAAATCTTTCAAATCATGGGTGTTATCAAGAAGAGATGGTTTGTCGAGTGGGGGAAAGCATTTTTCTGGATAGTTCTGCACCCACTTGAGATACTCCGAAAGCGCCGGATAATTCAGGAAGCAAGGAAAATCCCAGATCGTGAGGTTCTCCGGAGCGGTCCGGTCCCTTTTAGGGAAGGTGATCTCATAAAAAGCCATCTAGAAAGGGTAGGAAAGGATATTTTGAATTTTCTTACAAAGGCCTACTGGAAACGAATCGGAAAATTTATTTAAATCAACCATGGATTGGCAAAAAGTCAAAAAAGATTTACTCCTGGCTTTCTCTTCACATTTTTTCTACAAGATTGTCGGATACTTGGTTCTCGCTATACTGACCCGCTATCTGGCAAAGGACAAGATGGGAGAGTTCTTTTTTGCGGCTGCATTGGCCACTTTTTTTATTCTGCTTACGGAGCTAGGAACTAACAGCTACCTCATCAGGGAGGTTACAGGGAACCCGGAAAAAGCGCTCAGGTATTTTTCGGAAGTGATTTCATTACGCCTACCATTTTTTGCGGCTTATTTTCTAATCTTGAATGGGTTTGCGTTCATTTTTAAACCCGGCCTATCAATGGTTATTTTTCTCACGTCCGTTTATGTTTTTTTTGATGAATTCTATCAGATATTCGGGACATTATTTCTTGGACTCAAACGAGTCGCATACAATGTAATTGCCGGTGTAAGCACAAGGTTGCTGTTGGTGGGGTGCATATTAATTGTTATTAGATTCAATAGGAGCCTTAATGCAATATTAATTTGTTACATTCTTGTCAATCTGATTTTGGTCGGCATTGCTTTTGTACTGCTGTGGCAAAAAATCGGAATGCCAAGGCTCCTTTGGAATCCAGATTCCACCCGGAAGATTTTCCGGATATCCTTTCCGTTCTTCATACTCTCCGTCCTCGGGCTTATTCATTTTAAGATTGACACATTGATGCTTGGCTTCATGAAACCTTACTCGATAGTGGCTACTTATGAGTCTGCATATAAGCTGTTAGAAGCCTCGCAATTCGTAATCCGACCGATGGTAATGATCTTTTTCCCATTATGCTCTGAAATGGCTGCCCGTCAAAGCTGGCAGGAGACTCAAGCCCTTCTAAAGAAAATGCTGCTTGTGACAGGAACAGTGGGTAGCGTTATTGCTTTGTTTGTTCTAATTACGGCAGATTTTATAATTCCATTGTTATTCGGTTCAAAATACCATGATTCCATTTCTGTACTGAGAATCCTTTACCTGAGCGTGCCGATGCTGTACATGGCGACAGTCAGCACACTCCTGGCCAAGTCGATCTATCTCGAGAAAAGAACTATAAAGATCATGCTTACCTGTGTAATTGTAAATATCGCTCTAAACGGCATCAGCATCCCACATTGGGGTGCTCTAGGATCGGCTTTCGCAACTGTAATTACGGAGACAATTCTGGTAATCTGGTCGGTGAGATTGAATTTCCAGGAGCTCCGAACTCTGTGCTCAAGGGGGTCGGTTAGCCTATTGAATAAAGGATTGAATCATGTCGGATGACCCTCTTTACCTTGATTTTCACGGAATCCTTGTAAAAGTCATATCAAACGATAAAGAAAGCGCTTGCTTTATCGAAAGCGATTTCTCTTATTTTCGCGTCCCTTATTCCGGGGAAAGGAAAACGTCGCATTTTACCCTTTATGTTCTTTTCAGTGAGCCACCTTATGAAAAAATCCCGGAAGGCACCTTAGCAGCCTATCATACCAAAGATGCTGTTGTATACAAGCATGGAGACATCCGATATTTTGACTCCTTTGGAAAGGCGCTTGTGATTTACGACTACAATCATGAATCAGCTGAAATCTATAGCTTGGACCGAAACATTTTGTATGAGAAGTGCTATCTCATGATAATGAGCCGCGTGGGAGAAATGCTGGACCGGAGAGGAATTCACCGGATTCACGCAATGGGAGTTGCCTATGAGGGAAAGGCGGCTCTTTGTCTACTTCCGATGGGAGGAGGAAAAACGACCTTGGCCCTTTCGCTCCTTGAGAATAAATCATTTTCACTCCTTTCAGAAGAAGTCCCTCTCGTTTCATCAGCGGGGCTTCTTTATCCATTCCCTATTCGCATAGGAGTTACTGAAGGTACACCGCTTTCGATACCTGAGGAATTCTTAAAACCGTTCAAACGGACACACTATCAACCCAAAACCCTTATTGATATCCGATATTTTACAGATCAGATTGCTAGTGTTGCTAGGCCAGGCTTTATCTTTGTAGGAAAAAGGATTCATTCGGCGAAGCCGCAGATTATCAAAATTTCACGCTTCAAAGTATTCCTGGCCCTTTTTGGTCTATGTATAATCGGACTTGGAGTGCCACAGCTCCTGGAATATGTACTCCGATTAGATCTTTTGGATTTGGGAAGGCAGTTTCCTATCTTTTTCTCGAGACTTCGGGCATCCCTGTTGCTGCTGCGGCGGAGCGAAGCCTATGAACTCCATCTGGGTTATGACCGCAGGGCTAACGCTGCATTTTTGGCCGATTTTATTTCTAAGAAACAAAGAGCGCAAAGAGAATAATAATGAATAGACGTTTTAAAATTGCGATGGTAGGGGCGTGCCCTTTTCCATATCCAAGGGGAACTCCAATAAGGGTTTTTAGAATGGCAGAGGCGCTTTCGCAGCAAGGGCATGAAGTACACGTTGTTACTTACCATCTTGGAAGCGAAGCAGAGAAATATAATTTTAGAATTCACCGTATACCGGAGATAAAAACCTACTGGAAATACTCTCCCGGCCCAACTTATCAAAAGCTTCTGGTCTTGGATTCACTTTTGGCCATTAAGCTCTTTAGGTTTTTAAAGACACACAAAGTTGATCTTATTCACGCCCATCATTATGAAGGGCTTCTTGTATCTCTTTGTGTACGAAAGTGGACAAAACATCCTGTTGTTTATGATGCACATACGCTTTTGGAATCAGAGCTTCCTTTTTATAACCTTTTACCTCAAAGCATAAAAAAGAGAGTTGGTCAGTACCTCGACCGCCGACTTCCAAAAAGGGCAGACCACATTATCACAGTGACGGACAGGATAAGGACAAAACTGATTCAGGATGCTGGCATTTCACCAGAGAATATCACCGTTATTACAAACGGCGTCGAATCCCAGCATTTTGATGTCAGACTTGAAAATAAGGTATTCCAGGAAGGGAAAAAGACGTTGATTTTTACCGGTAATCTAGCCGCCTATCAGGGAATTGATCTCCTCTTAAGAGCTTTCAAGGGAGTCTTAAGTAAGCGGCAGGATGTTAAACTTCTTATCATTTCAGATTCTCCCTTTGATCATTATGAGCCTTTAGCGAATACACTTGAGATTCGGAGATATATCGACGTTGTCCGGTCTGAGTTTCATAGTCTTCCTGAGTATCTCACAGGGGCTGATGTAGCCTTGAATCCGCGTACAGATTGCGATGGAATTCCTCAGAAGCTGCTTAATTACATGGCAGCCGGAAAACCGATTGTTTCTTTTGAGGGTTCTGCAGTAAATCTTAAAAACGGGAAGACCGGATTGGTGGTCGAGAATGGGAATATTCCTGCTTTTACAAGAGCTATACTTGAGTTGTTGGACAATTCTGAACTCGCAAAGGAACTCGGCCGCAATGCTAGAGAATATGTCAGCTCTGAACACACTTGGGAAAGAATGGCGGAGAAGGCAGGGGCTGTTTATGAACGAATTTTAAAGAGGAATTAAAATGAAAAAAATCTCTCCAAAACCATTGGTACGGAGATTCGTTCTGGCAACCTCATTCCCACCTTTTCTTCAAATATACCGGTTTTTCTATGAAATAGTAACCCGCATGGCGCTCCGTATTTTCAAGAAATACCCTGAAATTAAAGCGGCTTATCTGAGACGAGGGGGAGGCAAGGGGGAAATACTGCCACTCTTAAGTGACCTTGATTTTGCCGTGATTGAGGAACGGATGAATGAAGAAGACAAGAAATCCTTGCGTCGCTCCTATGAAAGGCTTGCCCGTGCAACAACAGTGCTCGACCAATCTCTAGAAGTTTACGATGAAGAGGTGATTTACAAACATTATGAGAGCAAACGTAGACGTTATCGAATTATAGAAGGGAAAGAGACCTGGAAACTCCTTTACGGCAAAGATTACTTGTCCGACCTTCCGGCGCTCCCACTTGAAGAACTATACGGAGGAATTTACAATGAGATCACGGTCTGGTGGACATTATTTATGTGGAGGCTTTTGCAGGTCCAAAAGAATCTCTCTGAAGAAGTCATTCAAAACAGTGTGTGCTACAAGGCGGTCAGCGAAATTCTGAAAATGGATCTGGCCTTTAATCACGGTGTTCTGACATTTAGTAGGAGTGAAGCCCTGGAACGAGCCAAAGCATACTTGTATGACGAGGAAAGAACCTTAGTAGAGAAGCTTGAGACCATAGCACGGAAACGGTTTCTCATCAATAACGCGGGCATTGTAGAGGAGACGAAGGATTTTCTACTTAACTACCTTGACCGCTTTTGCAAAGAATTTCGGGCTCATAATTTTGTTCAATCTCTGAAAGCTATCCCTCAGAGAGTTGATTGTTCAGTGGAAGAACAAATGCTGAGTGTGATAGATCGCGACCATGTAAGACGACTTTTGGACTATGTCAAAGAGAAGTGGTCTCATACTTACCTCGGAGCGTATTTAGTATCCGGCTTTTACTTCGACCTGGATGAACTGGCACTCATGGTAGAGGTTGACCCAGAGCGACTCCCAACGCTCCAAGAACTCGCGGCATTTTACCTTTTACATTGTAACATGCAGTCTGAGTTAAGATCCCGTCTCCATCTTTATCTCCTCCTGCCTCATGCTGCCTTCCGGATTGATGTGGACTATGGAAAAGGCTGGCAGTCCATTTTATGCCCTTCCAGCACTCCAGATTTATTTGAATTACTTGGACGATCCGAATTCTCTCTTAGCGGCGGAGGTTATCAGCCAGCTACTAGCTCTACTTGGACGCCCCTTGCCAAAGATTTCCTTCAGGAAAGGAAAAGGGATTTTTATGAAAGACTTCAAAGTCCTGAGATTTATTCGTTGAATAGCCTAGATTTCCTTAAAATGTTCTGGAAGACAGTACAGCTTGTTCTCATAAACCGTTCAGCGCAAAGGGATGAGATTCTTTACCCGCTTACACTACTGGCGGTCGAACGAACCATAGTTACAGAAGGTATACCATTTCCCACTCATCTGCAATTCCTAGCCGATGCGTACAGAGACGAACTCAATGGGAAATCCTGGGATATCTCAAAACTGATACCCGAGGCGATTACCTATCTAAAGGAGATTGAGCATGAATGCAGCATTACCTTATAAAATGTATAATATCTTTCAAAGATCGAAATCCCTATTATAAGGAGGATCCAATGGTTAGGATCATGAAGGACCCAGAAGTAGTCGAGACGGTTTTAGAAGATGGTGCGGTTTTTCTTAATCTAAAAACAAGGTTCTACTATAGCCTCAACAAGGTTGGGTATAGGATATGGCAGTTGCTCGATGTGGCTGAGGGTTTCGAAGGCCTGATTCAGAGAGTGATGGCAGAATATGGAGCAGAGGATGGGCATGTCAAGGAGAGCGTATCCAATTTCCTCAACGAACTGGAGCGGGAACAATTGGTGATTCTGCGTGAGGATAGAACAGAGAAACATCCCCACCAAGAGACCCAAGGATCGGTTGATGTCAACACACATTCCGCAGAGAAAAAGCCCTTTGTTGCACCTGAGCTGATCAAGCATGATGAGCCGCTTCACGAGGTGGTTCAGAACCCCTTCGATCCTCAATTGCCTCTAGCGGAATAGAAGCTGAATCCGTAAGTTTGGGAGATAATATGGTAGATGGGGTACTGGCTTTTATTTCCGTAATTATTCCGTTTCTAAATTAGGAGCAGATGGCTCAGCGGGCTGAGAGACCTGGTTTTGTTTGGGAAAATCTCACTAGGCAGCACTAGAATAGTACTGTCAAAAGTTTTGTGAAAGAATAGGGTATTTGTTTTGAAAACATATAGTCATGGGAATAATTCAGAATCTCCAGGCAATACAGATTATTCCGATCATGTGTCAATTGCTAAATGGTATGACGACCATTTAGCTGCAATTTCAATAACCAATGATCATGGTAATCCTTTAGCCGATACCGAAAAGCAAGTACAATCTTTCATGGTTGAAAATGGTATGAATTTAGACTATGAACTCATTACAGAAGAATATTTGAATAACTCGGAGGCATTAGAATATCTTCTTCAAGTATTGATTCCTAATGGTTTTGGATATTACGGTCATGGTCATACCCATATTGATCATGATATACTCAGCTACCATGAGAAATATGAGTCGTTTCGACTTTGTTATGAGACAATTCAGCAATTCGGCCTAAAGCCTGTTGGATATGCATATCCATATAGCAAAGGGAATAAAGCTGAAACCCGGCGTGCATTGGCTGACGCTGGTTTTCTAAGTGGCCGAATGCATTCAATCAGCCACCATGATAACCCTTATATTATGTCAGATTCCATTTTGATCCCTGAGGACTGGTATGGACTACCAACTCTGGTTATGCAAGATTATGCGTTTAACCAATGTGATCGGTGTATCAATAGTACCGCAGAATTAATCCCTTATTTGGAAGAAGCTTTGCAAAGGAAAGCATGGCTAATTCTAACTTACCATTCCATTGGCAATGAGAGGGGTTGGGGATTTTATAAAATGTCAGAATTTGAGACGGATATGTTGTCGATCAAAGAACTGGACTTTTGGAATGCTTCGTTGAATAATGTTACATTGTACAGCCGACAGCGAGAAACAGCCACAGTTGAGGCAAATCGGGTAATAGATCATTCTGGCAGGATCCGCCAACTAGAAATAACCTTATCTCATAGCCTATCCAATGCTATGTACGATCATCCGCTAACGATTCTTCTTGATGTACCAGTTGAGTGGTTAAGCTACTCTATTACCGTTTCACAAAATAATCATACAGTACAAACCGTTGTATTCGACACTATTAAGGGAAAAATAAATCTTAAGCCAAGCCAACAGAAGTACTTATTAACACGGAATCTAGATTAGCTTCATAATCGTAATGTCTAAGCGATAAAGAATATTATAAGTCAATATTTCTTTATAAACTATGCCAATGGAAAGAACCTTTGACAATACGACTTAAATTCTTAGGAGACCATATTATGCTAAAAGGTACTTCACCGCCTTTTGTCAGCATTGTTGTTCCTGCATTTAACGCTGAGTCCTATATCAAAGATTGTCTTATTTCTATACTACAGACGCATTATCCTCCAGAGCGGCGGGAGATCCTGGTAGTAGATAACGGCTCAACAGATAGGACAGCCGAAATTATCAAAAGTTTGCCTGCCCGTTATTTCTTGGAAACCCAACGCGGCGTGTCTTTCGTCAGGAACAAGGGAATTAAGGCCAGTGGCGGTGAGATTGTGGCTTTCACCGATGCAGACTGCATGGTAAGCAAGGGCTGGCTTCGGGAACTGATTCAAGGCTTCGACGAAAAAGAGGTGGGCGGGGTAGCTGGAGAGATTGTTGCTTATCTGCCCCAGACACCTGCGGAGCGATACGCTGCCCGGGTCCGGCATCTGTCTCCTCAAAAGTATCTCTCCCGTCCACAATTACCATTCGCCGTATTTGCAAACTTAGCTTTCCGTCGAGAGGTGTTTGATAGAGTCGGACTTTTAGACGAAGCCTTTTTGTCTGCAGGAGAGTCAACTGATTTTTGTACGAGGTTCCTAAGGGAAACCGGCCTGAAGCTCAAGTATGTTCCGAAAGCAGTGGTCTTCCATCGTCATCGTAGGACAGCCAGGCAATTCTTCAAACAGCAGTGGAACTATGGTCGAAGTCATGCTCTACTCTATATCAAGTATCGTCAGGAGATTCCCTGGGGTTGGAGGCAGAGCGTTTCTGCATATCGAGATCTGGCGAGGTCAGCCTGGACATTGGCAAAGAGTGGCCTGCATGTTCATCAATGGAGGCAGGAAAAGGAGGAAATCTACTTCCACTATTTCGAGTTTCTCAAGAAGCTTGCCGAAAGACTGGGCTTTATCAGGGAAAGTATTGCTAGAGGATACTTATATCTTTAATAGGGTATGCCCATTGGAAGCTAATTTACTACCTTTTGTTTCGGTTATAATCCCTGCTTTGGATAACGAGACACTTATGAAAGACTGCCTTATCTCCTTACTGCAGACGGTATATCCTCCAGAACGACGAGAAATCCTTGTAGTGGATAATGGCTCTACGGATCGGACGGCCGATATCATTAAGAGCTTTCCGGTCCAATATCTCTATGAGAAAAGAAAGGGTGTTTCTTATGCCCGGAACCGGGGGATCAAAGCTAGCAAAGGGGAGATCTTGGCATTTACCGACCCTGACTGTGTGGTGAGTAAAGGATGGCTCAACGAATTAGTACGTCCCTTCAACGAAGAGGATGCAGGAGGAGTGGCAGGGGCCATCATCCCCTACCCCGGACAAACTCCAGCGGAGAGATATGCCGCTCGAATTCGTTCTCATAGCCAGGAGCGCCCTATGAATCATCCACTTCGTCCTTTCGCTATGACACCCAATATCGCCTTCCGCCGTGAAGTATTTCAGGAGATCGGCCTCTTCGATACTCGATTTCCTGGGGGTGGATGGGAAGATGCTGATCTGTGTTGGCGCTTCTTCAGAGGAACTAATTTAAAACTGAAATATACTCCTCGAGCGATTGTATTCCACCGTTACCGCACCACGGCGAAGGATTTCTTTATTCAGCACATACGATATGGCTATGGACTTGCCGTAATATACACCAAATATCATGGAGAACTTTCTTGGGATTGGCGAGAGAACCTTCGAGCTTATAGAGATTTATCCAGAGCAGCGTGGACTTTAACAAAGCTTGGGTTTAAACGCATAATTCGTAGATGCGAGGCTGAAGATTTCGATGCCTCTTATTTCGGTTTCCTACGCCAACTTGGCCAACGGCTTGGCTTTCTTCGTGGCTCCTTGTCTGGGAGGTAATTGTATCTTTGGATTAAATGAGGCCGCAAAAATGAAAATGAGGAGAGAGATGAAGGTCGGGATTATTGGATGTGGACGTGTTTCAAAAGCGCATATCCCCATATACTTCGCATAGAAGGGGTAGAGATCGTAGGGATGTGCGATATTGATGAAGAAAACACTCGGGATAAAGCTCGTCAATTTGGGATTCAACGTACTTACAGGGATGCCTCTAGCTTACTTAAAGAAGCATCCCAAGATGTTGTTCACGTTCTGACTCCACCCCAAAGCCATAAGCAATTATCTATTCAAGCCATGGAAGCAGGGTGTCATGTCCTTGTTGAAAAGCCCATGGCATTGAACACAGAAGAGGCGGATGAGATGATCGCCGTATCACGACGCCATAGGATCAAACTTTGTATTTGTCATAATTACCTCTTCGATCCAGCTATTATGGAAGCGAGAGAAATGGTCGCAAAAGGCTCGATTGGAGAAGTTATTGCAGTTGATGCTTTCTTTTCATTCTATCATAAATGGAATGATCGAATGCTTAGAGTCAAGTGGTTATATGATTTGCCAGGAAGCATATTTCACGAAACTGCCCCTCATGTTGCATACCTACAAACGGAATTTTTAAAAAATGTGAAAGTTGTTTCGGCTGTTTCAAAGAAAGTCGGCAACGTTCTGCCATCTGCCCCTTCAGACGAACTTCGTATTCTTTTGGAAGGTGACTCGGGTCTCGGTTCCTTTGCGATCTCCTGGAATAGTCAACCATATATTCGCTACCTCAATATTTATGGCGCGGACAAATCAATCCAGGTGGATTTTACATTAGTGAAGTTCGAAGGGAGCATCCCAGGAAATGGCTCAAAGAATATTTATCATAGTCTACAACTGCTTTCACGAACCGCTGGCAATGCTATTCAAACCTTGCGGGATCGACGGCCAGATGGACACAGGGTTCTCATTGAGAAATTCTATCAAAGTCTTTTCAATGGAACAGAACCTCCTGTTACCGGTGAGGATGGAAGAGCAAATGTCGCCATCCTTGATCAGATATGGGCGGCACTCGACTGCAATCACTGAGTCGATAGGAATTTAGATCAATCTCGTCTCCTTTAGAGAATGAAGCCAATTAGAGGTCGCACGATGAATTACACTCTGCCTTATGCTTCCATAATCGTCCCAGTTCTGAACGGTGAGCGAACAATTAAGGAATGCTTGGATTCGCTCCTGAGGATAGATTATCCTTTAGGGCGTCGGGAAATTCTGGTTGTTGATAATGGTTCGACAGACCGGACGACAGAGATCGTGAAGCAGTACCCGGTTCAATGTGTTTTGGAGAGCCGGCGAGGGTTATCTTATGCTCGGAATTGTGGAATCGAGGCTAGCGATGGACAGATCCTGGTTTTCACCGATGCAGACTGCATAGTAACAACAGGATGGCTCCGTGAGCTCGCTCAGGGATTTGATAGTGAAGAGGTTGGAGTAGCTGTAGGAGAGGTGGTATCTTTTCCTCCCAAAACACCTGCGGAGCGATATATGTCCATGCGTAAACCTCTTTGGCAGACACGCAGCTTATCCTATCCGGGCAAACCGTGGTTTTTATCTGGGTGTGCTGCTTTTCGCCGGGAGGTGTTCGATAAAATTGGCCGCTTCGATACTCAATTTGCAGGTGTTGGATGTGAGGACATAGACTTTAGTTGGCGATTCTTTCAAAGAAATCTCTTCAAACTAAAATATAGACCAAAGGCTGTGGTTTTTCATCGCCACCGCCTCTCTGCTCGAGGACTCTTCAAGCAGTACTTCCGCTACGGTCAGGGGCAAGTCATACTGAAGCACAAACATCCTCAAATCGTAACATGGGGTTGGGAGCAAGAAATAGGTGCTTACAAGGATCTACTACTCACTGCTTTGACCCTCGGCCGAGCGGCGATTCGCTCCCAGCTAAAAAGTGGAGAAGTGTCCGATACCTCTTATCAATACTTTGAGCTGATCCGCAAATTAAGCGAGCGAATCGGGTTTACATATGGTGCCCTCAGGAGACCCAAGGCTTGAATAATAAGTTACCCTTCGTTTCTATCATAATTCCGGTTCTAAATGGAGAACGAACTATCCGGGCATGCCTTAGTTCTATACTTCATTCGGATTATCCTGAAGAACAGCGGGAGATAGTGGTAATAGATAATGGCTCGACAGACCGTACGGCTGAAATCGTCAAAACCTTTCCGGTACAGTATCAGTTGGAAGCACGGCGGGGTGTGTCATATGCCCGAAATCGAGGAATTGAGGCCAGTCGAGGAGGTATCCTGGCTTTTACCGATTCAGATTGCGTGGTTAGCAGAAGGTGGCTTCTAGAGGTAGTCCAAGGTTTCGAGGATGGGAAAAATGGTGGCATGGAAGGTGAAACCGTAGATTATCCCCCCGTTACACCGGCAGAACATTACATGGCAAGAAGAAGAAGTTACTCCCGTAAGGCGCGTCTTGTCAGCCCACTTTCTCCTTATGTTATCACTGCAAACGTTGCTTTTCGCCGAGAAGTCTTTGATAAGATCGGCGTTTTCGATCCCCGTTTTCCAAGCGGAGAGGATGTAGACTTTTCCTGGCGGTTTTTCCAGGAAACCAACTTTGAGCTTGGATACAATCCACGGGCGATCATCTTTCACCGTCACCGTAGCACGGTACAGGGTTTCTTCTCTCAACATGTTAGGGTCGGCCGTGGCATTGCAATGCTTCATGCAAAATATTCCAGTAGGCTTCCATGGAGCTGGCAGCAGGAACTTCGGGCCTGGGGCGCTGTAGCGATTTTCGCTTGGATGGCTTGTCGAGCAGCAATTTGCCATCGATCTTTAAACTACAAAAGGGCGGATGTCTACGACTACTATTTCACTTTCCTCCGAAAGCTTGCGGTAAGAATAGGCTTTGTGTATGAAACCTTGCAAGTGAGCCAACGATGATCGAGAAAATACCGAAACTGGGGTCTGATGAACAACAACTAATCCTTAACTGTGCCAGACTTGAATTGGACAGCCTGCTCTTCCGACAAACAGAGGAAATCTTTCAGAAGCCTATAGCATGGGACACTGTGCTTTTCTATGCAAAGTTCCATAGTGTGACCTCTTTGCTCTATCGCAACTTAAAACTTTTTAATAACTTAGACCAGATCCCGCGCGAGGCAAGACGGGCACTTCTCCGCCTTTCCCATCGCACTGAATATCAAAATCGACTACTTTCTAACACCCTTCATGATCTACT
>JBLNAE010000349.1:0-3883 GCA_050259195.1 Ignavibacteriales bacterium
ATGTTTTTCCCACGCCAGGCGCTGAACCGAAATAAATGGTCAGTTTCCCGCGTTTTTCTTCATTTTCCTCATCCTGAGCGATTTGCAGGAGAGCTTCTGGATCAGGCCTTTTGTATTCCTCATCTACCACGATTGCCCACCTCTTTCGAAGAGACTATAACAAAGCTCTTTAATTTCCTCAACTTTAGGATAATACTGTTTTCATTATAATATCGCGTCTACTGTAAAAATTTATCTTTTAACTTAATTGCCGTATAAGTGTCCATTCGGTTTATCGAGAACTATATTCAATCACGAATTCGAACTCCGGGAAAAGCTTTGGGAATTTCATAAGATTAAAGGTAAAAACGCCCACCCCTAATCTATCGAACCAAGACGACAGGGGCCATCCAAGGTGAATCACAAACCTCTTCTCTGGAAGGTCGGCTCTCAATGTATAGAGAATTGCAAGCATAGAGTGATAAACACCCTGAGCTTTAAATATAGGAAACCTGAAATAGTTTTCATCCACCTTGGGCGGTATCCCCTGCTTCAGAGAGAAGAAGGTTATGAAAAAGGCATCCTTTCTTAGCTTGTCTTTCATCTCCCCCGGCCTTCTAAAGTAGATGTTGATTGTGTTTTCATTGCACTCCGCAATCCTTGTGATAAGCTCCATTGGGAAATCTGTCCTTTCTTTCTCTTTAATCTCAGGAGCCCTCTTTCTCGCAATCTGCGTCCCTGCTATGAGGAGGAAAGCCACCGAAATCGCCCAGAGAGCCGTTCCATATGGTTTATGAAAGGCAAGATAGATAAAGCATAGGACAAATATTAAAAAAATAAGGAGTGTTCCAGTACGGGAGGTGGAATATTCCCTTATTTCTTGGGTTCCTTTAAAGAAGCGGTATATAAAAAGACTTCCCATGTTTATACAGAAGCTGGCAAGAAGCCCTATTGCATACATCTCAGCAAGGATGCTCTGAGCACCGCCTGTAATGATGAGAATTATTGAGTAGAAGATCGCACTGGATAGATGGATTCTGTAGAGCGACCCCTGGGAATTAGCCTTGATGAGCCATTTAAACCCATAGCGATGAGCCACGCGCTCAAGTAACTCACTTGATGCGACGAAAGCCGTATTTACAGCCATCATAAGGGTTATACTCGCTAAAAAACCAACGGTTATGCTAAATGCAGGATTGCCTACAACCCTTGCATAGTACGTTATCAGATCTTCTTCATGAGCATGGAAATCAATTGGAGAAGAAAGGACAAGTGTTGAGACGAGAGGGGTAATAATTCCAACAGTGAGGGCCAGAAAAATATACGCCTTTCCAATATCACGCCAACTTTTTGCAAGCCCCGCTGTTTGTATAACGGATTCAACGCCTGAATAGGCTAGGATGGAGCTTCCTACCCCTACTGTAACAGCGTATATTGAGTGAAAGATATTATGCCCTGTAAAATCTCTATAGACATTAACAAAACTTCCCTTTACCACTTCTACGTTCTGTGATGTAGAGTGAAAGAAACCGAGAGTAATGAGGTTAAGCACGATAAAGATGGCTCCTACAAATATGGAGAATGTAAATCTCGCATTCTCTCTTATCCCAAGGATGTTAAGTCCTGCAATAAACCAGATTGCAGCGAATGGGAGAACAGTTTTTATGAACGGGGAAAGCGAAAGGAAGGTCGTTCCGTTTGCTGCAGCGCTCACCGCGGAAATACAGGCCGTAAGTATGTAGTCAACCATAATAGAGGCCACAGCAATAAATGAGACTGTAGGACCTAACACAAGGTATGAGAATGAATAAACACCGCCCCCTTTTATCCCGTTGTTCTCAAGTATTTCTGCGATTTCAGTCATTCGAGTAGTCAAGTAGCGAATAAGAATGGCAGTGAAGATAAGAAAAAATATGGCCTTAATTCCTATAAATCTGTGCGCCTCACTCGGAGCATAGAATATAGACGTAAATTCATCCATAAACGTGATAATACCGATAGAGAGCCAGGTAAGCCACCACCTACCTCCACTTAGGTATGAAAGGAGATTCTTCATCCGGAGGAGTTTGATAAATAGAATCAGTAGAAGAAGATTAAGCCCTAAGAGGATGAGTTCTTTCATACAAATTCTTTATACATTAAAAGCGAAGGAGTCTCTTAGGATTGTAGTGCTAGAGATTAAAGAACTGACTGGATTATGTTTCATGTTCCCTCTTAACGCCTACGGGGTTAGCTGACGGGCTCGGGTTGGGAGGGTAACCCTTCATCTGTCATGATTCGCCCCAAAGTTCCGGTTCCCCCGTTTTCCCACCTTATGGGAAATTTGGCGATCTTAAGCATTATTTTAGCAAGGCTGGTATAAAGAAGTTATAAAGAAACCATAAAAAGTTTATAAGGAAGTTATAAAGAATTCATAAATGTGAATGTCCCTTATATCACGTAATAAATAAAAATGCTAATAATTCTGGGTTCATATAAAATAAACTTTCACTACCTGTCATGATGGAATACTCACCTTCTTTTAGAGCATCCTCCCCGCGCTCACTGGTTATTATGACCTCATTCCACAGGAAAAACGCAGACTTTCCATCCCAACTTTGCCGGTCTTAGCAGGATCTTTTGTGTTATTTACCACTGTCTAAATTTTCCATTTAAGAACGCCTGAAAATCAGGCTTACGTGCTTAGCTATTGGGCAGTTTAGTCACCTCATGAAATTTATTAATCACAGTCTTGGTCCATAATTATTCTCTATGTATGTATATCGTATTTCACTTGAGTGTAGCACAATAGCCACAACGAGTGAACAGTCTTATGAAAAGATTACGTGGGCCATTGCGCTTGTGCTCATAATCAAAGCGTTCGTCCTGCCCGAGCACTGGTGTCAGACCTTGACAAGTCTCTCCAACCAACGGCTTGATTGTTTCATCAAAGTTTACCTTTAAGTAAGTTTTCACCTCTTATTATTTTCCAGATTATGTCTCACTATATCCTAACCTTTGTCCGTATTACACTCAAGTGAAAATGTGCTATAAGATCAAATAAGAAAATTTCCATATCTTTGTCCGCGCCTCCTAATGTGGCATGTCCTTTGCGATATGTGTTTTCAAACTTTTATGCAAAGGAGGTCAAATAGATGCTACTAAGAGGGTTAGAGGGAAATAGGAATAACAGAAAGAAACTGCGGGTTTTATTGTTCCTTACCGTTTTTGTAACTATGGGGGCATTGTTGATGAGCTTGCCTTTAGCCCATAAGGCTCAGTCACAAGAGGCTGTATCAGCATCGGCTCCTGGAGTTAAAGGAGACCCAACTGGTAGCCAAACTGGTACTATCAGTGATGTCCCGGCGAAGGTAGCCGGTAAACCCACATTAGATGAACTGGGTAATGAGGTTGGCCACCACCATGTGGCCATTAACATGACATGGACACTGCTCACTGGGTATCTCGTCATGTTCATGGCAGCCGGATTTCTGCTTGTGGCAGTCGGATTCACTCGAGCCAAGAATTCAGGTCACACTGCAGCCATGGTCTTCATGGTATACGCCGCCGGTACGGTGGGATACTGGATGACGGGATTTGCCTTCCAGTTCGGGGGATTAGGGCCCATCTCTACTATGGGATCAACAGGGGTTCTCAATCATGAGCTTACAATCAACCTCTTCGGTAAACCCTTTGGCCTTATAGGTGGCAGCGGGTTTTTCCTCTCCGGTATGACGTATGATGTAGCTGTGTTCGCTCTGTTTCTCTTTCAGAAGGTTTTCATGGATACCGCGAACTATATCTCCACAGGGGCAATGGCAGAGAGATGGAAGTTCCTCGCCTTTTTTATTTATGCTTTCATTATGTCCATGTTTATCTACCCTTTATTTGGCAACTGGGTATGGGGAGGCGGATGGCTGTCCCA
>JBLNAE010000350.1:0-3080 GCA_050259195.1 Ignavibacteriales bacterium
TGAATTTAAACCTGCTCCGGGCGACCACACAGACTGTAAACACCCAAAGGGTATAATTCATGCCCACAACTTGAGTGAGTGGCATCATATAGACTGCATTTATTATGATCCTTTAGAAGAGGGGAAAACAGAATGACCTTAAGAACCCCTCTACCATCCAGCATCTATAGTTCCTTACTGAGGTCGAACTCCCGGTAAAATTACCTCATCGGCGCTCGACGGCAAACAAATCTTATCCGTTCTTTTAAAATTCAATGTTTTGGGTATATTAAAACCTGTAAAGACCGTATCTTAATTGAACTAACAAGATCCTAATGTATTTAACGTGAATGCTTCATCCCCAGTCTTAGACATAACTGAATACTATCTGCCTCTTAGCTTATCTCAGGTCTTTGGCAACAGAGCGGAAGCGGCGCTTGAGATTGGATTTGGTGATGGCGATTTTTTAATCGAGACGGCCGGGAGAAAAGCGGACTGGAATTTTGTTGGTATTGAGATAAAAGGAAAAAGGTTCCGAAAAGCGGTAAGTAGAGCAGAGAAGAAAAAAATCAAGAACATCAAATTCCTTGTTATGGATGCGCGAATTGCTATTGAAGAGGTCTTCTCTCCAAACACGTTTAGTGAGGTTTATATCAATTTCCCCGACCCCTGGCCTAAAGAAAGACATAAAAAACACAGGATCATAAACACCGATTTTCTCCAAAAACTCTCTCGAATAATGAAAGCCGAAGGAGTGCTGGAAATAGCCAGCGACCATAAGGAATACATATCTTATATTCTGGATGTTTTGGATAAAACAGCGACTTTCAAATGCGCATTTCCACCCACCAGGTACGTAATCAGCCCGACGGATAGGCCTCAAACAAAATACGAAACGGAATTTAGAGAAAAGGGAAAAGAGATTTATTACCTTAGATTCGTTAGAACGGTTTAACAATTGTAAGAGCAAGCGGCCGTTTCTCTATGCTACAACTACAGAGCCACCCTGCTCTTTTCATCTTCAGCCAAGGCTTTCTCCAGTGCCTCTTTTACAAGCCTTGAAAGCTCGTCTCTTCCAGGTCTGCCCGGCGGAAGGGATTTCACGTTAATGGGGGGAAGTATTTTAATCTTCATTTGACCGGAATTAATTCTTGTCCCGCTCCTGGGCGTAATGTCCCTGCCTCCTAAAATCGCCATCGGGACCACAGGCGCTCCGGTTCGCATGGCAAGGACAAAGCCGCCCCTTTTAAAAGGAAGGAGTTTTCCATCGGGGCTTCTCGTTCCCTCAGGAGCGATTAAAACCGAAGGACCGGAGCGAATCCTTTCCGCAACCTTCTCAATCTCTTGAAACGACTTTATGGAACTGTCTCTTAGAACAAAATAGTGCCCAGTCGCCTTAGCCACCCATCCAAAAAAAGGTACGCGGGAAAGCCCTTTTTTCATTACCGCCCTCCAGTCAATAGGAAGTGTGGCGGCAAAGGCAAATATGTCGAAATAGCTCTGGTGATTAAACATAATCACGCACGGTTCTTTTGGAAGGTTCTCGACGCCTTCTAAATGAACTTTAATCCCGCAGGTTTTAAGAATCAAGCTCGACCACGGTTTTACAAAATATCTCAGCACCTTATCCGGCATGATAAAGGACACAATGGTTGCGGGAATTCCAAAAATAACTGTGTAGATAGATATCAAAATCCAGTTTAAAATAGCCCTTAACATTTCTGCGGTTTATTATATTCTTTAGGACGGTGCATTTCAATATTGGGGAATCAAGAAATCAGCAGGAGGACAAACTATAGATGAAGCTTTCTTTTATAAATAGAGCCACGCTAATATCGGCTGCCTTAGTATTCAACGGCTGTGCAGGCGAGCCGCACGGAGCAGGATACTGGTTCCACTTTATATTCATCTTAATCCCACTAATCGTGATAGGGCTTATTCTTTTTAAGAGAACTGAAGCCATAAGCGACTCGCTTTTTACGATTGAAGGGCAGATTAAAAAGCTCTCAACCAGGCTAGATAACTTAGAAGAAAAATTAAAAAAACTCACGGATAAGGAAAAGGAGTAGAGACGTAAGATATTGCATCTCTACTTTCCTCCCTATTCCGAATTCCGAGTTTTGATGGATGATATTTTTCCTTAATTAACTGAAGTTAGATTACTGCTGCTCACCTTCATGAGGAGGTTCAGACACTTCCTTATTTTTGCCGTTTTCAGCCCTATTTATCGTCTGCTCCTGGTATTCGGCAGGAATAGAGCCGATATTATTCGTTACGTGCACCACTCCATTTTTGTCCTTCCACGTGTAAAGTCCACTGCTTTTGTTCAATGAAGTGGAAAGCGACTCGGTTGGTTGATTAGAATTAATTTGTGTGGTTTCCTCCATTCCAGCCGCAGTGGTATTTGTCTCTGTGCCAGACTCAGTGCCCCCCTGGGCGGCTGTTCCCTCAGTCTCTTTTTTCTCTTTGGGTTTATTAACCTCTGCATTAGTTTTCTGTTTTGTCCCTACCCCAAGCGTACTTCCCCCTTTGTTCTCTCCAATACCTTTGTTTCCAATAGTAGACAGCCCAAAATTATCCAGGTTTTGTGGAGGGAAATATGGCGGGTATAGCGGGTTTACAACCTGTCCGGGCTGTGTTGCGGTTCCTTGAGGTGGCATCTGAGTTCCCTGAGACGGCGTCTGGGAGGTTGGGGAGGTAGCTTCAGTTCCTCCACCCATTGTTTGTGCAAGAGCTACTTTTAGCATTAAAAAAGAAACGGCGATTAAAAAGGCCAAAACCATCCGGTGCATTTTTCTTCCTCCTCAGTCCATTAAAATTACCAATAAAATATATACCTCCTGAGCCAAATACTCAACCCTGCCTGCCCCTCAAGTTGACAATAAAATCCTACCTGTGTATGATTCGAGACTTATGTGTAGAGAAAGCTGATGTAAGTCGGAGGGAAAGTGTAATGATTGTAGTAATGAAAAGCGACGCCACACAGGAAGAAATTGATAAGGTAATATCCACAATAAAGGAACTCGGATACAAAGCCCATATAATTGAAGGGGTTCTGAGAACCGTCATCGGAGCTGTGGGAGACGAAAGGGGAAAACCCT
>JBLNAE010000351.1:0-10373 GCA_050259195.1 Ignavibacteriales bacterium
GTTGTGTCTGTTCATCAGCTTCAAGAACCTCAACTATTCTTTGGCGTAAATCTTGGGAATATGGTCTCATACCCGAATTGTAATTAAACTATACCGTACATACAATAGGAATCCGCTCTAACTAATCAAAATGGTATAACGGAGTGAATAGAAGAACTAAGCTCTTTATAAAAAATATGTTAATTGACTCAACTTTGAAATCAGATTTCAATTTGCATTCTTTTGAAGAGTATTTTGGTTACTTTAAAAGTTTTGTGTGTTTTAATATCGTATAAGGTAACCTGTAAGCTGCACCAAAGAATCACCCAAGCTCGTAGTAGTCGTAATAATCCAAACCAAGGTGTGTGATAAGTTCTTCGCCTTTTAGATAACGGAGGGTATTTTTTAATTTCATAAGCTGGATAAAAAGGTCATGCTCCGGATATAGCCCTTTTTCAGCCATTGGGCTTTTAAAATAAAATGAGAGCCATTCCTGAATTCCATAGAGATCAGCTCTCTGAGCAAGGTCGAGAAAGAGAACTAAATCCAGAACAATGGGGGCAGCAAGGATGCTGTCACGGCAGAGGAAGTTGATCTTAATCTGCATCGGGTAGCCCAGCCATCCGAATATGTCAATATTATCCCATGCCTCTTTTGCATCCCCTCTTGGTGGATAATAATTGATTCTGACCTTGTGATAGTAGTCTGAATAAAGCTCAGGGTAGAGGTCGGGCTGGAGTATGTACTCAAGGACACTCAATTTGCTTTCCTCTTTGGTCTTAAACGAGTCGGGATCGTCCAAGACTTCGCCGTCTCTATTTCCCAGAATGTTTGATGAGAACCAGCCTCTAAGCCCTATCATCCTTGCCTTTAGTCCGGGAGCAAGGATAGTTTTCATAAGTGTCTGTCCGGTTTTAAAATCCTTTCCGGCTATAGGGACTTTTTTCTTTCTGGCAAGGTCAGCAAGTGCGGGTGCATCGGCCGAGAGGTTAGGTGCTCCGTTTGCATAGGGCACGCCGCACTGGATTGCCGCGTAGGCGTATATCATGCTTGGGGCGATTTCAGGATGGTTGTCCTTCAAGCCCTCTTCAAAATTTTTAATTGTTGAATGAACCTCTGATGGTTTGATATAAATTTCTGTGCTTCCACACCAGACTGCGACAAGTCGGTCGAGTTCGTTTTCTTTTTTGAAATTCGTGATGTCAGTCATAATCTGCTCGGCAAGGTGCATTTTCGTTTTTCCGGTTTTGAGGTGCTTGCCTTTTAGATTTCGCACATACGTTCTGTCAAAAACCGCGGGCATGGGTTTTGTTTCTTCAAGCACGTCTCTCAGTTCATCAAGAAGATTTTTTTCAAGTACCCCTGCTTTTAAGGCGGATTCATAGCAGTTATCGGGGAAAATATCCCATCCGCCGAATACTAAATTCTCAGGATTTACAAGCGGAATGAAGTCTTTTATAAGAGGAGACCTCTTTTCGGTCCTTTTGCCGAGCCTGATTGTCCCCATTTGAGTAAGAGAGCCAATAGGCCTCCCAAGCCCTCTCTTTATAGCCTCAACACCTGCAATAAATGTTGTGCTTACAGCACCACTTATTCCGGGGAGTAAAACTCCCAGCCTTCCTTTAGGCGGTTTGATACTGATTTTTCTCTTGTTGGTAGGTTTCTTATTTTTATTTGGCAAAAGATTACCTAACTACCCTCCATCTTGATCCCCGATCTAGTCGAGGATACCCCAGATCCCAAGGAAATACTACCTCTTTGAATACTGCTGACCCCGTCTGGCTTTTCTCTTACCGTATTTCTTGCTCTCAACCATTCTAGGGTCTCTTGTAAGAAGCCCCGCGCTCTTTAGCACCTTTTTGAATGTCTCACTCACGTGAAGGAGCGCCCTTGCAAGCCCGTGCCTTATAGCGCCAGCCTGACCCGTAAGTCCCCCTCCGCTTACGTCCACAAAGACGTCAAACTTTCCCATTGTCTGGGTTACCTGAAGCGGCTCAAGCGCGTGTATTCTCCAGACCTCGCGTGGAAAATAATAGTCAATCGGTTTATCATTTATTGAAATCTTTCCCTCACCGGTACGGAGCCACACGCGGGCAATTGAGGTTTTTCTTCTTCCTGTTCCGTGATACGTAACTTCGGCCATCTCTTCTCTTTATACCTCCAATACCTCAGGGTTTTGGGCTTCGTGAGGGTGCGTACCCTCTCGATAGATCTTCAATCTGCTAATTAATCTCTTTTGCCACTTGGTCTTAGGAAGCATTCCCCAAACGGCTTTTTGCAGGATTTCTTCAGGTTTTTCCTTGAGCAGTTTCTCAGCCGTGACTGATTTAAGCCCGCCCGGATAGGGTGTATGCCAGTAATAGGTTTTTTGGCTCCATTTTTTCCCCGTGAAATTGACTTTATCGGCGTTAATTACAATAACAAAATCTCCCGTGTCGGCATGCGGAGTAAATTCAGGCTTTCCCTTACCCCGTAAAATGTTGGCAATCTTTGTTGCAACCCTTCCAACAGTCTTTCCGTTTGCATCTATGAGATACCATTTCTTTTCAATATCTTCGCTTCTTGCCATATATGTCTTCATTATATAGTTCATTCCCCGTAGATTCTGCGATCAGCTAACCATTCTACCAAATCCCCTTTTATTGTCAAGATAAAATGCCCGGAGAGCCATATAGGTCAACATTTTATTGATCTTAAATTTCTAAAAACGTTGACTTCGAAATTTAGTATAGGTTATACTCTGTAAGGAATATGAAATACACAAGCCTTTTCTTAATTCTTACTGTAATTCTCTGTTCTGTAGGGCTTGATGTTGATGCCTATCATTCTTACACCTTCATAGCTGATTCCCATACAAATCATAATGAAACATCCGGAACCGAATCTATAGCGAATTCTTACAAAAGTATGGAGACGGCGAGTCGTGAAATGTGTATATGTGATCATGCGCTTCCCAATGCTCCTTATGGTTATAATTTTAGCCTAAGGGGTATTTACTCGGCAGCGGTTAGTGTAACCATATCAGAAATTAACAGGGTCTCTGAGTCTTCATTGAGCCTCTTGGATTTGAGGGAATACCACGCACCCGACGTATTTATATCAAATTCCTCTCTCTTACTATAACTTCCCACCTAATTGTTTGATCTCCTAGGCGGTATAGCTTGGCTCTAAGTCGTATCGCTTTGTATCACTATCATCTTTTCCCCTGCAGAATTAAGGACGAGTAATCATTGCTTAAGCATAAGTGGGTAATTTGCATTTCGAGTGGTAAGGTTTGAATGAGAAAAACATTGTTTAATGCATTCGTAATATTTGTTACGGGATTTTGACTGTCTTTTTTACTTCTATCTCAGGTGCCGAAGAGCCGATTCGGGGTTTAACAATTGATCAGGCAGTGGATACTGCCCTGCATGAAAATCGCGACCTGAGGGCGGCGCGAATACAGGTAGAAGAAGCTAGAGCGAGACTCGTGCAGTCAGGACTTTTTCCAAATCCGAGTTTTGAATCCAGCTTTAGCTTCGATTCTCTTTTTGCCAATGAGGGCGAGCGAGCCTTTTCTGCGGGTATTTCTCAACCGTTTTCCCTGAGTGGCCGACGTGGCGCACAGAAAAATGTAGCCCGTGCGGACATTAAAAGAGCATTTGCCGAGCTTGCCGATATTCGTACTGAAAATCGCCCCTACACGATAAACCATGAACAGGTTCAGCGCCGCATAGTGGTCCAATTTAACGTTTTTGGTCGTGACCTAGGGAGCGTTATCACTGAGGCTAAACGAAAGATCGGGTCTCAGGTAAAACTGCCTTCTTCAGATTATTTTATTGAATATGGCGATCAGTTTGAAAGCCAGCAGAGAGCAACAAAGGCTCTTACAGTCTTTGGGATTATGGCGGTACTCGGAATCTTTATGATGCTCTACCAGGCTTTTGGAAACGCAGGTGAGGCCATAATGGTAATGGTCAATCTTCCTCTTGCTCTTATTGGTGATGTTTACGCTGTTTTTATTGTGGGAAGGGAACTAAGCATACTTTCACTAATTGGTTTTATAACCCTATTTGGAATTGCAACACGAAACGGGGTTATTCTCATAACGCATTATAGTCAATTGCGAAATGAAAAAGGGTTGTCTCTGCATGATGCTATTATCCGGGGTTCGCTTAACCGATTGAATCCTATTTTAATGACGGCCTCTGTTGCTGCCCTCGGTCTTATCCTCTTACTTCTTGGAGAGCCGACCGGTAAGGAGATTGAAAGACCACTCGCGGTTGTGCTTCTGGGAGGTCTCTTTACATCAACTTTTTTGAATCTGGTTGTTATTCCAACTTTATATGACAAGATTGAGACCTGGCGTGAGAATTGAGAACGAATTAAAGGAAAAATGAGCATAATTTGCGGACAGTCACTTTAACACATTGTTAACTTAAAAGTAGGAGAGAAGGGTGAGAACCTTCGGTTTAATTGGATTCCTGTTAAGCACGCGCATAATCGGTAAAAACCGAATGGACAAAATGATTAAAATTAATTACTGTATAGGCACAATCGCAGACCGGAGATAGGATAAAAATGAAGAAGGCTCTCTTTGTTGCAATTTTATTCGCCGTGTCCGCTATATACCTCCAGATTGGATGGTCAAATCAGGCTGAACCGTATATTGTTCGGGTTCAAATTGGGGACCTGTACTTTAAACCTGAATTTATCCAGCTCAAAGCAGGCCATAAGGTAAAGATTGAGCTGATTAATAAAGGAAAAATCGAACACGAGTTTATGATAGGCCGCGGGGTAGAGGAAGATAACGAAAGCAAATCTCATATGGAAATGGAAATGCCAAATGAGGATGAAGGGGAACATGAACATCATGAGGGGGCACAGAATCCACATTCAGAAATGTCAAAGAGGTTTGCGAAGGATTTTTTCGAAGGGGTTGAGGTTGCTGCTCAAACTGAAAACGGAGCTGAATTTATGAAAGTCCCGGGGCACGGGACAATGGTAAGACTGAAGCCGGAAAGCAAAGCCGCAATTACTTTTACGGTGTCAGTCGATCGTAAAGGTAAATGGCAGATGGCTTGTTTCGTTCCTGGACACTACGAGGCTAATATGAAAGGAGAAATTATTATAAAATAGAGGAAGGGGGATTCTTAACTAACAAGGAGTTAACGGTTGTTTTTCAAAGAGTGCCTTTTCTTTAAAATCTGGATGATAAAGCTGAGCGTCATTACGCCTTTAAATCCATCCTCATTGTCTTTCAAGGATTGAACGTACTCTATATTGTCTTTTATTAATTTGTCTTCGGGAGAGAGGTCAAGAGCCGTTCTCAAAACATCTAACGCCTCGTCGTACCAACCCTTTTCGGTTAATGACATGGCGAGGGAATTATAAGCCGGAACAAAATCCGGGCGGGCGTTTATGATTTCTCTATACTTGCTTACCGATTCATCCACCCATCCACAGTCGGAGTAACAGTTTCCGATCGAGAGATGAGCCCAAACGTCTTCTGGAAAAAGCTCAACTTGCCGTTTGAATTCCCTCAGCGCCTCCAGAGTCCATCCCATATCAAAGTAGCATAAACCCAGCTGGTAGTGAACCTCGCCCTTTATGTAATCCGAATCCGGCTCTGCCTTTATGCATTCTGTAAATTCAGCTAGCGCATTTTCATAGCATCCAAACACTCTGTATGTCAGAGCTAAATTCCATCTGGCTATAATGTAGTCGGGTTCAATTGCCAGAGCCTCTTCAAAGACGGCAAGCGCATCACTATACCGCCCCATTCTGCCAAGGGTAATTCCAAACTGCGTCCAGATATAGGCGTCCTTGGGACCAAGTTCAATTGTCTTTTTGAAATACCCAATAGATGTTTCAAACTCTTCCATCGCATCATAGGTGAGCGCGAATGATAAATAGACATCCGGGTCGTATGGAGCAATTTTCAAGGCTTTTGTGAGTTCGTTGAGTGCTTCTTCAAATCTTCCGGCCTCTTTAAGATTGTCGGCTTTATTCAGCAGCCTTTCAAGTCTCCTCATTGTATTTGCTCCATAGAATATTGCGGTTTGGTTTAAAGAATATTTGCTGTGTCAACGCTTGTCAACTGGCAAAGTAATTGTGATTGCTTTGATTCAATTGTAACTATAGGAACGGATCCATGTCTGTTCTAATAAGTAAAAGGGGAATATAAAGATTAGCTTCTACATTTGTTTATTCGAATTTTAGAGACTTGACAACAGGCGGCGAATCAAATAAATTGGATTTCAAACTCATAATTCAAATTCATAACAGGGGTTTTCAGATGAAAAGATCAGAACTGGAAAGAGAATTATCCGGCAAATTCAATCTTCAGCCTGAGCAGTCTGAGCAGATTGTTGATACTATTATTAGCCACATGACCGAGGTACTTCAAAGCGGAGGCAGGATTGAGATAAGGGGTTTCGGTAGTTTCTTTACAAAGAGCTATAAGCCATATAGCGGCAGAAATCCCAGAACAGGAGAGGCGGTGCAGGTTTTACCTAAGAGGCTTTCCCATTTTAGACCCAGTAAGGAACTCAGAAAAACGCTGAACGAGGGCAAAAGTGAGTAGCTATTAGGTTTGGGCGCACAACCGTGTGCTCCTGATGTTAGTTTATAATTCCTCAATGGCACTGACTATTAACCAAAGTGAGAGGCTCTCTTTTTTCAAATACCTTTCAAGCTTCATTTGACATAAGCCCCCAAGTGCAATATTATAATTATTTAACTCAGACGCGGGGTGGAGCAGTCTGGTAGCTCGTCGGGCTCATAACCCGGAGGTCGCAGGTTCAAATCCTGCCCCCGCAACCAATAACTACCGCAAGTTACAACACATCATCATTTTTCTAATTCCTCCTGGCTACGGTTTTGAGTGAAATTTGCGAGTATTTCCGCCGCTTCCTTAAGAGAATCATCAGGGTGAGAGTATCTCATAGTTATATTCAAACTTGAGTGTCCGAGCATTTTGGATACTGCTTCAATTTTAGCTCCACCCTCTAGCATGCGCGTAGCAGCTGTATGTCTCAGGTCGTGAAATCTGAGTCCCTTGATATTCGCTCTTCTACAAGCTCCCTCAAAAGCCCGGTTCAAAGAATCATGTCTCATACAAGGCTTGCCATCGGAGTTCAGAAAAACATACTCTCTGCCAACACTCTTGAGCTTTTGTTCTAGAAGTAGTTTTCTTAGCTCTGAATTTATAGAGATTCTCCTTGCCTTTTTACTCTTCGTGTTCGTATGCTCCAAAGTGATAACATTATTTCCCAAGTCTACATTGTCCCATTTTGGGCTTATAATCTATCCTTTTCTCATTCCTGTGTTTAAAGCACAAATTAAAATAGCCCTTAGGTGTGAAGAACTGTAAGCTAAAAGCCTTTCTTCCTCTTCCGGTGTTAATATCCTTTCTATTTGATTGTTCAATGGTAAAAGCCCAGCTTGTGATACTGGGTTCTTGCCGAAAAATCTTTTCCATCTTTCAGCTAAGTTAAATAAGTGTCTTAAAACTTCGAGTTCCCGGTTTACAGTGGCGGGGGTAACTTCGGCAAGTCTGGTTTCTTTGTAGTCGTCAACGTCTTTGGGTATTATCTCAGATAGTTTACGTTCCCCAAAGAAACCCTTTAAATGCCTTAGACAAAGCTCATCTCTACTCCATGAGCGTTTCTTTATTACATCCCTTACATGTTTTAGGTATTCACAAGAAAACTCGTTTAGCGTGGGGATCTCAGCTTTTATCATGTCCCATTGTCCTAGTCTAACCATTCGCTTTCTTTCTTCTAACGCCTTCTGTGCTACAGCCTTTGTTACTTCTCCTCCCTTACCTACCGCTTCCCACTTCTCCTCACCATTAACCCAATATCGTATATACCAATGAGGGACCTTACTTCCATCCTTTTGTTTACGATACCTTTTGAATACTGCCATAATTATTTACCCCCTTTCTTCAGGATTTTATCTTTTACTTCTTTTGGTAAATGCTTTTCGAGATACTCAAGTAAAGCTTCTCTTACGATCTGAGCAGGTCTCATTTTTAAATGCCATTGAGACTCATTAAGTATCTCCACTAACTCTTGTGGTGCTTTTACGTAAATTGCTTTCTCCATGGGCTTTCTCCTTTTCTTCTGTTGTTCTTGTTTCATAGTAGTAATATATAACATATCTAACATATTAAATCAATAGCTAAAGGATATATATGCAAATGCGGTAGTGGCTCAATTTGAATCTCTTTAATATCCACTATAATATTGGGTAATGATTTTTCATATAGCTTTCCCTTGAATAGTTATGGATCGGCTCACGCTTTTTGGCTTATTTGCGGTAACGCAGATGCTGGCGTGTTACGCACTAGATGATCACAGCCAGTGGTTTATCTTGGGGTTTGCTGGGGCATGTGCGTTGGGATCAGTCTACGGGTTTCTTCAGGGTGCTTAGCCGTTTGGACTGGTGGAGGCTATATGGTGTCTCGTAGCACTCCGTCAGTGGTGGAGGAGAACCCATTGAGTATTACCACCACCGCAAACACCTTTGGATTTCAAAAATGAAGGGTGGGTCTATTTCATAGGCCCACCCTCGTTGTCTTAACAGAGTATCTCTTGATTATCTGTTACAGGACATTGCCACCATAGAATATGGTTTAATAAAATATCAAATGAATTTGCTCCGAAATACCATGACCCACATTAACTCTTTTAGGGTCAACTTTCGCATTATCGCAAGGTTCCAAAATTTTGGTTATTACATGTGCATCAGAGGCCACATCGGAGAAAATACCAAGTTGATTTGAACCGGAACTATAACTGATATAAAGAGTTGTTTGTCCATTATCTGTTTCTATTTTAATTTATTCTCTCCCACAAAAACCCCGACGCGTTCGCCACTTGTGATATTACCATCAACAATGCAATCCACAGCGCTCGCCAACCTCCTACTTGTAAAAAGGGATAATGCAGCAAATTCAGATAAAAAGACAGAGGCTCCAGAATAATATGTCCATAACCGCGTCTAGTGTGTATCTGGTGAAAACGGAAAGCGCCTCGACCGTAATTGAAGTGCTGACGCCAGAAGCTGGGTAGGGTCAAGGCATGAATGTGGTGGACCACAACTTCCGAAGCATAGATCACACGATAACCGTGGTAAAGCCAGCGGTCACAGAGTTCGCGGTCTTCTCCTGCAGCACGGAGGAAGGTCGTATCAAAGCCGCCTATGGCGCGGAAGTAGTCTGCGGGCATGGTTAGGTTGTTGGAAGTCAGAAAGCGTGCCTGGTTAGGGTCTGCATTATAGTAAGTGTGAAGATAATCAATAAGTAGCTGACTGGCAATTGAATATACGTTACTAGGGAGCGCATTGAGTGCTCGTCCGCTAATAGCATAATTTGATGGTTTAGATAAACGTGCTGCTAAAGTATGCAGCCAGTTGGATGGGGGTGCGCAGTCATCATCAGTAAAGACCAAGAACTCACCCTTTGCTCGTGTCGCACCGGTGTTGCGTGCCGCTGCCGGGCCGGTGTGTGTTTGGGTAAGAAGCGTTACATTAAGTTGATTACAAAAAGGAGCAATTAAATCTTCTAGCGGCGCCTCGTCGCCATCGTTCACTACGATTACCTCGAAGCAGTCGCGGGGATAGTCTAGTCTAGCCAGTGCCCCGAGACACGTCCGTAACTGCTCCGGACGCCGGTATGTCGGAATAATCACGGAAAAAGTGGAAAACGGTTGATTCATAATGGTCTGTCTGTCTTTTCCATTGATGAAATCTTTGAATAGACTTTCTGGAAAAGGGATTTGTAGCTGATTTTAATGAACACACTCAATCTCTTCTGCAGTCTAATCTTTAGTAGCCAAATCAGATGGCGTATATATGCCGGGAGCATATGGCCTCGTTGAACATTGAATATATTCGAACTGTAGGTGTTAGTAAGCAGGCTAGCTACATAAGAGAACGAGGAACTCTCGTCAAGTATTAAGTAGTCACATTCCGCCAATAAATACATATCAACCAGGGCTTCAATGCCATGTTTAAAGCGGTCAGGGGATTGAAGGTTGTGGTGCATTGATCTTCCGGAGGTCGGATACCACTTCTGTGTGCTGATTACGCGCTGGTATCTGTCTTGGAACATTTTATTAATCTCTATATTGTCTGTTGCCAGGAATATCTGTATCTCTGGCTCACGTTTTAGCAATGCGTTCAGCTTCCCTCGGATTGCTGGAAGCCGAGCTTTTAATATGTACACCCACAGTCTTTTGATTTAACCAATCTTGCTTGAATCGATCAACGCGTTCCTGAATTAGAGGATGGAGCTTCAAATTTTTCCGTAACAAATCCTTCAAAATGGCTTTCGTACTTGCCTTGCGTGGCGCTTTATAGGATCCTTTGAAAAGTGTCTTCTTAGTATGTACACCTGCTCGAAAAAG
>JBLNAE010000352.1:0-5836 GCA_050259195.1 Ignavibacteriales bacterium
TTCTTAAATTTACTGTTTGAATGGATAGAGGTCTTCGATCACTATGATCCGAAGTTCATTTACTATCGTCTGGCCAGGGCTGTTGCTAAGGTCTTTGTTAATTCTGAGTAAAGTCCACAAAACCTAACCCTTGACAGAACAAAATCCCCATGATACCTACTTAAAACCTTTAGTCACCGAAAAAAGAAATTTAACCACGAATAAGCACGAAGATTTGAAGTAGTTAAGTCACGCTATTAAAAAGGAGATGAGAGATTGAAGAAAAAAAGAGAAAAGTATCTACATACCCCTGTGCTTCAGCCATCCGTAAGGAAGATAAAGAGCATAGGGGACTACGTTCATGCCTTTTCCAATATGTCTTTCCAGGCGAGAGCACTTGGCGAAGGAGCAAAGACCCTTTTCGATATGGTCAAGGCCCCCGATTGTTTAAAGACCCTCACCATAGCTGGAGCCCCCGTACCCGGAGGACTTCAGGGCGTAATATGCGACTTAATTGAACTCAGATTTATAGATGTTGTCGTCACTACAGGCTCTCAGATTGCGCACGATCTGGTAGAGGCTCTGGGATTCAGCCACCATAAGGGCCATCATACGATGGACGATGTAGAGCTTAGGGATTTGAGAATTGACAGGATGTACGATGCTCTTCTAGACGAGACAAAGCTAAACGAGGTAGACCTTATCCTAAACAAGCTCTGGGAAAAATTAGAAAAGGGGATTTTTTCCACGCCTGAGCTTTTCATGGAGGTTGCAAACTACATTACGGAAACAGGGATCCATAAAGGACAGAGCTTTCTTGTAAGCGCGGTAAAAAGGGGCATCCCTATATTCTCTCCTACGATTCATGATAGCGAAATCGGAATCTCACTTACGACATTCAACAAGAAAAACCCCAAAAGAAGAATCATCGTTGATCTACTTCTCGATAACGAAAAATATATAGAAATCTTCTCCGACCCTAAATATAGGAAACACGGTGTCCTCATTCTGGGCGGCGGCGTTCCGCGAAACTGGACGCAACAGGTAACACCCATGGTTGAATTTATAAAGCATGGGGTTCAAATCTTAGAAGATAGGGAAATTGGCTATGACTACGGGGTTCTGGTTACGACAGACCAGCCTCAGTTTGGTGGTTTGAGCGGAAGCACGCTTGATGAAGCCATATCCTGGAATAAATACGCGCCTCAAGCAAAGTTCGCCACAGTCCATTGCGATATGACCATTGCTCTGCCTCTTATGGTCGGGGCCGTAAAGGAATGGATGGGGATTTAATGTAAAGAGGGGCACACGACCGTGTGCCCCTCCGCTGAAAATAAATCTCTACAAATCTAAAGATTTCCGGCAAGACTTGAATCAATAGCGGCTTTTAAACCTTCATAATTAGCACCTTGAACGGCAAGTCCGTTTACAAAAAACGAAGGTGTTGAGTTCACACCAACTGATACCCCCTCTTTCATCTCATTCTGGACTTTAGCAGCCGCATCGGGAGAACCAAGGCAGGAGTTGAATTTATTTGTATCCAGCCCTATATCCTTTGCAAAGCCTTTAAGCTGATCGGTTGATTTTTCAGCCGTGATCTCTTTCTGTTTGCTAAACACCAAGTCATGGAATTTCCAGAACTTGTCATTCCCCTGCTGGTAGGCGCATACTCCGGCAATCGCTGCGCCCTTAGCCCATGGATGAATCTGTTCGAGCGGAAACTGCTTGTATACGAGCTTCACCTTGCCATTATACTCCTTTAGAATCTTAGGAAGAACGGTGGTGCTGGCAGACTGACAGAAAGGACACTCAAAATCCGAATATTCGACTATCGTAACCTTTGCATCTTTAGCCCCCTCTACAGGCACGTCCTTAAGGGAAATCTTTTTCATTGTTTCCTCAAGCGGATTGACCTTTGAGTCAACCAGTTCTCCCAAAATTATATATTTTCCATCTTTAGTCATGAGTACAGGAACTGACTGGCGTCCTAAAGGAATTGTCCCTTTTTTAAGCCCCGATACACCGGTATCCTCAAATTTTTGAGTATCTATTGGCTCTCCAAAAACTAAATACCTTCCATCATTGCTGATGAGAAATGGAACCTCTCCCGAACCCTTGGAGGATTGAACCACGAAAGTACCCTTTTTAAACCCTTCGAGAGAGGTTTTTTCATATCCCTTTACATCAATCTTTGTATCTGCGGGAAGACGCGGTCCCAATGTCCTTTTAAGAAGGAGTTGAAGCCTCTTTACCTCATCAGCCGATATGTTCTCGGCAAAAACTTGAACCCCAACCACAAAAAAGGATAAGACCAATACAGCTATCCAAAAATACTTAAATCTCATCTTTATTTTTCCCTCCATAACTAATTTTATGTGCGTAAATATACCACTATCCACTTGGAAAGCAAACGAAGAACCATGCAGCAACCCATAGGGAATTATCCAGTTAAACGCCATGATAATATCGCGGTGTTTGGTGAACATAGGTTTTCTTGATAAGAAGCCATATTTAATTGTATAATAGTGGCATGAATATCTTGGGCTTATTATTTGTCTTGCTTCTTCTTACGATAGTAATTCTAACAAGGGATGATATATTTGGAGGGAAGGCAGACATTCTCAAGGCATTAATTAAGGAGCTTGCCGCAAGGAAAACTCAGATATTAAGGAATAAACCATTTATCGCTGCGGTACTTTCAATTCTGATTGGCATGACCGCCAGGACAAACCTATTTGATAGAATTGAACTCTTTAAATCCATTGGGCTTTCTCCAGATAAAAAGATAGTAATTACCCAAAAACACATGAATGTGACTGACGAGAGTGGGCATTTTCTATTTGGGGCTATTATCGGATATGCATTTGATAGCTGGGCTGCCGCGTTCGGCATAGGGTGTATGAAAGAGATAGGTGACTTTGTTGACCATTACTATCATCACAATGTAGATCGACCCCAGATAATCCACGACGGAATCGTAGATCCGCTATACTGGATGTTCGGAGGGTTCGTGGGACATTTTTCCATTGAAAGGGTTCACATCCTGTTCAGAAGAAAAAAGAGGGTAACCGATCGAATTGAGGAGGATAAGAAAGAATTAGGAGTACTGTAGGCTTAAGATACTTTTTCAGCATCTTTTAGATATTCCCATCCCATACAAACCCTGCGATAATTTTTACCCTTTTTTTCACGTGCAAAAATACAGCCGCATATTGGTCCTACTCAGATCCTATTTATGAGATTGGTTCTAATGAAGCTTTGATGTTGTATTGTCTAAAGAGTGTTGTTAAATCAACATAAATATTCACGAATAGAGAGGAGGATGGTCAAATATCAGCAATGAGAGACGTTAAAAGTAGAACATTTGTAAACGTATTTCTACTTGACCTCACTGTCCTGCTTTTCTCTATAATAGCAGCGGGGAATGTCGAGGGGCAGGAAACGCCTATATTCGACCCACAGGATATCTTTCATCCCACCGTATCTAAAAATGGAATGGTTTCAACAGAGGAGCGCTTTGCGACTGAGGCCGGTCTCCGGATTCTCAAAGAAGGTGGAAACGCAGTTGATGCCGCCGTGACAATCGCGTTCACGCTTGCGGTTACGCTTCCTCGAGCGGGCAATATCGGGGGAGGCGGGTTTATGCTAATACATCTGGCAAAATCAAATAGAACAATCGCCATTGATTACCGTGAGAAGTCCCCTAAGGGAGCGACTCGCGATATATTTTTGGATAAGAGCGGCACTGTTGATGCGGAAAAATCTACACACAGCTATCTGGCCGTAGGAGTTCCGGGCACAGTGGCAGGTCTTACAATGGCACTCAAAAAATACGGAACGATTTCTCTCGAAAGAGCGTTGCAGCCTGCGATTCAACTGGCAGAAGATGGATTTCCCATAAATCAAGACTTGCAGAGTTCCCTTATCGAATCGCAAGAGTGGATGAAATCCTCTCCCGACAGCATGGCGATATTTTTTAAGAAAGGCCACGTTCCTTATGACGTCGGTGAAATACTTCTGCAAAAAGATTTGGCCTGGAGCTTAAAACAGATTGCCAAATATGGAGCATATGCATTTTATAAAGGAGAGATAGCGGATAGGATTGTCGCCGCTATGAAAGCCAATGGTGGATTGATCTCAAAACAGGACCTCGCGGCATACAAGGCAGTCATACGCAAACCCATTCACGGCACATACAGGGGATATGATATTTACTCAATGCCCCCTCCGAGTTCAGGCGGGGTGATTTTGGTGGAGATATTGAACCTGTTAGAGCCATTTCCGATTAGCACTCTCGGACATAACACTGCGCAAACGATCCACCTAATGGCGGAAAGCATGAAATTGGCTTATGCAGACCGGTCTAAATATTTAGGAGATCCGGATTTTATAAAAGTGCCCACATTGAGTTTAATTTCAAAACGGTATGCAGATGAGTTAAGGCGTAAAATCAATTCCAATAAAGCGACGCCCAGTCTTGAAATTTTCCCCGGGGATCCAGTAAAATTCGAGAAAAGCAGGGACACAACCCATTTTTCTATAATGGACAAATATGGAAATGCGGTTTCCAATACGTACACGTTGAATCTCAGGTATGGAACTGGTTTTACCGTTCCAGCGACAGGGATTCTTCTAAATGATGAAATGGATGATTTCTCTGCCAAGCCGGGCGCCCCTAATACTTATGGCCTCGTTGGCGGAGATTATAATGCCATCGCGCCTGAGAAAAGGATGCTGAGTTCGATGGCCCCAACAATTGTTATGAAAGACGGAAAACCATTTCTCGTGACCGGCAGCCCCGGAGGAAGCCACATTATCACCACAATATTGCAGGTGATTATGAATGTCATTGATCACGGTATGAATATTGCCGCTGCAACAAATGCCGTACGGATTCACCACCAATGGCTGCCCAACGAGCTAAGGATTGAAAAAGGTTTAAATGGCGACACTATCCGCTTGCTCATAGAAAAAGGACACAAGATAGTGGTTCAGGATGCTATGGGCAGCACAGAAAGCATAATGCGCGTAGGCAATTTCTTTTACGGCGCCTCTGACCCCCGCACCCCAAGCGCTTTGACCCTGGGTTATTAGGGAATACTAAATTTATTAGCCACAAAGAACATAGAGTTCGCACCTTGCCAAACAAATTTTCCCCCAGCCGCTATCCGACCTTATACCCAATCCTTCTTAAGAATATCTTTCTCTCTTCAATATCTTTCTCAGTTTCAATCCCTTTCGATTTTAATCCATCAATTACACCAACAATGCCTCTCCCCTGTTCAGACTCGGCTATGATTACCTCAACAGGATTTGCGGTGGCACAGAAAATTCTACAAACCTCCGGAACATTCTTTACAGCATTCAACACGTTAACCGGATAGCTATTCCTGAGAAATACAATAAAGCTATGACCTGCCGAAAGGCTGAGTGCGTTATTCTTTGCCAGCTCGGTAAGCTCAGGTTCAGTACCGCTATACCTTACAAGGCATGGACCCGAAGATTCACAAAAGGCGAGTCCGAATCTTATACCCGGAACTGTATTTACAAGAGCCTCATGAATATCCTCAACTGTTTTAATAAAATGGGATTGGCCTAAGATAAGGTTCACATCATCTGGTTTTTGGATTTTTACAGTTTTAAGCTCCATGGTTTTCCTCCTTAATTATTTACCTTTCTCCGAAAATTAAAATTATTTCAGCACCCTTTAATAACTACTCTTCCTGTAATAGGAATCCCTCAACTATAGTGTTGTAAGCTTTGATATCGGTGAGGTTTGGTACATGCCCCTTGCCCTTATGTACATGGAGTAGCGATGCCGGAATTAACTCATGGAAGCGGTAAGCCCGCTCAATAG
>JBLNAE010000353.1:0-16797 GCA_050259195.1 Ignavibacteriales bacterium
GAAGCTAGAATCCCATATATCATATATTGCTTCTGGTAGTTAAACCACCAATCGTCAACATTGTTGACGAAGTCTATTCGAAGAAGATCAGGAATAATAGAATTGACTTTTTTCTCAGAGGGATCTATTTTACCCATACACTCAAACTCGTTAGGCCAGGTTGATTGTGAGAGGTCGCCTGGCCTATTTTTATTTGACTATCAATAAAAAGTGGTAGCGATTTTGGTAGCTACACGCACTATAATTTAACATAAACACGTAACAACGCATATAAATACTAGGAGCGCAGAAAGTGAGAAACACCCTGTGAAATCAGGCTATTTCTTTATCCGCGTTTATTTGTGCTTATATATGTTAAATTGTCAATTTATAACACAGTATTAAAATCTTAAATCGAACTTCTCCTCCCTTAAAAACTCTAAGTACTAGAATAAAACTTGACACACATAGGATATAAATTATTCTAAACGTGAACTTTATTAAATAAAAAATAAACAGAGGTAAGTAACAATGAGCAAACCTAAGATTTCAGTAATTGGTGCAGGAAACGTAGGAGCTTCTGCGGCATTAAAGCTGGCGGAATTAGAGCTTGGAGACGTTGTTCTTGTAGATATTGTTGAGGGAATGCCTCAGGGCAAAGCCCTTGATTTAATGCAGATGTGTCCGGTATCCGGATGCGACGTAACTATCACCGGGACAAATGGTTACGACGAAACAGAAGGCTCGGACGTTGTGGTAATAACTTCGGGAGTTCCCAGGAAACCGGGGATGAGCCGTGACGACCTTCTTTTAACTAACACCAAGATTGTAAAGGCTGTTGTTAGGGAGGTTGCAAAGAGGTCTCCTAAGGCAATCCTTATAATGGTTGCAAACCCGCTTGATGTGATGACCTATGTAGCGCACAAGGTAAGCGGGTTCCCAAAGGAGAAGATTATGGGAATGGCCGGGGTTCTGGATTCGGCGAGGTTTAGAACCTTCATTGCGATGGAGCTTGGGGTTTCAGTAGAGAACATACATGCGTTTGTCCTAGGCGGTCATGGGGATGACATGGTTCCTCTTGCGAGATTCACGACCGTTGCCGGTGTGCCGATTACGGAGCTTATGTCTAAAGAGAGGATAGACGCCCTAGTTCAAAGAACCCGTGACGGTGGAGCGGAGATTGTTAAGCTTCTCAAGACCGGAAGCGCGTTTTATGCCCCTGCCGCATCGGCTGTAGAGATGGTCGAAGCCATACTTAAAGATAAGAAGAAGATACTACCCTGCTGCGTTCTTACAACCGGCGAGTACGGAATAAAGGATACGTTTGTCGGCCTTCCTGTGAAACTCGGAAGAGGCGGAGTTGAAAAAATCTTCGAGATAAATCTCACCTCCCAAGAACGCGAAGCGCTCCATCTTTCGGCGAGCCACGTAACGGAGCTTTGTAAAAGAGTCCACGAATTAGGGGAACTTTGAGGAAATATTTAATTATATTCTCAAACAAAGGAAAAAGGGTAAGGTTTTTCGTATAACACGCCGAATAGGATGTTTATACGAACTTTTATTCGTATAGTTAATAGTTGGGCGTTTTCACAAGGGGTTAACGTCATTGTTGCTGTGCCGAGAGCATAAATGAGTAGGGCAAATGACTTGTGCCAAGGCTTCCTGGCAAGGCACAGAATCTCAACCGTTGAGATCCATGAATATGAAGTCTCATCCATATGCTTGCTTGAACAGGCACGTGAGCAAATCCGTGAGACATTTCTAATGGAGCGGTTTGGGAGCAACTTGGTCTGGCAGCCTTCCCAAGAAATGCTTGATAAGTTTTACAAGTCTATGGCAGGCAATATAGTTTTGTTCGTCTCAAACCACTTTTCATTGACAGAGGCGACTTCAAGGACAGCAGTCGAGTCCTCAATTAATCTGATATACATACTCAAATTAATCTGATATACATACTCAAGAGCAAGCCTCTCGATCTGAGCACCAATATGATAAGTTTCGTGCTTCGTACATGAACACCCATTAGACGCCCAACACCGCGTGCAGTAGACAACGCTCCGCTCCGCGTTGCGGCTGACGCAAGCTGTTAGGCAGCCGACCGAATACAACCACCTATTTCTATTTGCATTTTCACTTTGTAATTACGTCAGCAAGTTGCTCTACTTGACTACATTAAGTGATTTATATAATATAAGAAACCGAAAGTAAGTCTATGCCAAATTACATCAAAAAATTATCTGGTATAATGCTTCTGGAGGAAACATAAATGGCTGATGCAACTGCTCAAAGCGCCCTAACAATGAGGCGGGACGCATGGTGGATTGCGCCGCTTCTTACGGTTATCGGCCTCGGCGGATTCGGCATATATGCCACATGGCGCGCATTTGAGAATAAATTCTATGAGGTGGGACCTTATCTCTCACCCTTTTATTCTCCTCTTCTTCATTTCGGCTGGTGGAGATTTTCACCCGCAATCCTGATACTCTGGGCTCCACTGGGCTTCCGGGTTACGTGCTACTACTACCGCAAGGCATATTACAGAGCGTTTTTCTGGGACCCTCCGGCGTGCGCCGTTGGAGAGCCTCGAAAGGGGTATAATGGGGAAACTGGTTTCCCGTTTATACTTCAGAATATACACAGATACTTCTTTTATGCGGCTACTATAGTTCTAGCGTTTCTGTGGTATGACGCAATCAGAGCTTTCTTTTTCGATGGTCATTTCGGCGTGGGAGTAGGCTCCATTGTTCTTTTTGTGAATAATATTATTCTCTTGCCTTTATATTCCTTCTCTTGCCACTCATTCAGGCACCTTATTGGAGGGCATCTCGACCAGTTTTCAAAGTGTCCTACCAGATATAAACTCTGGAGCGTCGCAAACATCCTGAATCATAATCATATGCTCTGGGCATGGATGAGCTTATTTTCAGTGGCCCTTGCAGACTTTTATATTCGCCTTGTTGCATCAGGCACAATTACCGATGTGAGGTTACTGTAATGATAGAAAAGTATGAGACTCATTCTTATGACGTGATTATTATCGGTGCGGGGGGTGCAGGGCTTCGTGCGGCTATTGAAGCCTCTGCCAGAGGCGCCTCGGTTGGGCTTGTGTGCAAGTCTCTTCTCGGAAAGGCGCATACGGTTATGGCTGAGGGGGGTATTGCCGCCGCCCTCGCTAACGTTGATCAGCAGGATAATTGGAAGACCCATTTCCGTGACACCATGCTTGGCGGTAAGATGCTAAACAACTGGCGCATAGCTCAGATTCATGCCCAGGAGGCTCCCGACAGGGTAAATGAGCTTCAGGAATGGGGTGCATTATTTGATCGCACTAGGGACGGAAGGATACTTCAGCGCGCATTCGGAGGACACACCTATAAAAGGCTCTGCCACGTCGGCGACCGGACGGGTCTTGAAATGATCAGGACTCTACAGGACAAGGGAGTGCACTCAGGAATAGACGTTTACATGGAATGCACCATAACTAATCTCCTCAAGGACGGAGAGCGGATTGCGGGGGCCTTCGGATACTGGAGAGAAACCGGCAGGTTTATAATCTTTAAAGCAAAGGCAGTTGTCCTTGCAACAGGCGGGGTCGGCAAGGCATATAAAATCACATCAAATTCCTGGGAATACACGGGAGACGGACACGCCCTTGCCTATGAGGCAGGGGCTGAGCTGATTGATATGGAGTTCGTGCAGTTTCATCCTACGGGAATGGTTTGGCCCCCCGGTGTGAAAGGACTTCTTGTGACCGAAGCCGTGCGCGGAGAGGGTGGGATTCTCAGAAACTCGAAAGGCGAGAGATTTATGGAAAAATATGACCCTAAGAGGATGGAGCTATCCACACGCGATGTTGTGGCAAGGTCTATCTATACCGAGGTTAAAGAGGGTCGTGGCTCTCCCCACGGAGGCGCATTCTTAGACATTTCTCATAAGGGCGCGGATTTCATTAAGAGAAAATTGCCGAGCATGTATCATCAGTTCTTGGAGCTTGCTGACGTTGACATTACGCAGGTGCCTATGGAAGTGGGACCGACTACGCACTACATAATGGGAGGCGTCAGGGTAGAGGCCGAGAGGGGCGCGAGTACTGTTCCGGGCTTATTTGCGGCGGGAGAGGTCACTGGAGGAATGCACGGGGCAAACCGCCTCGGGGGCAATTCTCTATCTGACCTCTTGGTCTTTGGCCGCCGCGCGGGATTGGGAGCGGCTGAGTACGCTAAAGAGGTAGGCGATAATTTAATCAGGATCAACGATGAGGAAGTAGGAATGGCGGCCAAGGAGTTGCTTCAGCCATTTGAGAATACCGATGGGGTAAATCCTTACTCGGTTCATCAATCGCTTCAGGATGCGATGCAAACCTATTTTGGCGTATTTCGCATAGAAAATGGGCTGAAAGAAGGGATGGTCGAACTAGAAAAGCTCAAAGACCACCTCTCTCATCTAAAGATTGAAGGTTCACGGCTTTACAACCCCGGCTGGCACCTCTGTAGAGACCTGAAATCCATGTTTATTGTATCGGAGGCAATAGCAAAAAGCGCGCTCCAGAGAAAGGAGAGCCGGGGTGCGCATAGCCGGGTTGATTATCCCGACACGGACAGCTCGCATTGGGGCAAGCTAAACTCCGCAGTCTGGGCTGATGGAGATGAAATGAAGATTGGTACGAGACCGGTGCCGGAGATGCCGGAGGAGTTAAAACAACTATTCGTGGAGGGTAAATAAAGATGGCTGACGTTGTCCTGCGGGTATTTCGAGGCACAAAAGAAGGCGGCAGCACAAAGGATTTTAATGTTCCTCTGACAGAAGGAATGGTTGTGCTCGATGCTCTCCACTATATACAATCCCATTATGATGGAGACCTGGCGGTGCGCTGGAACTGTAAGGCTGCAAAGTGCGGGTCTTGCAGCGCCGAGGTGAACGGCAAGCCACGTCTGACATGCAAGACCCGTATAGACAGCCTACCGCAGGGGGAGCCTATTACCGTGTATCCGATGAAGACATTTCCATTAATCAAAGACCTGGTGACCGACGTCTCATGGAACTACCAGGTAAATAAAAAGATTCCTCCATTTACTCCGGCCAAGGATACTGACTGGACGATGTATCAGGAGGACATTGACCGGATACAAGAGTTCCGCAAATGCATTGAGTGTTTCTTGTGCCAGAATGTATGCCACGTCCTTAGAGAACACGATGAAAAACGGGGTTTTTACGGGCCTCGATTTATGATACGAATTGCTTCGCTTGAGATGCACCCGAAGGATACACTGAGACGCACAGACCTGCTCAAGGGAGAGGCGGGCGTTGGATACTGCAATATCACGAAATGCTGTACAGAGGTGTGTCCTGAAGACATCCATATCACGGATAATGGCATTATACCGCTTAAAGAGCGCATGGTAGACGATTACTTTGATCCTGTACGCTGGGTTATACGCAAGCTCACAGGAAAGTAGTTATAATTTGCCGCGAATAAACACGAATTAGCACAAATGAAATAATTTTCTGTAGGGGCAGGTTTGAAACCTGCCCCTACTTTCTGGGAGGGATGGCTGTGAATATACATGAGTATCAGGCAAAGGAGTTACTTGCGAAGTACGATGTGAAGGTTCCAACGGGAAAGGTTGCTTTTACACCCGATGAGGCTGAACGAATAGCAAGGGATTTAAGGTCTGAGAGGCTTGTTGTAAAGGCGCAGATTCATGCGGGTGGAAGGGGAAAAGGAGGCGGAGTAAAGCTTGGGAGCAATCCTGAGGAAGTAAGGCGGATTGCCTCTGAGATGCTTGGAATGTGTCTTGTTACTCATCAAACCGGACCTGACGGTAAAATCGTCAAAAAGGTGCTTATAGAAGAAGCCTCACAGATTGAAAGGGAACTCTATTTGGGAATGGTAATAGATAGGGCTGAAGAAAAGGTCGTTATAATGGCGAGTTCCAAAGGCGGTGTTGAAATCGAGGAGGTTGCCCGCAAAAGCCCGGAGAAAATCCTAAAAGAATACGTTGATCCTGCATTGGGACTCTTTCCTTTCCAGTGTAGAAAGATTGCATATTTCTTGGGGCTTAACGGAAAGACCGCAAATAAGGCGGTAAATTTTATATCCGGTCTTTACAAAATGTTTGTGGAAAATGATTGCTCTCTTGCAGAGATAAATCCTCTTGTTGTCACACGCGATGGCGAAGTCCTCGCGCTTGATGCAAAGCTCAACCTTGATGATAATGCGCTCTTTCGTCATCCCGATATTGAAAAACTCCGCGATCCGGATGAAGAAGACCCGACGGAGCTTGAGGCAAAGAAATGGGGTCTTAGTTATGTAAAGCTCAACGGAAATATTGGGTGCCTAGTAAACGGCGCAGGCCTGGCTATGGCTACAATGGACATTATTAAATACTACGGAAGCGAGCCTGCTAACTTTTTGGATGTGGGCGGCGGCGCGAGCACTGAGCAGGTAACTCAGGCCTTTAAGATGATCCTCAGAGACCAGAATGTAAAGGCAGTATTTGTAAACATATTTGGCGGCATTATGAAATGTGATACGATTGCAAGCGGTATTATGACCGCGGCCCGCGAGGTTGGAATACAGGTTCCACTTGTCGTGAGGCTTGAGGGAACAAACGTGGAACTCGGAAGAAAGATGCTTGCCGAATCCGGTTTAAACATTACCACAGGCGCAGATATGCGCGAGGCTGCCGCAAAAGCCGTCGCCGCGGCTGAGAGCAGGTAGTTATCTTTAGATTGCTATCTCCGGTATTCCGAGGTATTCTACGGCTGAGGCTTTGTTGCCTTTTTTCTCTTAAGATGTTATTTTTTAACTAAAACCTAAATAATTAATTCAGGCTGTCGATTCAATAGATTATATTTAGAGAAGTGAGTTATACTCATGAGTGAAAAAAGAGAAGTTTTCATTTCATATTCGGATCGGGATCGTGGGTTGGCTGAGAAACTCATCAAAGAATTGAACACCCACCGTATATCCACTTCTTCGGTTGATAAAAGCCTTAAAGCAGGTACGGACTGGCAGCACGAAATCAAGCATGCAATCAAATCGGCTGATGCGGCAGTAATATTAATTGGTCCTGGGCGTGAGCCTAGCGCTTATCAGCAGCTCGAATGGAGCACCTTATTAGAAGCTAAATGGGAGGATCCAAACAAGCGGCTGATTCCTGTCCTCTTTGGAGATGTGGAACTACCAAGCTTTCTATCTGATAGGCAGGCACTTAGAGTGAAGGATCCAAAAGAGTGGAAAAAACTTGCTGAGAAATTGGTTCACTTCTTAAAGGGTGATCCAACCTATTCAAACAGACTTGTATCATTTAAAGTTGAAAAGGAAGATCCATCCAAGCGCCGTGACCGGCTTGAATATATAGAAAAGACGGCTCAAGCCCTAAAGAACTTAGACCCAAACGGTAATGAAAAGTGACCCACAGACCGCGGGAGCATTTCGGTCAGGGAAACCTGAAAATCGATCCTTCTAAATCAGTATTCATAAATTGTCCTTTCGATCTGGATTTTGCCTCGCTTTTTGACGCTATAGTTTTCGCTACTGTTTGTTGTGGCTTTCTGCCGAGGAGTGCTTTGGAGTCAGGAAGTGTGGCGGAGCCACGAATGGAACGCATCACACGGGCTATATTCTCGTCAAAGTATTCAATTCATGATTTGTCTAGGTGTAGAGGTGAAGGTGACGAGCATCTGGCAAGGTTTAATATGCCCCTCGAATTGGGAATTGCGATGGCGCGACGCTATACTCGGACTAAAAAGTTCGAAAGACACGATTGGCTACTTCTCGTTCCGAAGGGCCACCAATACATTAAATTCATTTCTGACTTTGCTGGTTTTGACCCGTCTCGTTACGACGGGACGGTGAAAACCTTGATACCAAAAGTCATGGCATGGTTGGCTACTAGTCCGGATGCAGTGCGCACGCCAACACCTCAGGACGTGCTCGCAGCCTTTACAGCGTTTATCGCTGAAAAAGAGAAACTCAAGCGACAGTGGAGTGATGAAATTCCTTGGGCCGATATTGTGCTTGCGGCGCGCGCAATGGTCCCGATGTAAATCACTCAACACTTACCAATCTTGTTCTTTCTTATCACAACTCCCCTTAAAAACTTGACATTTCTTAAATGATGATTAACTTCAAGTTACTGGAGGCAAAAGGGAATGAGAGAAATTGAATCTCGTGACCCGCTTAAAATTTTTCTTAGAGACATTGAAAAATACCCCGTGTTGAGCCGCGAAGAGGAGTATGAGCTTGCCATGAGGTACCGTAAAGAAGGTGATCTTGAAGCGGCAAAAAGGCTTGTGGTTTCAAACCTGAGATTCGTTACAAAGATTGCATCTGAATATGCATCGTACGGATTTCCACTCCTTGACCTGATTCAGGAAGGCACTATAGGACTTATGAGAGCGGTAAACAAATTTAATCCTGACAGAGGCTACAGGCTTATATCCTATGCTGTTTGGTGGATTAGGGCGAGAATTCAGGATTTTATAATGAAGTCGTGGAGTCTTGTGAAAATCGGTACCACTCAGGCTCAAAGAAAACTCTTTCAAAAGCTCGGTAGGGCAAAAAAGCAACTCAATATATCAGACAATGATTTATCTAAAGAAAACCTGAAAAGGGTTGCTGACCTTTTTGATGTGAAAGAGAAAGATGTGCTCGGTATGGAGATGAGGATGGCAGGAAGAGACTTTTCCCTTGATGCAGCATCAAGCGACGATGAAACAATAACCTATCTTGATTCCGTATCCGATCATCACCTGAATCAGGAAGAGGTAATTGAATCTTTAGAGGCGAATGAGCTAATTCAGGAGGGGTTTCAGGATGGACTTCAGGTACTTTCTCCGAAAGAGCAGTATATAATCGAAAAGAGGTATCTTGCGAATCCTCCTTTTAAACTTAGAGAACTTGGCGATGAGCTGGGTGTTTCTAAAGAAAGGGTGCGTCAAATTGAGGTCGAGGCGCTAAAAAAGCTCCGTACAACTATAGAAAATCGTGTGAATCGTGGTTATGATATAGAGAGTCAAATAAAAACATAACCCAGGAGGAGGTTAAATGGCAAGTAAGAAAATAATAGGAATTGACCTTGGAACTACAAACTCTGTTGTTTCAATAGTAGAGGGCGGCGAACCCAAGGTGCTTATAAATGAAGAGGGCTCTAGGCTTACCCCTTCTGTTGTCGCTTTTACAAAGGACGGTGAGATTCTAGTAGGGGGTCCGGCTAAGAGGCAGGCAGTTGTAAATCCTGAAAATACAATCTATTCAGTTAAGAGGCTCATGGGAAGGCGGTATGAAGAGTCTCTTGAAGAGGCAAAGCGTCTTCCTTATAAGGTTGTTAAAGCTTCCAATGGCGATGCCTGGGTTGAGGTAATGGGGAAGCAATATTCTCCTCCTCAGATTTCTGCTCATATTTTGATGAAACTTAAAAAAGCCGCCGAGACATATTTGGGCGAAGAAGTGACCGAAGCCGTGATAACCGTTCCGGCTTATTTTAATGATAGCCAGAGACAGGCTACAAAAGATGCGGGAAAGATTGCAGGCTTGAATGTCCGAAGAATAATCAATGAGCCGACGGCAGCGGCGCTTGCTTACGGATTTGATAAGAGGAAAGAGGGGACGATCGCGGTCTATGACCTCGGAGGAGGAACATTTGATATTTCCATTCTTGAGGTTGGAGATAATGTAATAGAGGTAAAATCTACAAATGGTAACACCCATCTGGGAGGAGACGACTTCGACAGGCGTATCATGGATTATCTGATTGGCGAGTTCAAGAAGGAGACGGGAATTGATTTAGGTCGTGATAAGATGGCCCTTCAGAGGCTTCGCGAAGCGGCTGAAAAGGCAAAGATTGAGCTTTCAAGCACGCTTGAAACCGAGATCAATCTTCCGTTTATCACAGCTGATGCCGCCGGGCCAAGACATATGATTATGAAACTTACGCGCTCTAAGCTCGAACAGCTCATCGAAGACCTGGTAATAGGCACTCTTGATCCATGCCGTCAGGCGCTCAAGGATGCCGGTCTAAAGTCGGGTGATGTTGGTGAGATTGTTCTTGTCGGCGGCTCTATAAGAATCCCGTTTGTTCAGAAGGTCGTAAGCGATTTCTTTGGAAAGGAGCCACATAAAGGAATAAATCCCGATGAGGTGGTTGCAGTAGGAGCCGCAATTCAGGGCGCTGTTCTTGGAGGGGAGGTAAGAGATGTTCTCCTTCTCGATGTGACACCGCTTTCCCTCGGAATTGAGACTCTGGGCGGCGTTATGACGTCAATAATTACGAGGAATACGACAATCCCTACGAGAAAGAGCCAGGTATTTACTACCGCCGAAGATAGCCAGACGTCAGTTGAGATTCACGTGCTTCAGGGTGAGCGTCCGATGGCCCGTGATAATAGAACACTTGCCAGGTTTATACTTGACGGAATTCCGCCTGCGCCGAGGGGCGTTCCACAGGTTGAGGTTACTTTTGATATTGATGCCGATGGAATTCTCCATGTCACGGCAAAGGACCTTGCCACCCAGAAAGAGCAGAAGGTTAGGGTTGAAGCCTCAAGCGGTCTGGCTAAAGACCAGGTTGAAAAGATGATAAGAGAGGCTGAAGAGCAGGCTGAAGAGGACAGGAAGCGGCGCGAGCTTGTGGAAAGCAGGAACAAATTGGACGATTTGATTTATAGAACTGACAAGAGCTTTAAAGAGCTTAAAGATAAACTCTCCGAAGGTGAGAAAAAGGAGCTTGAAGACGCGCTCGAAGAGGGAAAGAAGGCCCTTAAAGGTGAAAGTATACCTGAGATCCAGGCGGCTACAGACAGAATTACAAGGGCATCGCATAAGATAGCCGAGGCAATGTATAAGCAACAGAGCGCAGGCACCGGAGGCGAAGGCGCAACGGAAACATATGGCGGAGCCGGAGAGGCTTCTCAAGAAACCGGAGAAGGAAAGAAAAAAGGCGGCGATGATGTAATAGACGCCGAGTTTACAGAGAAGTAGAAGTGAATTGAATCGGGTTATTTGCCAACGTTCAACTATTTGAAGGCGACTCGTTAATGAGTCGCCTTTATTTTTAAAAAAGGGATTGCTATGCACTATAAGAATTTAGTATTGGTGTAAATCCGTTTAATGACGATGCAGCGTGGTATGAGTTTTCAGGTGTTTGCTCCTCTTTAATTTCAATGTTAAATTTAAATCGTAATAAAGGAGGTTTTTATAATGAAATCGGGTATTCATCCGGAGTATAAAGACGTAACCATCACCTGTGCCTGCGGCGCGGTGTATAAAACCAGATCAACGCGCTCAGGGAACTTCACAGTAGAGATCTGTTCTAACTGCCATCCTTTTTATACGGGAAAAGAAAAAAGTGCCGAAGCAAAGGGTAGGGTAGAGAGATTTAGAAAGAGATATGGAGAGAAGCAGGCCTCTTAAGTTTCTTCTATCAGTTTATTTCAATTACCCATTTATATTTTCACCATTAACAGGAGTTGAACTGTTCAAGACGAGTGTTCAACCTATCTTAGGAACAGACAGGAACGTCTGTTTCACCATATACCATAAATCATGGTGGGTCGGATAATGTTCGACAACCCTCGGAGTAAGCAATTTATTAGGATGTGATTAAGGAATAAACACAAAAGAGCTTTACAAGTGGACTCTTACCACTCTATAATATAGAAAACTTGTGGAGGTAGCATTAATTGAAAGAACATCTCCGAGAGAACGTAAGAAATATAGCTATAATCGCCCATCACGGCGCGGGAAAGACTTCTCTTTCTGAGGCAATGCTATACGTAAGCGGTGTTACCCAGAAACTCGGGAGTGTAGACGACGGTTCATCTGTTTTAGACTACGAGTTAGAGGAACAAAACCGCAGGATGTCAATTAACTCCCATGTTGCCTTTTATGAGTGGGGTGACCATCTTGTGAATTTAGTAGACACACCGGGTTTTGCAAATTTTTTGTTTGAGACCGAAAGCGCGCTCAGGGTAGTAGATGGCACAGTTGTAATTGTAAGCGCCATTACTGGAGTAAAAGCGCAAACGCAGAGATTCTGGCAGATGGCGGCGGATTTAGGAATCCCGAGAGTGCTTTTTATGAACAAGCTCGACAGAGAAAGGGCGAGTTTTGAGAATGCCATTGCCGATATTGAAAAAGACCTAGAGGTCAAACCCGTGCCCGTTACCATCCCGATAGGAGAAGAAGAGAGTTTCAAAGGCGTTATTGATCTGATAGAGATGAAGGCTTATATCTACGGGGGAAATGAGAAATATTCCACCGAGCCTATACCTAAAGATTTAGAAGATGTGGCGAATTCGTGGAGAGAGAGATTGATTGAATCTGTTGCGGAGATAAACGATGAGCTGCTGGAGAAGTATTTAGGCGGAGAGTCATTTGAGAACGACCTCGTTTACAAAATGTTAAGAGAGGGAGTGCTTAGCGCAAGAATAGTTCCTGTATTTGTTGGCTCTGCAGTGAAGCTCATTGGGGTCAGTTTTCTTATGGACGCAATCTGCCGCTACCTGCCTTCCCCTTTGGAAAGGCCACCGATTAAGGGGCTGAATTCAAAGGGCGAGGCTGTAGAGAGGAGATCAAAGCTCGAAGAATCAATGTCGGCTTTTGTGTTTAAAACCATCTCCGACCCTTATGCGGGAAGGATGAGCATATTCAGGATATTTTCCGGCTCAATGAAAGCTGACTCGACTGCCTTCAATCCAGCTAAAAAATCCCGTGAGAAAATAGGGCAGGTATTTAGAATTATTGGGAAAAAGCAGTTCCCCGTAAGCCCCGCTCTATTTGGAGATATTGTTGTAGCTAATAAGCTCAAAGATACTGAAACGGGGGACACGCTTTCAGACGAATCAAATCCGGTCATTATTCCGCCTCCAAATATGCCCCAGGTTGTTATGTCCTATGCGATTCAGCCCAAGACCAGAGCGGATGAGGATAAACTCCTCTCGTCGCTCGGCAGAATCCGTGAGGAGGACCCTACGGTTCAATTCAGAAGAGATGAGGAAACAAAGGAGTTTCTTCTTTCAGGCACGGGGCAGGTCCATGTAGAGGTTAGTGTAGATAAACTCAAGAACAAATACGGCGTGAGCCTTGATATGAAAATGCCCAAGGTTCCATATAGAGAGACAATCAAGGCGCTGGCAAAGGCAGAAGGTAAGTACATAAAGCAGACTGGAGGAAGAGGACAGTACGGAGACGCCTGGCTTCAAATTGAGCCTCTCAAAAGCAGTGGATATGAATTTGTAGATAAAATCGTAGGCGGTGTAATTCCAAAGAACTTTATTCCCTCGGTTGAAAAAGGGGTTAAAGAGGCGATGCAAAAGGGTGTTCTTGCAAATTATCCGGTCGTGGATGTTAGGGTTACTCTTTTTGATGGGAAATATCATCCGGTGGATTCATCTGATATAGCCTTTAAGATCGCGGGTTCTATGGGTTTTAAGAAGGCGATGGAGATGGCCCAGCCTGTACTCCTTGAGCCTATAATGCGTATGGAAGTCTCTACGCCGGAAGATTGTTTAGGAGATGTGATTGGTGATATAAACGCAAGGAGAGGAAAGGTCTCAGGGGTCGAACCACAAGCGGGGGGGCACGTTGTAAAGGCGTTGGTTCCTATGGCTGAGATTCTCACCTATGCGGCTGAACTCCGCTCCATTACGAGTGGGCGCGGTATGTTTACAATGGAATTTTCTCATTATGAAGAGGTGCCAAGCCACCTTGCTTCCAAGATAATCGAAGAGACGACAAAAGAGAAGAAAGCTGAAGCGGAGTAGTTCAGAAAAGAGAATACAGGACACAAGATTCAGAAGTTTTTACCCTGTATTCCGTATTCTATATTCTGTATGCTAGTCTTGTGTCTTTGTTGCTAAATTGTTAAAAGCAAAAATGATAAAACCCTACAATGGTATTTCCCCAAAAATTCATCCGTCCTCCTTTATTGCAGAGAGCGCTGAGGTAATAGGTAACGTTGCAATAGGAAAGGAATCGAGCGTCTGGTTTCAATCTGTGATTCGGGGCGATGTAAACTTCATACAGATTGGAGACAGGACGAATATACAGGACGGATGTGTGCTCCATGTTACAAGCGGTGTCTGGCCTCTCATAATCGGGGATGACGTGACTGCTGGCCACAGGGTTGTGCTTCACGGATGCACTGTGAAGAGTTGTGTTCTTGTTGGAATTGGCTCGATTGTTCTTGATGGGGCAGTAGTAGAGGAAAATTCAATTATAGCAGCCGGAACCCTTGTTCCGCCGGGGTTTCGAGTGCCGTCTGGAACAATGGTAATGGGCGTTCCGGCCAGTGTAAAGAGAGGGCTGAAGCCGGAAGAATTTGAGCATATAAAGCATTCAGCTATGAACTATGTGGAATACTCAAAAGCTTATAAAGGGGCTGGTATCTCTTCAAGATAGGTTTTAAATTTAGCCATGGATGAACACGAGTCAGCACAAATAGAACATCCTTCGTGGTAAAAAACACAAATTGTGAATTTGGGTGATGAGTGAAAACATAAGATCAACGCGACTGGCGGTTGTTGGAGGTGGCCCGGGTGGATACCCCGCGGCATTTCTAGCGGCTGATCTTGGAATTCAGGTTACTTTGATAGACCCTGAACCGAACCCCGGTGGCGTTTGTCTTTACAGAGGATGCATTCCATCGAAGGCACTGCTTCATGCGGCTAAGGTTCTTACTGAAGCACGTCATGCGGCCAATTGGGGCATTGAATTCTCTGAGCCTAAAATTGATATTGACAAGCTTCGCAAATGGAAAGAGGGTGTGGTTCAAAGATTAACCGGCGGGCTAGGGCAACTCTCGAAGCAGCGCAAGGTTAGCTACATTCAGGGACGCGCCAGTTTCATTGATTCTCAAATGCTAAAGATTCAAAGGAATGACGGTGGGGAAGAATATCTCAGGTTTGAACACGCGGTTCTGGCCACCGGTTCACGCCCGGCTACGATTCCTAATCTTTCCCTTAACAGTCCTCGCATTATGGACTCGACAACTGCACTGGAACTACCCGACATTCCAAAAACCATGCTTGTAGTTGGGGGAGGTTACATCGGTCTTGAGATTGGAACCGTATATGCTGCTCTTGGAACAAGGGTTTCGGTTGTGGAGATGACATCTGGCCTGATGCCGGGTGTAGACCGGGACCTCGTTTCTATTCTTTCAAAGCGTACAGAGAAGATTTTCCATTCCATTATGTTCAGCACCAAAGTTGTTGAAATGAATGAAGAGAAGAATGGTATCGGGGTCAGGTTTGAGGGAGTAGATGCTGTGGTTCCCCGAAATCCCTCCCCCTCGGTTGCTACCCCAGATCACAAAGAGTCGGAACATGTGTTTGAAAAGGTTCTTGTTTGTGTAGGACGCAAGCCCAATTCAGAGGGCATTGGACTGGAAAATACAAAGGTGGAAATTGATTCTCACGGATTTGTCAAAGTGAATCCCCAGCGCCATACGGCTGAACGCTCGATATATGCAATAGGAGATGTTGCCGGAGAACCGATGCTGGCCCATAAGGCCACACATGAAGGTCGTGTAGCGGCTGAGGCTATTGCCGGACACGAAGTCGCTTTTGAACCTTGTGCAATCCCCGCCGTAGTTTTTACCGATCCAGAAATTGCCTGGTGTGGTTTGACCGAGACTCAGGCGAAGCAGGAGGGGCGTCCAATTAAAGTGGCCCGTTTTACCTGGGGTGCATCCGGCAGGGCAATGACTCTCGACCGCAATGATGGTGTGACAAAACTCGTCATAGACCCTGATACTGAACGCATATTGGGCGTAGGAATTGTAGGGACTGGCGCGGGAGAATTGATTTCCGAGGGCGTGCTTGCTGTTGAAATGGCTGCTTTGGCATCGGACATCAAATTGAGCATACATCCTCATCCGACTCTATCTGAAACCATCATGGAAGCCGCCGAGGTATTTTTTGGCACTAGCACACACCTCTACCGTCCGAAGAAAGATTGAGTAAGATAGAATCTTAAAAACGGGTAATTTGCGTTATTCTGCCAAAATGGTTGAAAACAGTGATAGGAGGTCACCTAAGAAGTGAAATCTCAGTCTGCATATTCTTCTCCAGAGAAAGTGCTAGCTCATATCGGAACAGCCTATGGGCACCAACAAAAATCCTCAGTGGGGTACAATCGAAGTTTTCATCCCCTGTATATAGTCTTGTCCTTGGGTCTGACCTCGGGGATATCGTGCTGGGCGGCTGGTGCCGCGGCGCAGTTAAACTCCGGCTCGCCGCCGGCGGTGGCAACGGTGCAGGGGATGCCGCCGGTGGTGGACCCGACCAATCTCTACAGCGAGGCATCGGCCGGCCGGCTCAGCCCTGCGGTCGCCGACGCACTGCGGCGAGTCTACGTTCCCAACGTGCGGTCGAACGATGTCTATGTGATTGACCCCACCACCCTCAAGGTCGTGGATCGCTTCAAGGTCGGCGTAAACCCTCAGCACGTGGTCCCGTCCTGGGATTTGAAGACTCTCTGGGTGGCGAACAACGCAGAGGGCCGCACTGACGGAAGCCTCACCCCCATTGATCCTAAAACGGGCAAGCCGGGTCTCGCCATCGCGGTGGACGACCCCTACAATATGTATTTCACGCCAGACGGCCGATCGGCGATCGTGGTGGCCGAGGCGCTCAAGCGGCTCGACTTCCGCGACCCCCACACGATGGCGCTTCAGTCGTCTCTCGCGACCCCGCAGTGCGCGGGCATCAACCACGCTGACTTCTCGATCGATGGACGGTACGTGATCTTCACATGCGAGTTCAACGGTGGCCTGGTGAAGATCGACCTCGTAAAGCGCAGGGTGCTCGGTTACC
>JBLNAE010000354.1:0-5741 GCA_050259195.1 Ignavibacteriales bacterium
CACAGTTGATGAGCTAATGTCTGCTCTGAAAGAAGCCTTGCTGAGGATCACCGAGGCTGATGTACGAGCCTGGTTTGCTCATTGCGGCTATGCCATAAACTCATTAGGAAACTGATCTAATGCCTGGGCGCACGGTAGAGGCGGCATTCCCCTGTTGAACCAAAGCCCTTTCGTGGAGAAAAAACACGTTGTGAACGCGTTTGGAGAGAGATGGCACAAACTCAGCGATTGGATCAGAACGGTTGATCCGGAAGGGAGAATGCTTAACCCTTTCTTTTAAAGAACTACTATTATCCTAATAAAAATCAAGACAAAGGAGGTGTTTCTTATGGGTGAGCTTGTAAAAGACATCTTGGGAGAACTGATTGAGGGTTACGAAACACAAGTAGAGGGAAACATAAGGATTGGGTTTATGGAAAACGAGATTGTTATTGACCCCCTCATCAGCGCTACGATCTTCAATAAGAAGACGAATAAAAACGAGTTTTTCATAACCCTAACCAACCAATCCAGAATCAAAATCGGCGGACTTCTAATACCAATTGCCATTCCAAAAAAATAATCCTAAAAAGATTGATTAGATGGGTGTGTACTTAGTAAATTTCTTTTAAAGGAGAGAATGAAAATGTCAGACGAAGGATTTGTGGGCAGTATTGTAAAGGATTTGAGTTCTAATTTTGGACCGGCAGTGGGAAATCAAATAAGGGAGCTGATACAAAAAACCGTTTCCGAAAACCTGGGTCAGTTACAAGCAATCTTTGAGAAACTCATTAAAGACATAGCGTCCACATACGAGATAGACCTTAAAGCCGCGAACCCCCTACACATAGGGATTGTTGAAAATGGAATAAAGATTGATGCCGACTTTACATTGAGCATCAAGAGAAAGCAGGGCGCTCAAGAGATTGTGGTCGCTTCCATGCAAATACCAATGCACCCGGAGACAATAAAGATAGAACAGTTGCTTGTAGAAATCTCGAAAACCAAATTAAATATACAACACGGATAATAGAGGAGGCCCAACAAAATGGAGAGGTCTAAAAGGGCAATAATTTTGATGGTTATTTTTTCAACCCTATTGATACCCACTGGCTGCCGTAAGAACAAAGAAAACGCTAATCATGCGCAGGCTGATTTTGAAATCACCAAAGCCATAAGGGAAGAATTCTTTAAAGAAAACATATCAGTCGAAGTACACGTCGAAACCAGGGACTTGATGGTCAGTCTTACAGGCACCGCGGGATCAAGCGAAGAGAAAGAAAAGGCGGTCAAAATAGCCGAGAGCATCAAGGTAATGGTAGATGGAAAGGAATATGGAGTCAAAAACGTGGATGCGAGTAAGTTAAAGATAAAGGGGCAATAGATTAATTTTGAATAACGCTAGACCTTTTTAAGCCCAAGAAAACTTGCCATAATCCTCTTCTCGCCGTGATTGGGAAAAGAGACGACGATCTTTGCCTCGTCGCCAAATCCTTCCACTCTCTTTATCACGCCCTGCCCAAAATGAGGATGCGTCACTTTTTCTCCGGTTATATATTCATGCCCATTTCCATTCTTATGGACTCTATTGCCGTTGCCATAATGACGAGATTGACCAGCATCAAAACTCTTGAGAGTCCGCTCTCCGGAATCAAATTGATAATTTCCCCAATGAAGGAGATTTTTTGGAATCTCGGTTATGAATCTCGAGGGGATTGACCTCTGCTCCACTCCAAAGAGTCTCCTTTTAGATGTGCTTGTAATGTAAATTTTCTCTTTTGTCCTTGTGATTCCCACATAGCAGAGCCTTCTTTCTTCTTCTATTAGTTTTCCATTTCCAAGGGATTTAATGTGAGGGAAGAGGTTTTCCTCCATTCCCACAATGAAAACTATGGGGAACTCAAGCCCCTTAGCGCAATGAAGTGTCATAAGGGTAACCTGATCCACCTTTTCATTGAACCTATCCACATCGCTTGAGAGCGTAAGCCAGTCAAGAAAGTCATGGATACCCGCATCATCTTCCTCTTTCTCAAGCTCTGCTGCAAGGTTTAACATCTCTCCTATGTTCTCGCGCCTTTCTTCCTCATTCTCAAGCATGTCAAAGTAATTCGTTTTCTCAAGAATCTTCTCAAGAAGTTTTCCAATTGATATTTTTTTCGAGAGCTTTATAAGCTCTGTAAGAAGGCTATGGAATTTCTCCACGCTCCCAGACGCCTTCTTGGGAAGAACATCACCCTTTAGAGCAATCTCTATGGCGTCAAAGAGGGAAATATCTCGCTCTTGAGATATTTTCTCAAGCGCATCCATCGTGCTCTTTCCGATGCCCCTTGGCGGCACGTTAATTATGCGCCTTAGGCTCATCTCATCAAGCGGGTTCGCTATGACTCTTAGATAAGCCATAATGTCTTTTATCTCAGCCCGTTCGTAAAAACCTACTCCTCCTACGATTGTGTAAGGGATTCCTCTATGCACAAGCTCTTCTTCTATTAAGCGCGACTGATTGTTTGTCCTGTAGAACACAGCAAAATCCGTGTATGATTTTCCAAAATTGTTCCTTTCATGTTCTATCTGAGAGGCGACATATTTGGCTTCGTCTCTCTCATCGCGGGCCTCGTAGTACGTCACAAGATCGCCCTCTGGATTTTCCGTCCAAAGCCTCTTGTCGCGCCTGTATCTGTTTCTGAGGATTATTGCGTTTGCGGCTCTGAGAATATTCTTGGTTGATCTATAGTTCTGCTCAAGCTTCACGACCTTGGCTTCGGGAAAGTCATTCTCAAAATTAAGAATGTTCGTTATGTCTGCCCCGCGCCATCCGTATATGGATTGATTGTCGTCGCCCACAACGAATATGTTTCTATGTTTTCCGGAAAGTGATTTTACGATTTTATACTGAAGATAGTTCGTATCCTGATACTCGTCTACAAGGATGTGTTGAAACTGGCTTTGATATTTCTCAAGCACATCAGGTCTTCTCTCAAAAAGCGCGACTGTGAAATGGAGAAGGTCTCCAAAGTCAAGTGCGTTTAGCCGCCTCAGTTCCTTTTCATATATGTGATAAACCCTCGAAATTTTCTCATCATATATGTTCGCTCCAAAATCTCCTGGATCAAGCCCCCTATTTTTAGCAGAATCTATCTGAGAGCGCACGGATCTCGGATCGAATATGCGCTCGCTAAACCCTACATCATTCATGCACTGCCTTATGAGTTTTATCTGATCAACCTCGTCGTAGATTATGAAATCCCTTCTAAAACCCTCGAGCTTGTCTATCTCCTTCTTCAGAATTCTTAAACACACCGAGTGGAACGTCCCTATCCACAGCTCATGCGCGTCACGGGCGACGAGGCGGTGCACCCTTTCTTTCATCTCATTCGCTGCCTTGTTTGTAAACGTCACGGCCAGAATATTAGAGGGTGAGATTCCTTTTTCTTTAATCAGATAAGCGATTCTATATGTTATTATCCTCGTTTTTCCTGAACCCGCGCCTGCAAGGGCAAGGAGTGGCCCTCCCGGCTGCGAAACGGCTTCCACTTGAGATGGGTTAAGATCATCTAGGATATTGAAGTCCATATTAATTAATCCTCCATGCCTGCCCTATGGTAGCAGACAAAAGGATAAGAACTTACCTAGAAAGGTATAGAAGAGAGGCAGTATAGCCTTTTATTCCCTCCATTCCTCCCCTTGCCTACACCATAAAACTTCTAATAATTAAAGATTAATTACTTTTACAGACTTAGTAAAAAAGTATTTGAGGAAATTCCTAGAATCGAATATAGCCTATATTTTATATATGTCAAGAGCCAAACCACTGTGGCGGGGAGATTTGAACCAATTTTAAAGCTAATTTGCCTACGTTTGCCTTGCTGTACCAGAGTGAGTATTTATAATACTCTTTTGGGAGTATGGCAGCGTAAAACTCTGATAAATAGAAGCTAAGCAAATGCCCGATATTACAGGGGTTTTCTCACTTCTTAGGGAAAATCCCTGTAATTCTATTTAATGGACTATTACGCAATTCTACCACCAAACTACCACCAATTTCACCACCAATGGATTTACACTTCGTCGACGAAACTCTCTCTATATGCTGATCTGACACCTATCCACTCTAATAACCTTAGCTACCGCTGTTATTTTTTCCTTAATTACGTTTGACAGCGGGCTGGATATATGCTACTCGTATCTATATCTCAGTTGGGACAAAACTGTTTTCATGTCCCATCTGAGATTTTTTTTGTATACAGGAGCTAAAAATGCAACAAACTCAGAAACTATTAAGGCTAGAAAAAATTGCGGAGCGTTACGACTTTTCTCTTGCTACGCTAAGACGCTGGGCGAGCGAGCGCCGATTCCCGATTCAGAAAATCTCGAACAAAATTTGGGTTGATGTGGAGCAATTCGAGCTTTGGATTAACCAACACACAATTCAACCATACAACGGAGGCAATAAATGACAGAAATCGAATATGCTAAATATGCTAATTATGGGTGGATTAAAGATGACCTTGAGAAATCTGGACTGACAGTGGATGTTTTTCCAGTGGAACCGCTCCGAAGTGAAACGGAGTTGCAGGAGCGTCTCGGATTCACGGTAATCCAAGATGAACTTGGAAACTGGATAAAGATAATTGGTATTGGTGGTTACTGGATTCCCTATCCTAACGTTCCGGGTTACTACCGATTGAAGCTTAGATATGCAATACAAACGGAAAATGGGACAGCCAAGTATCTTTCACCACTAAAGAAAAAAGGCTTTGGCAACAGACCCTACATTCCCTCGGAAGTGGAAAAGCTACTCAGAAACTATAGTCCTGATAAGCCTATCTTTATTACCGAGGGCGAAAAGAAAGCTGCGAAAGCTACACTTGAGGGAATCCCTACAATTGGCTTAAGCGGGGTGTCCTGTTACAAAGACCAGAAAAATGATTTTCTCCCTGAACTTGAGGAGCTTGTTTGGAAAGACAGAACTGTTTATATCATTTTTGACTCTGATATAACTGATAAATTCCTGGTGGGTCTTGCTGAGATTAGAATAGCGGTGGAACTCATTAATCGGGGAGCTAAGGTCTATTCTGTGAGATTACCAAATTTGGAGGTGGAGCAATGAAATTGGGATTCGATGATTACCTTGTGAAATATAGAAAGGAGGGATTTTGGGGGCTTGTCAAAGACGCAAAACCAACACTTGAGCTTTGTATTGACAGTGATATGAGAACGGAGCGGATTATTGAAGAGATTGCAAGGCTTAAGTCCGAGAGCGAAAAGGATAACTGGATCAAGCGTATTTCCGAAAAGCGTGGATTATCCCCAAGAGCAATAAACAAAGAGTTAAAGAAATATGAGCCAAGAGAAGAGGATAAGCCGACGGAAAAGAAATATACAGCTAATTTCCCCGGACTGGTCGATCTAGTAGTGGATGAAGACGGGAACGTGGCCTTTTTGGTGAAGGAGGGGGAGGAACTACTAATTAAATACAGTGTTATAATTGACAATACCCCTTTTTATCCTCCTCTACGTGGGCAATTACCTTTTAAATTCCTACCCCGTGCCAATGAGGTCTTAAAACACTACACCCAAGACAAAGATACAAAGCTCTTTGCGGACCTAATCGAGTATCAGAAATTAGTTTCAGAACTGCCAGACAATAAATTTTATGAACTAATAGCAGCGTGGGTACTGCATACATACTTCTTAGAGAACTTTGAATATTCGCCTTATATCTGGTTCTTTGCCATCCCGGAACGTGGGAAGACTAGAACCGG
>JBLNAE010000355.1:0-3699 GCA_050259195.1 Ignavibacteriales bacterium
ATCTCGAGGTCGGTTTCGTATTGGAACGATATGACCTTCTGCGCCGCCATGTAATCGGACATGGCCTTGAACAGTTTCCTGGCGTCTGCCTCATCGGCTCTCGCTCCGGAGAGCGCTCCCCACAACCCAAGCATCAAGGCCAGCGCAGCAATGGACAGGCTAGCCTTAGCGGTTCTCGCGGATTTCCAGGCTAACATAGGAATCTTGTTGTTGAAGTCGGGCGTGGGCGTGTGTTTGTGTTTCATGATTTCGTACCCCCTTTCGGGTTGTCTCGAACCCATTTTATGCACAACCTACTTATATCACAAAATACATTCTAATGTCAACAAGAATGTCCTTTCCAATTGCCTTTCCATGGAAAGAAAGTGTCTTTTGCCTCTATCCAGAGCCTCAAATTCGAGTGCTTTCCTTTCCATCCTTGTTATTAGGACAAACCTTTGCCATAGAAAGGCTTCCCTCCATTGTTTTTTTATTCTCTTTTCCTTTTCCTCCCTCTTATGTAACCCAAGCCAATCTCTCAAGACTCTTCTCTGCTTCATTATACTCTTCTCTGTAAGCCCAATCCTCTTGAAGCTTCAAAATAAACTTCCTCCCGCCCCTAACCAGCGTCCCTACTATTAAGAAAAATCTCTGTCTTGTATGTGAAGTGGTGAGTAATATGTTAATAGCATTAGATGGGGTAGACCGATCTCTGTCTTGGTTTAATAAGACCGTGGATAAGCGAGGGTCGCCTCATCTGTAGGTCAAAATAGTCCGAACAGTTGCTTGGGACAAATGATCCCGCATTATGCAAGACAGGGCACATAGCAGGGAGGACAATGTTATGAATCATACATCTAAATGGATTGGAGTTGATATCTCTAAAGCTCAGTTGGAAGTAGCTGTGTATCCGGATTCTAGGTGCTGGACAGTCGCCTACACTCACCGAGACATAGCAAAGCTTATTGAGAAAATTAAAGCTATTAGTCCTAAACTGATTTTATGGAGGCTACAGGAGGGATTGAGGTTCCTGTAGCAGGGGCATTGGCTGCTGCTGCCCTGCCTGTGGCAGTTGTCAATCCACGTCAGGTTAGAGATTTTGCAAGAGCTGCTGGGATTCTAGCCAAAACCGATACCATAGATGCTTTTGTATTGGCTCGGTTCGGCGAAGGAGTTAAACCCATACCCCGACCATTGCCTGATGGGTGCGAACAAGAACTCAAAGCATTGATGTCTCGTAGGCGTCAATTGATTGATATGCTTACACAAGAGAAGAACCGTCTGACACGCGCAACCGAACGTGTGAGACCACAGATACAGGAACACATTCAATGGCTGGAGAGTCAGCTTAAAGATTTGAACAAGGACTTAGATGAAGTGGTCCGTTCCAGTCCTGTGTGGAGGGAAAAAGAAGAGTTGCTCAGGAGTGTGCCAGGAGAGGGAGCAGTCATGACTAGAACATTGTTGTCTGAGCTTGGGGAACTTGGTAGATTAAATCGTAGGCAGATAGCTGCCCTTGTTGGAGTAGCTGCATTGAATAGAGACAGTGGGGTAATGAGGAGAAAACGGACTGTTTGGGGAGGAGGAGCTCAATTGCGATCGGTTTTGTACATGGCCACTGTGAGTGCAATAAGATCAAATCCACAGATAAGAGAGTTTTACATCAGATTGATAGAAGCAGGGAAAAAGCCCAAAGTAGCATTAACAGCGTGTATGAGAAAGCTTCTGATCATACTCAACTCTATGGCTAAGAATAAGACTCATTGGAGGGTGTGCACCACCTAATGGTTTCATTTTTGACGACACAGTTGCTTATCCACTTGCCCATTCGCTTCTTGTCCTTTTGCCCTAACGCAAGTTCCTTAAATAGGTTCATCAGGTTATATGAAAGCATCACCAAATGAAAGTGAGCTACATTGGCTCCATGTAAGAGAATAGCTCTAAGAATCAATCTTTCAGCTTCTATATTGTGTGGAAGAGGTTTAGATAGGGTTACCATCTTTATTCTCGTAAAGGATATTATATATCTAAACAAACCTACTAGGTAGAGGAATGGCTCTTTCCAGACGTTACTCAGAATTCAGAACAATCAATAAAAACAAAAGACCCTTATAAACCTCATAGTTTCTTGCTTAGTGCTTGATCTAGCTTCTAATTTTTTTGAGTCCTTTAATTGCTTCAAGCAAGGTGTTTGTTTATGTATCTTACTTAGCGTATAATTTTAAATCTTACACATGTTTTTCTCTATATTTTATAAGGAAAGAAGCGAAAATGAAACCAGGGGAAGTAGAGAAAATTTTAAACAGGATTATGAACCTGCCTCCTGAGGCTCAGAAAGAAGTGGCTGATTTCATAAGCCTCTTGTATGAGCGTTATCAGAGCTCCTCCCAGCCACAAATCCAGAAGAAGCTTGCGCAAGAAGACTTTATAGGCCTCTGGAAAGATCGCCCGGATATGCAGGATAGCACCTCGTGGGTTCGAGATATACGAAAAAAAGAGTGGTTGCGTTGAAGTGGCTGATCTTATTCTGGTCGACACTGACATATTGATTGATGTGGGAAAAGGCATAAATCAGGCGGTAACTACTCTTGATAGAATGGAAGATGAAACCGTCCTCGGAATCAGTGTCATAACCCAGATGGAATTAATTATTGGATGCCGTAATAAGTCAGAGCTGAGAGTGGTTGAAAAATTCCTACACCGCTTTAGCATAATTCGCTTGAATGAGGCGAAGTCAGAAAAAGGGGTAGATTTACTCACCCATTACAGGCTAAGCCACGGCCTTCTTATAGCCGATGCCTTAATTGCAGCGACGGCACTTACTATCAGGGCTCCCCTGCTTACAAAAAATCAGCGACACTATCAGTTTATAAAAGAACTTCAATTAATCCCATACCCTTAACTTAAGTAAAGTACGTACCGCATTCACTTACCTGAACCCTTTTTCTTTTGCGGCTCCTTTTCCAACTCATTTTCCCGCTCTTTAAAAAACTCTAGCACGGCCTCTCGATTCACATACTTCGATGCCTCCTGCCAGAGTTTGTCAAACTCATCTTTGAAATCTGCCAGTGCTCCGGGGTTATTGATGGCCACGTAGTAAAGTTCGCTTACAAAAAACACCCTGTCTGCAAAAAGAGCAAAGGCCAGCGGGGTATGCCGATTGAGTATCCTTATCTCAAGCGGAGGGGAGGCCTTATGCAAGGAATGTTCAAGGTTTTCTCGTATTACTTTAAACTGATCGAGCCTTTCCTTATCACTTAATGCGCCGTACTTCCCTTCCCCCTTCTGAAAGGCGATAATCTCTGGTTCATAATAAATTTCATAGCTTCTATAATCCCCTTCGTTAAACCTGCTTTTGAAAAATCTCTGAATGGAGGAAAGCGTCTCTATATCCTTTTCGTTTCCACCTCTTGCCTTGACAAAAACCTTAAGCGTATGATCTGTTTGGTGAAGCAGGGAGAAGAACCTGAGCACGGCATATCGCTCAGCAGTAAACAGCCTATACTTCCACTCGACCTTCATTATATCCTGCAAACCCCTCTTGCCCTGTAGATTGCCTTTATATGGTTCACCACACGAGTGGTGTCGCTCACTAAAGACTCATAGCTGTGTGCCAACTCCTTGAGTGCTCTGACTCCCGTCTGACCGTGATAGACTGCTCTCAATGACCCCATCCTCAGCATCTGTGCCAGCTTGTTGGCATCTACCCGGTCTGATTTG
>JBLNAE010000356.1:0-11379 GCA_050259195.1 Ignavibacteriales bacterium
TAGAGACAATAAAGCTGTTAAAAGATAATCTATCAGATGAAGAGATTATAAAGCTATATGCTTCTATAGGTTACGGGGAGGAGGCTCAAAAACTCTTCTCTTAGTTCTGTCCAGTTTTCAGTAATTATACTCCCACTACTGACTTAAAAGCAAGTCGTAGCAGATATGACAAGGGAATGGAGTTATATAAATCTGGCCGGGTGTCCATTGGCTCTGATGGTTTGTTTAGGGTTTCCGGGTTTCAAGTAGATACAGAGAAAATGCAATGTGAGTGCCCGGACTATAAGACCCGTAAGCAAACCTGTAAGCATCTATTCGCTGCTATGCTCTTTGTGAAGAACAGAGGCAAACAAGGGATTGAACATCTTAATGGTTTTAGTAATGACTTTAATAGGAATGGTGCTAAGTCTAATCCTGACCCTAAACATATCTCTAATAAGGTACGAGAAGCCTATAGCAAGGACTTTGATAAACAAGCTACAATCACTAGGCTTGCCACGTTGAACACGGCCACAGAGATTCTAAAGACTCATAGGAAGCCAATAGAGTTAGCCGAGGTTCTTTGTCTTGCATCTCAGCTAGAGCAATGGGCATTAGGCGAATAAGAAAACTAGGGTGAATTTATAATCTAGGCTCACCCTTTCTTTAATGAAACAACCTACAATGTAGTGCAAAATCTATTGACATGAAATATTGTTCATGCTATATTCATAGTATGAATCCAAAGAAGAAGGGAGAAAAGACTCTGATGAATCGAAGGTTCACGATAACCACAAGTCAGGAGTTTATAGATGCCGTCAGTGAAGCTAGGTGGAATCTCAAAATGAATCAATCCGAGCTAATACGAAACGCCGTTTATGAATATCTTGAAAAGCATTTACCAAGGGAAGTAAAAGATAAAATTCTAAAGAAAGGGGGTAAATAATTATGGCGGTATATCGAAAGGACAACCGTTGGTATATAGACTACTACCTGCCGGACGGCAAGAGGAAGAGAGAGATAGTAACAATCCCGGGGGTAGATCCTTCCAGAGTAACAAGACAAGATGCCAAGAAAGCCCTATCAATCAGGAAAGGACAGATTGCAGAGGGCAAGTTTGATATAGCTCAGACCAGAACATCCGCTCTATTTGAGAAATTAAGCGATAGATATTTAGAGTACTCCAAAACTAATAAAAGGGCGTGGAAAAGAGACCTATATTCTATCAAAAGCTTTCTCGTTTATTTTAAGGGTAAAACCCTTTCTCAAATCACTCCTTGGCTTATAGAGAAATACAAGTCTGAACGTAAGGTCCAGGTTAAACCGGCCACTATTAACCGAGAACTGGCCACTCTTAGCAATATGTTCAGTATGGCTGTGATATGGAAGCTTCTTGATTCTACTCCTTACAAAGGGGTTAAGCATTTCCGGGTAAATAGCACAAGCCTTAGAATACTCAACGAAGACGAATTTCAGAGGCTATACGCCGCCGCATCACCAACTCTAAGACCTATACTCCTAGCCGCTATTACAACAGGGATGAGAAAGGGAGAGCTACTCAACCTTAAATGGGACGATGTTAATTTCAAAGAGGGATTTATTCTTGTCAGAGATTCGAAAAACTATGAAAGTAGACCAATCACCATACACGCTAAACTTAGAGAGATCCTACTAGTCTTGAAAGAAAGAAGTCAAAGCGAGTATGTTTTTGACGGTAGAATGACGCTTAAACATCATTGGGCAAAGGCCTTAAGAAAATCAGGTATCCCTCATTGTAGGTTCCATGATCTCAGACACACTTTTGCTTCTAGGCTTGTCATGGAAGGGGTTGACCTGGTAACCATTCAAGAATTAATGGGCCATAAGAATATCAATATGACAAAACGCTATTCCCACCCTACTCCAGAGCATAAAAAACAGGCTGTAGAACGCATAGATTTAGCAAATTTGGACACCTATTTGGACACTAAAGCCCAAAACACCGAACATTCTGGAGATACAATTGTTGGCTTAACTACAAGTAATAGAACAAGAATTTGATCATTAAGGAGGTAGTGGCTAGAGTCTTAGGAACTGCCATGCACATGCATTACCAAAAGGTCAAGCTAGTTTCCAAGCGGATTTTGATGAAGTTTCTAATTGCCATTGCCTTCTCTTTCTCCATTTTCCTGCTTTCCTTCCCGGTTTATGCCGAAGAGATAAGAAGCTTCTACAGCGAAATATTCATAAGCAGGGACGGCTCCGTAAGCGTGCAGGAGGACATAGAATACGATTTTGAAGGGGAGCTAAAGCACGGGATATTGAGAGAAATACCCTACAAATACCAAATAGGCATCAAGAACTATAACCTGAGAATGAATGTAGCCAAGGTTACGGATTTCAATGATGCTCCATATAAATACAAAGTAAGCCGTGAAAATGGAAGGGTTAGAGTTAGAATCGGAGACCCGGATAAGGAAATAACGAGGGTTCACGGATACAGAATAGAATACGTTGTTGACGGAGCCATAATTTTCTTTAAAGACCATGACGAACTCTACTGGAACGTTACGGGCAACGAGTGGAAGGTTCCGATAGATAAGGCAAGCGCAAAGGTTTATTTTGATGGAGGAACCCCCCAAGACGTTCGAGCAACCTGTTATACGGGCGTATATGGCTATAAGGGTTCGGATTGCGCGTCTAATATGACTCCAAACGCGGTTGAATTTAATGCTTCAACGGGCTTTAGGGCGGGCGAAGGGCTTACAATTGTCGTGGGGCTTCCAAAGGGGATTATAAAGGAGCCTTCATTTTTAAAGAAGGCCTCCTGGTTTATCTCGGATAACTGGTTTTTTTCGCTTCCATTTTTAACCCTGTTTGTTATATCCTACATTTGGTACACGCGGGGCCGAGACCCGGAGGAGAGAGGCGTTATTGCGGTAAGGTATGAGCCGCCTAAGGATTTAACCCCTGCCGAGGCAGGAACGCTTATAGATGAAAGGGCCGACATTATTGATATAACGTCAACCGTCATAGACCTTGCCGTGAGGGGGCACTTGAAGATTCAAGAGGTTGAGTCTAAAAAGTTCATCTTCTTCTCTGATAGAGACTATAAGCTCATAAAGCTCAAAGAGCCTGCAGGGGGCGAGTTTAAAGACCACGAAAGGAAGGTTTTCTCCGGGGTGTTTGAAGGCGGCAGAACCGATGTAATGGTTTCAGAGCTTAGAAATAAATTTTATTCATACCTCCCCGGCATCAAGGAGGCGCTCTACGGCGAGCTTGTGAAGGGCGGATACTTCTCTACAAGTCCTGAAGATACAAGAAAGATTTTTAAGTGGATAGGGATTGGGATAATAGTTGCCGCGTTTTTCCTTATTCCGCACTGGGGCATGAAGCTTTCGGTTATCGCATCGGGTCTTTTTATACTTGTATTCTCAAGGTTCATGCCTAGAAAAACAAAGAAAGGCTCCTTAGCCCACGAAGAGATCCTGGGCTTCAGAGAATTTATAAACCGCGCTGAGAGGGACCGGATTGAAAGACTCGCAAAAGACGATCCAACCCTTTTTGACCGTGTACTCCCTTACGCCTTGGTGTTCGGACTCGGCGACAGATGGGCTGAGGCTTTTCACGATATGTATAGAAACCCGCCTTCATGGTACGACTCTCCCAGATATGGAAACGTATTCTCATCACAAGTATTTGTAACCGACATTGGAAGGAGTCTCCACGTTATGAATAACACATTTGTTTCTACTCCCAGTAGATCGGGCGGCTACTCCGGCGGAAGTGGATTTGGGGGCGGTAGCGGCGGCGGATTTGGCGGAGGCGGCGGAGGGTCTTGGTAGTTTTTTAAGGTTTGACTCCTTTTCAACTCTAATTTAACCTAAAATTCCATGAATGTGAGAACGAGATTTGCTCCAAGTCCAACGGGGGCGCTCCATATAGGAGGGGCAAGGACGGCGATTTTTAACTGGCTTTTTGCAAGGCACTACGGCGGAAAATTTATCCTCAGAATCGAAGACACGGATCGCGCCCGCTCAACCGAGGAATCCCTTTCCGAAATACTGGATGCTATGACGTGGCTCGGACTCAATTGGGACGAGGGTCCGTTTAGGCAGTCCGAGAGGCTCTCTATTTATCAGGGATATGCCGAAAAGCTTCTCGGGTCTGGAAAGGCATACAGATGCTACTGCACCCCGGAGGAGCTTGAGAAGAGAAGGAAAGAGGCAGAAAAGGAGGGAAGGGTCTACAGATACGAGGGCACGTGCAGGAGTCTTAAATCGCATTTCTCAGATAAACCCTTTGCTATTCGACTTGCGACCCCTGAAGTGGGAAACATAGAGGTTGAAGACCTAATCAGGGGAATCATATCTTTTGATGCCAAAGAAATTGACGATTTCGTTATTCAAAAAACGGATGGGTTTCCGACATACAACTTCGCCGTAGTGATTGATGACGCCACGATGGATATAACTCATGTCATACGAGGGGACGACCATATTGCAAACACTCCAAAACAGGTTCTTATTTACGAAGCACTATCACAAAACATTCCTAAATTCGCACACGTCTCAATGATTCTCGGTTCTGATAAAACAAGGCTGAGTAAGAGGCACGGCGCTACTTCGGTCATCGCATATAGAGAAATGGGCTATCTTCCGGAGGCGATTGTGAATTATCTTGCCCGCCTCGGCTGGTCTTATGGGGATCAGGAGATTTTTTCGGAAGAAGAATTGGTTGGGAAATTCACTCTCGACAACGTAGGAAAAGGCGCTGCTATTTTTAATCCGGAGAAACTCCTGTGGCTAAACGGCTGGTACATAAGAAATAAACGCGCCGAGGAGATCGCAGAGCTTGTAATTCCATTTCTACAAAAAAAGGGGTTTCAAGTCGCTCTCGATGAAAGGCTTATAAAAATGGTAAATGTACTTCGAGAAAGGGCAAAGACACTTGTAGAGCTTGCCGACTCGGCGGATTATTTTTTCGCCGATGAAATCAAGTGTGAGGAGGCGGCTAGAAAGAAGTTTCTCACGCCGGATGCGCTTCCGATCCTGGAAGACCTTATAAATAAACTCTCTTCTCTCACCGATTTTACGGTTCCAGAGTTACGAAAGATATTCGGAGAAATCACGGAGAAAAGAGGAAGCAAACTCGTTCAAATCGCCCAGCCGACAAGGGTCGCCCTTACCGGAGGAACGGTAAGCCCCGGAATTTTCGAGGTGATCGAGATTCTGGGGAGAGATAAAGTGATAGAGAGGCTAAAGAGAGCTGCTCAGATTATCTCAAAGAGTTAATCTGAATTCCATGTTATTTCTCCAGCGCTTTTAGAAATTCCTCCACAGTAATTCCAGCTCTTGCAATTAGACTTCGCAACGTGCCACGAGCTACCTCGGGATGGTTTGGTACTGAGAGCGTTGCTATATGACCTTCCTTCGTCAGGATGATATGGCTGTCCCGTTGACGAGCAACTTCCCACCCAAGTTTCTCAAAGGTCTTCACAACATCCCGAGGTTTCAGCACCGGCACAGGGGGCACTAAACATGAACCTCCACTTGACGAGTTTTCACAGTCAGGGGTATCCCCTTTTCAGCCCGTACCTCTAAACACTCCTTAATTGCCTCTTGAATGTTTTTCTCTGCCTCTTGTTCGGTCTTGCCCTGACTCACACAGCCGGGGATGGATGGGCATTCGGATATGAACATTCCATCCTCATCCTGAAATATAGTAATAATGAACTTCATATTGTCCTCCTATCTCTAATTGTGAGTTAATCCCTAAATCTCAATATTTATAAAACCCACTCCCCGTCTTTCTTCCCAGCCATCCTGCTCGAACCATCTGACGAAGAAGCGGGGCGGCGCGGAATTTTGAGTCTTGAAACTCACGATAGAGAACGTCTATTACATCGAGAGTCACATCCAGCCCTATGAGGTCTATAAGAGCGAGAGGACCGATTGGCTGATTCGTTCCGAGCTTCATTGCTTTGTCAATATCTTCAGCAGTTCCCACCCCCTCTTCAAGAGCAAATACCGCTTCGTTGAGCATGGGCATGAGAACCCGGTTTACGATAAACCCGGGGACATCTTTCGTTCTAACCGGGTCTTTCCCAAGAGCCTTGGCGAAATTATAAGCGAATTTCATCGTTTCATCCGAGGTCGCAAGGCTCCTTACTACCTCTACGAGCTTCATAATGGGGGCGGGATTAAAGAAGTGCATCCCTACAACTTTATCCGGTCTTTTTGTGTTCACGGCAATCTCTATAATCGGAAGAGAAGATGTATTTGTGGCGAGAATAACATCTGGACGAGTGGACGAATCTAACTTCTTAAATGTCTCCTTTTTCACGCCCATATCCTCAAATACAGCTTCTACAATTAAGTCCACATCGGCCAAGTCCTCAAACCTCGTGGTTGTGCGAATTCGAGATAAAATGGAGTTTCTATCTTCTTCTTTTATTTCTCCCTTTTTTACAAACCTTCCCAGGCTATCTCCTATTATTTTCGTTCCACGACCGAGTGCGGAATCGGAAACATCCAAGAGAACAACGCTTCTGCCATTTGAAGCTACGACCTGAGCGATCCCGGAGCCCATTGTTCCCGCTCCAAGAACTCCGACCTTTTTCACATCCTCTACATTCATGATGGCCTCCTAATTAGAGTTTGAAGCAGTATTATACCCAAATAGATCAGGCAGAGTCGGGGTTGTAGTTGATTTACGCTTGCAATTGTAAAGAGGAAGTAACAGAGAAATCTATAAGGGCAGCCCGCTCCATTATTCCAAGCACAGTCGCTATACTCATCAGGGGAGCTCCTATTTTTATCAGCGAAAATCATTTGACAATCTATCTGGCTTATGCTAGCTATTAATGTTTATACTACAATTGGGAGTTTCTTTCTATACGGCCATGTTTGAGGGGATTTCTGAAAAGCTCAATTCAACTTTAAAGAAAATAAGAGGTTATGGAAAGCTCAGCGAAAACAACATTCAAGACGCGCTCCGTGAGGTGCGCCTCAGCCTTCTTGAAGCCGACGTGAATTTCAAGGTGGTAAAAGATTTTGTAGATTCCGTCAGAAAGCGCGCTCTGGGACACGAGGTAATTGAGAGCCTTAGCCCTGGGCAGCAGTTTATAAAAATCGTCTACGAAGAGCTTGTAAGGACCCTTGGGGAAAAAAGCTCTGAGCTTGACCTTAAAGCCACTCCTCCCGTAGGCATAATGCTTGCCGGACTTCAGGGTTCTGGAAAGACCACGACCGCCGCAAAGCTCGCAAAATACCTCAAACAAAATAAGAGAAATCCTTATCTTGTTCCTGCGGACATTTATCGCCCCGCCGCCGTAGAGCAGCTCCGTGTGCTTGCCGAACAGGTTGAAGTCGGCGTATATGATACCGAGCCGGGCAAAGACCCGGTTGAGATTTGCAAAGATGCGATGTCTGCCGCTGTTTATGGCGGATACGATGTTGTAATCATGGATACGGCGGGAAGGCTCCACATTGATGAAGAGCTCATGAATGAACTCAGGATGATAAAGGCTGAAATCAATCCCCATGAGATACTTCTTGTCGTAGACGCAATGACGGGTCAAGATGCGGTAAATGTTTCAACCAGCTTCAACGAGGCTCTCGACATTGATGGCGTGATACTTACGAAAATGGATGGAGATGCAAGGGGGGGAGCCGCTCTCTCGATTAAAGCCGTAACGGGAAAACCCATAAAGTTCTTTGGAATTGGAGAGAAACTCGACGCTCTTGAGGTATTTCACCCTGAGAGGATTGCCTCTCGAATCCTTGGCATGGGTGATGTGCTCACGTTTATTGAAAAGGCTCAAACTGCGTTTGAAGAAAAGCAGGCTGAGGAGATGGCAAAAAAGCTTCTCAAGAAAGAGTTCTCGCTTGAAGATTTCAGAGAAGCGATGCTTGTCATGCGTAAAATGGGTTCTCTTGAGAGCATGGCAGAGATGATTCCTGGAATGAAGCAGGTCACTAAAAATCCAAAAGCTCTCGAAGCGGCTGAGAAAGAGATTAAAAAGACAATTGCCATGATTAATTCTATGACAAGGAAAGAAAGAAAAAATCACACGATACTAAATGGCAGCAGGCGCAGGAGGATTGCAAAGGGGAGCGGCACGAAGGTTGAGGATATAAACCGGATGATTAAGAACTATGTTCAGATGCGTGATATGATGAAAAACATGGGAAAGATGGGGAAGCTCGCAAAGAGAATGATGAAATTTATGTAGTGGAAACTTCTAGAAATTAAGGAGGTGAAAACGGTTTGGTTAAGATAAGGCTTACGAGAATGGGATCGAACAAGCAGCCGTTTTACAGAATCGTGGCTGCCGATTCGCGCGCGCCGCGTGATGGAAGGTTTTTGGAAATTTTGGGTTATTACGATCCGAGGAAAGACCCTCAGACACTTGAGGTAAAAATCGAAAGGGTAAAGGACTGGATTGGGCGCGGCGCAAAGCCTACGGGAAGGGTAGAGAAACTCATTTCGAAACTAATGTAAAATTTCAATTAGGACGGGTGGGAGACCAACGGAATTGAGGGATAAAAACCAGGAGGTATATGGACATGGAGAAGCTAAAGGAGCTTGTAAGCTACATTGCGAAATCGCTTGTGGACAGCCCGGAGAAGGTAGAGGTGCGCGAGGTTGCTGGTGAACAGACATCGGTGCTCGAACTAAAGGTCTCTCCTGAGGATCTGGGGAAAATTATTGGAAAGCAGGGAAAAACCGCCAAGGCTATAAGAACAATACTCAGCGCCGCCGCCGCCAAGATGAGAAAGCGGGCGGTGCTTGAGATTCTTGAATAGAGGAATCTCTCACCGGGAAATGGGTCTTATTCCTTTTGGAAAGATTTCAAAGGCGCATGGGCTTTCGGGGGAATTGAGAATCCATCCCTTTAGCCGCCGATTAGAGAACCTTTCAAGGCTGGAGAGGATTTTTATACAAAAAGAGGGGGAACAAAAACCTCAAGAGTTTAGAATAATCCAAAGGAGACTCGAGAAGGAATCAGCCATAGTGGGGCTTGAGGGAATTAAATCAATAGATGATGCCGAGAAGCTCCGTGGGTGTTCGGTTATGGTTGATACCTCTGATCTGGCGGATACACAAGAAGATGAATACTACTGGTTTCAACTCTTAGGACTCGCAGTCTATACAACCGAGGGGGGATACGTAGGGCGGGTAGAAAATTTAATTGATAGAACATCACAAAGCCTCCTTGTGGTCAGAGAAGGTGAGAAAGAATTCTTAATTCCAATGATTGATACACTGGTAAAAGAGATAAACCTTAAAGATTCGCGAATAATTGTCTCTCCTTTGAGCGGACTCCTCGATTAAAATAACTATTTAGCCACCAAGGCACAAAGACACGAAGGGAAAAACATGAGTTTAAACCTATTGTATAAAAAATATTTTCTTGGTGTCTTTGTGGTTGAATAATTGAAGACTAAATCATGAGATACGATATCCTTACCATTTTCCCGAAATTTTTTGAGTCTCCATTTTCATTTGGAATTTTGAAAAAAGCTCAGGAAAAGGGCCTAATACGGATAAACGTACACGATATAAGAGACTTCGCTTCGGATAAACACAATACGGTGGATGATAGCCCCTATGGTGGAGGAAGTGGTATGGTGTTTAAACCGGGACCGCTTGGAGATGCGATTGAATTTGCGAAAGCTGACGGTGCGGGATCCCTCGTTATACTTACAGCGCCTCAGGGAGAGAGATTCTCGGATAAAATCGCGAGAGAACTCACCGAATACGAGCAACTCATAATGATCTGCGGAAGATATGAGGGAGTGGATGAAAGAATCAGGGAAATCTACGTGGATAGAGAAATTTCAATCGGCGATTATGTGCTCTCAGGCGGAGAGTATGCTGCCTCTGTTATAATTGATGCTGTCTCAAGACTCATCCCCGGTGTTCTTGGAAATGAAGCGTCGCCATACGATGATTCATTTAGAGAAGGACTCCTTGAATATCCCCACTACACAAGGCCGGAGACCTATAGTGGAAAAGCCGTTCCCGAAATTCTGCTTTCAGGAAACCACAAAGAGATTGAAAAATGGAGGAGGGGAGAAGGTGTTAAAAGAACCTTTTTCAGAAGACCCGATTTGCTCGATAGAACCAGTCTCACAATCGAGGAGCTGAAATTAATAAGGCGGCTCAGAAGAGAAAATCCGCCCTCTTCCAGGGCATATGTTGCATTAGTTCATTATCCAGTTTACAATAAAGACCTCCGAATTGTTACTACCGCTTTTACAAATCTGGACGTTCACGACATATCAAGGGCGTGTAGGACTTATGGAGTAAAGGTATTTTTCCTCGTGCATCCTGTTCAAGAACAAAGGGTGCTTGTGGAGAGAGTGCTCCGGCATTGGACAGAGGGGCCGGGCGTTTCGTATAACCCGACGAGAAATGAAGCCCTTGGCCTTGTTCGGATAAAAAGCTCGCTGTCCGAAGCTTTAGAGGAGATAGAGAAAGTGGAAGGCTCAAAACCCAAGATAGTTGTAACTGATGCAAGGCCTAGAGAAAATTTGACGGGCTACTCAGAACTCAAAGAGAGGATTCTTACAGGAGAAGAGCCTTATCTGATTCTTTTCGGTACAGGCTGGGGGATTGCCAAAGAGGTTATGGAAAAAGCCGATTACGCGCTCAAGCCGATTGAAGGAAATACGGATTACAACCATCTCTCCGTAAGAAGTGCTGCGGCGATTGTTCTCGATAGGCTGCTTTCGAATTGAAATAAGGAGGATGCAAGATACACGATACAGAATACATCCTGAATCATTTTATTTGTGTAAATTCAGACCAAATGAAAAGGGAGAGGTAAGATGAACGTTATAGATGAAATTGAAAAAGCCGCTCAAAGAACGGATTTGCCGCAATTTCGCCCGGGCGATACCGTTATCGTGCATTATACAATCAAGGAAGGGGACAGAGAAAGGGTTCAGCTCTTTGAAGGCGTCGTAATTGCCCAAAAAGGCGGCGGCCTAAGAGAGACTTTCATCGTGAGGAAGGTCTCTTACGGAGTTGGAGTAGAGAGGATTTTCCCGCTTCACTCGCCGCTTGTAAAAAGAATAGATGTTAAAAGAAAAGGAAAGGTAAGGAGAGCAAAGCTCTACTACCTGAGAGGACTCTCAAGAAAGGCAAGCAGAATAAAAGAAAGAACGGCGTTCGATAAAGAAACAAGCGGGAACAATAAGCCTGAATGATCGGTGAGAATATTAAACGGAAATATCGCAATTTCGTGTTGTTTTGTATTTTGATAGGCTCTAGACTAGAAGAAATTTGTTAAACTAGTGGTCAGTCAACCTAAATTTGATGGGATTTGGGCAAGCAAATACACCCTTTGACAGGCTCAGGGTGAACGGTATTTGAGTCAAGCCGTTCGTGGTGAGCTTGTCGAACCATAGA
>JBLNAE010000357.1:0-2855 GCA_050259195.1 Ignavibacteriales bacterium
AATTCTTAAATATTTCAGTGAATTATTGCGGACAAGTTTAATGACATACGATTTGCAAATTAGATTCTCGTAAATGATAAAATTTCTATAGAGAAATTTAAAGCTTAAAAGGAGGAAAATGAGATGAGAAGGCTAATTGCTTTAAGCTTATCGTTGTTTTGGCATTTTTAACTGCGGCATTAAGAGCAAATAAGAACTACAAAAGCGGGAAATGCTATGAGGGGATCTACTTGTGCTAGATAATTTAACTCTAGTTGACAGCTATGCGGATAAGATGCAACTGAGTTTGTGGCGATTCTGTTCAGATAAACTATGCTATCTCATACCAGAAATCTGTGATCCTTCCCTTAAGCAGGACATAGGCTATGGCATAAGGCGGGTCGGGAAGTCTCTCAAACTTTTCGTAGACAACTGTGAAGGCTTGAATTGTCCCCTCCGATAGCTTTTTCTCTGAAGAGAGGTTTGAACCTAGTGTATCATTTAATAAGCCTCAATAGAGACGGACTTTTCTTTAATTAGTGGTCTCTTTTGCCTTTATAGTTCTTTAAACTCGCTTACCACATTTACTGTATCCTGTATTCTACCTAAATGGTATATTTTGATTATGAGACTAGAAGGAAAAACGGCTCTTGTTACAGGCGGTAGCAGAGGAATTGGAAAGGCTATAGCAAAGACCTATGCAAAAGAAGGCGCTTCTGTAATAATCTGCGGGCGTGATGAACAGGCTCTGCTCGGTGCATGTCGCGAGATTTCTCAATATGGGGAAATAGAATACATACAGACTGACATTTCAGATAAGCGCGATGTAAAAATCCTCGCTGGGCAAATAGAAGAAAAATGGACGAGTCTCAACATTCTCGTAAATAATGCAAGTATCCTGGGCGTCCGCGCCTCTATCTTAGATTATCCTGAGGATGTTTGGGAAGAAGTAGTTAAGATAAACCTCGATGCCCAGTTCTTCATAACAAAAGCTGTTCTTCCATTGATACTCAAATCTCAAAACGGTTCAATTATAAATGTTAGTTCAAGCGTTGGAAGGCGCGGTGTCGCTAACTGGGGGGCGTATTCCGCGTCTAAATTTGGACTGGAAGGCTTAACCCAGGTTCTTGCTGATGAGCTAAGATCCCGCAATATGAGGGTAAACTCTGTAAATCCCGGCGGAACCAGAACGTCTATGAGGGCTAATGCATATCCTCAAGAAGATCCGTTGACCCTTCCCTCTCCCGAGGATATTACACCTGTGTTTTTGTATCTGGCCTCTGATGAATCAATCGGTGTGACCGGGAGGGAGTTTAATGCCAGGGATTGGATAGGTAAAGCTTAGTTGTCTTAAAACTATGGATATATCAGTACGAATAATTCCTTAGGTCCGTGAACGCCCAGTGTAATATTAAGCTCAATATCTGCGGTTCGGCTGGGGCCTGTGATAAATGTTATACAGCTTGTTGGCTCGTAGGAATTTTGCACAAGAAAAAATAGTTCATCCAGGTTTTCAACGATTATATCAGATTTCATAACTGCAATGTGGATTGGAGGAATTAGAGAAGCTGAACGTGGCTGCTTTTCGTTAGAAATTAAAACTATGGTTCCCGTCTCTGCGATGGCAAAATTCGCTTCTGTAATCCCGATATCGGCTTCCGCCATCTCGCTCTTGTTGTCTGGAGAAGCAAATTGTAACCCCTTATCCAGAAGGAATTCACGGAGGCTTAGCAATAAATCCGATTCCCATATCGCTAGGGCTTTGGCATTGCGCTCATCTATCAACCTGATAATATATTCCCTGACTTCATCCTTCTCCTTTGTGATTATTACCCTTCCGCTTGCCTTTGTAAGCTCGTCCACAAAACGGTTTATTAAACTCCATTTCTTTTCTTCCAGTTCCTTGTGAAGCCTTATAACCTTCTGCTGAATCTCTTTGTCATGACCCGTGGGAAAAAGTGGTTGTTTTTCTTTTGCCCCCTGACTTATATTTGAATTGTGGAGTCCCATTTTTATCCGCCTTAAAACTTCTTCTCTTGAATGCCTGTTTGAATGCCTGTTCATTCTGAACCCCTAATTTCCTTTAATTTCCTTCCACCTCTTTCTAAATGGCGTTTTTGATACAGCGGGAAAGTCCCTGTGCTTCGTCCATCTTGAGAGTGGAAACGGGAGCGACTTCAGCTTGCCGTCCCGGAGCCAGGGTTTCTGAGCAATGTATGATAGTGAAGAAAATAGACTGTAAATTCTCTTGTGCTCCATAGAAAACCGCCAGAGCCTTACTGCAAGCCGCTCTCCAAATCCTGCTTTTGTTCCTCTGTCTTCTCCTTTGCTATTCTTAACCCTTCCTCTGAGTTCCAATAAAACCCTGGGAATATCAATTATTACCGGACAAACGTCCTTGCATGCACCGCAAAGTGACGACGCGAATGGAAGGTCTGGCGCTTTATCAATTCCTAAGAGTTGAGGTGTTATTATTGCTCCAATTGGCCCTGAGTATATCCAGCCGTATGAGTGTCCGCCTACTTTTCTATATACCGGACACACATTGAGACACGCCCCGCATCTAATACAATAGAGAGATTCTCTTGTCTCCTCATGTGCTAAAATTCCTGACCTTCCATTATCTATAATGACAAGGTGGAGCTCTTCAGGACCGTCCAGGTCGTTTTTTCGTCTAGGGCCTGTTATGAATGAAATATACGCCGACATCTTCTGTCCGGAAGCGCTTCGGAAAAGAACACTTAGAAAAGTAGACAGGTTCTCAAATCGCGGGATTATCTTTTCTATCCCCATGAGGGCTACGTGGATTCTTGGTAGGGTTGTCGAGAGCCTTGCATTCCCCTCATTCTCAACAATCACAATCGTCCCGGTTTCTG
>JBLNAE010000358.1:0-2668 GCA_050259195.1 Ignavibacteriales bacterium
AGTTCCGCGTTCTTCTATACCCCTAATGAGTTCTCTCCCATAAAGACAAATAGCACTGATCTATTCAGGTATGGGATAGGGTTCTCAGCATCCAGCCTTGAGTACTACCAGCCATCTATATCCGAATCCCTGTACCGTCTTATCTGCTCAAATATGACTTATGCTCCTTCTCATGGAGGGGTGATATTCAGGAGTAGAGACAAGGAGAGAATACTTAATGCTACCGAGTTTATCCTGAGAGAACCAGAAAGGGCCTCAAGGTTTCCACAAATCCTCAGCTCTCTTACAGAGAAAAGGCTTTCATACAGAGAAGTGGAATATGCCTACTCTTATGTAGATAAGCTCAAGGATTCACAGGGAGTATGCCTTGTACCTGATCTTGAGAGAAGGATTCCACTATCAAGGATAGCCAGGGCTTATGGCTATGAGAACCCCGATGCTGTGCCGAGTTCCCCTTCATGGAGAGCCTCAGCCCGAACACCAATAACACCGTATGAGGTGTTTAACCACCTTACTGAAATCGGCTCGCACTACACACATATACCCGAAAAGGAAAGGCTCAATGTTCTCATACATGCAGGGAATCTGATGTTTAAAGACACCTGGGACTTAGAAGAGCTTGCTCCTCAGAAAGTGGATTTCTCCGGTTGGGAGGCTGAGGCAATTCAAATAATACAGTAAAAATATAACAAGGAGATGAATAGCTATGAATGAAATCATTTCAGAGATAGTAGCTTTAAGAATGGAATTGCAGGAGATTGAAGAGTCATTTAGGAAGAAAAAGAGAGATATGCTTGTTCTCTTTAATGAGAAACTCCCTATGGAAGAGAGGGAAAGGGAAATCGAATTGGCCATAGCTTATGAAGTTTCAGTAGAATCTGATGAGAGTGGAAAGAGAATCTACTCTAATGACTCTCTTAGAAATGCTGAGGCAAGAAAGAGGCTGCAAAGCAACTTTGAGTACGAAACGCTGCAAGACTAGCTAGATTTCTTGGAGAAGGAGGAAAGAACCATCAAGACAGAGATAGATATTCTAGACAGGAAATTCCGGATTATAGAGCAGATGGTAGCCCTTGTCATGGTAGAAGGGCATATCCTTACCCATTACAAGAATGTAATAGACTATGAAAGGAACAATTGAGATTACCCTCAAATCAGAAGAAGCGAGAATTGGGAGGGCAGTAAGGAGCACTCTCGTTGCGTACTTCAAAAATTATCAACTTTAAATTCAGACTCCATTAAGTGGTTTGTTTTTTTGGGCTCCGGAAAGACAATCCGAGCATCAGCCAGGACCAACCATATATAATCATTTCAATACCTATAAAAAGACCGATTATCCAAAGACCAGACAAAGGCCAGTGCTTCCAGATGAGTATCCCCAGCAATAGTGTGACGATACCGTTAAAGAACATCCAACCCCAGCTATCAAACCGCTCTACCAGCGCAAAGATGATGCGAAACAAACCACCTACAACGAAATACACCGCCATCATTAAGGTCAGGGTGACTGCACCTGCGACCGGATTTGCAACGATTATTAGCCCCACTATTCCTGAAAGAGCGGCAAGAAATATGAGAAGAAAAAACCCGCTCCATTTTTTTACCCTAAACGCCTCGATGATCCCTATTACGGCTCCGACTATGAGTATAAGACCGAATAAGGTAACGGATACCACCGTTACGAAAAGTGAATCCCCAAGGGCGATGAAGCCAAGAATGACCAAGGCAATGCCCAGCACGATGAACCATCCTGAATGCCGGCGTAATTCCTCGACGGCTATGAGACGTAAGGGAAGAAAGGTATTTTGAGTATCATCAGCCATTGATTTCCTCCTTTAAAAATTTAAAGTAGAATAAAAAACACGAAAATTCTGACGGTTAATTGTGGTCCTAGCTAACATCTTCTCTTTGTATTGATATAAATTAACCCATTTTAGGAACAAACCATTGCTTTCCACATTTTGCCTTAAAGATAAGCTCGGAGCAAGAAATCTTTTTGCTCTGACTCCATGTTTCTTCGCAAAAAAACCTTTTCCTTCAAGCATAGCCTTATTAAATTTAACTCGTTCCCATCCCCAACTATACTGACTCTGCTAACTGAGTTAGGATGGTCACGAATGGGGTGTTTAATGCTCTTGCCTGATGTCAAGAACCTGTAGAACAACATTGAAAAAGGCACCGAAGGGTTGGAGGTACCAAACAGCCCAAAATCGTGACTTAATATTCTACAATCTATCAAACCTTTTCAGGGTTGATCCGGCTACAGGATCAGGTGTTTTTAGGTCTCCAAAGATTAGGGCTTTATGGGGCTGCATTTGCCCTTTATTTACGTCATCGGCAACCTGGGCAAAGAGGTCTCTTTTGAAAGTGAGCCAAAATCAAGGCTTCATTTTGCGTATTAGGGGTTTTCTGGTCTAAACCCTATATTTCGGACTCCACGTCTCAATTTAGAAAATATTAAAGTAACGTTAATCCATATTGGCTCCTTTTTTGAACCCACATCTTCGAATGTCCTTTATGTAAAAAAAGAAGAGAAGAATTATGAAGAGAGACCTTACAAAATGGGAAAAAGAAAGGAGCGTTCTCTTTGAGAGTGACGGTGCAACTTATGTATTAGTGCTGAGTAATATGACAGTTTACAGAGTTAAGGGAGAGGTAAGGATCAAGG
>JBLNAE010000359.1:0-9449 GCA_050259195.1 Ignavibacteriales bacterium
GTCTGGTATGGAGGAAATCGCTCTGGCAAATCTTTCCAACGAGCACCGCTACGCAGTATCCAGAGTATCCCATTTAGAACCTCACGGTTATCTCTCCAAGGTCTACCACGTCCATCTTGGCGTCGAGGTGAATAATGTGGAATAAGGGGTTTGATAATTGCCCATTGTTCATCTGTTAATTCTTCTCTTCTTGCCATTCATTTCATTATAGCAGGATGGGGGGTATTTATGAGACCGCTTCTAGCAATTCCCCGTAGCTTGCTACGGGGTTACCTTATCAGGAGGGAAGAGTTTGAGAAACCGTAGGTGTCTCAAATCAAGCAATTTCCGCTCTGATACCCTGCAGCTTGCTGCAGGAAGATTCATTGGTTTTGTCACATCACTTGGAACAGGTGACGTATTGATTGTTCTAGAACGCAATGGTCGTCCCATAGCCCTTCTGAATACTTCTTATACAACTGCCAAATCACTTGTAGAAAAATTGGGTGGTCTAATAACAGTGTTGGAGCAAAAAACAGGAAATCCTATAATGACTATTGACGAAATCACCACTAAAATGGGAGAAAAACACAAAAAGGAGATTAACAACGATGCTACCGAAAGCTGAAGGCAAATTTAGCCTATTTAAAGAAATATTGACCTCTATACTACGGAAAATAAGATTAAAAGCTTTAGAGAATTACCAAGGGGCTGGAATTTTGGGGAAGGCAACTCACCTCATGATTGGACTATAAAAACTGCCATCGAATTCAATAGGGAAGCTCATAGGCTTGGATTCATGGAGACAGATGCATTTCCTGGAACAAACGGAGAGATAATGCTAACAGTTTATTATCATAATTACTATTTGGAATTTACTATTGAGCCAAGTAGACATATTACGTTTTATCGTGAAATGGATAGAGTTGAGATTTCCTATCAAGAAGGATTATCAATTGAGAATGCGAAAACTAAAATTATGGAATTTTGGAACGAAATATGGAAATCATCCGTATACTCAATATCGAAAAACACTACGATAGACGAGAGCGTAGGTTTACTAGCCTCGCATTCAAAAACAGTTCAGGAACAAACCCAGGGATTTCCGTTGTTAGCAGGGAGTGCATACAGGAGACGAGCAATATTGTCTGCAGCCACATAAGTAGGTTTTATAGTGCAGTTGCGGGTGAGCCAGTTATTTTTTGGTGTTTTATTGAAGACATATTGCCTGAGGGTTATAGACTTGAACAAGAAAATAGCTCGACTGGAGATAGTTGCCATTACAACATCATGGGACTCACTGACGCAATAGCTAAAAGATTTTTTAAGCCATTTGGGGAAAGTATGTAGCCTTTCAGAATTTGCGAACCCAATGGACATAATAGGATTTTAACAAATAATGACATTCCATAATTGGTCTTGTCTCTGACCTAGTGACACAACCACTCTCTATTAAAGAACTTCGGTCCCACAAAAAACGGAAAAAGTAACTGAACAGATTCCTGGGTTACATAAAGATACGGTAGGACTTTTTAGACAACTCACGACTTTTTGGACAAGGCTGGAGCAGGTATTACCATCTGGGTTTGATAGATTTATAAGTGTTGACCCATCTCTTTGGAATTCTGGAAGATCTGTAGAGTTTGAATAGGTATGCATGTGCCTTAAATAACTGGAGTTTCTATGCTGTCTCGCCTGGCTATAAACCCCAGATTTACGTCAAAGTGCTGGCTTAATGATACCTTTTGTGGTTAATGCCGATAGCCGTTTTCTCAGCCGCCTTCCACTTGTTATAAGGGGGTTTTCAGCTTATACTTTTATGTGGTTTTGTGTATTTTAGTGGAGGTTTAACGAATATATGATTTCTTATATTATGAAAAAAATCGTTGGCACTCAGAATGAAAGGGAGATTAAAAAGCTCCGTTCAGTCGTTCCCCGCATAAACGAATTTGAGCCTGAACTTATAGAGCTACCGACATCAGAGCTTATAAGAAAAACTGACTATTTTAAAGAAGAGATAAAAAAACGCCTCAATGGCGATCTGGACGAAGGGGAATATCCGTCAAAACTGGAGGACGCCATCTGGGAAATACTTCCCGAAGCCTTTGCCGTGGTAAGGGAATCGTCCCGAAGAACCCTGGGGATGCGCCACTTTGATGTTCAGATGATAGGCGGAATTGTCCTTCATCAGGGAAAGATCGCAGAGATGAAAACGGGAGAAGGAAAGACGCTCGTTGCCGCCTTGCCCTTATACCTGAACGGCGTTACTGGCTACGGCTCCCATCTTGTTACTGTAAATGACTACCTTGCCAGGCGGGACGCAACATGGATGGGTCCGATCTATAAACTGCTGGGACTCAAGGTCGGAGTCATAAATCACGAGATTTCTTATCTTGTCGAGTGGGAAGACCCGGAAAGGGCTGAACATGCGATAAAGAATAATCTGAGTGTCTGGCCAAATGAATTGATTGGAGTTGATGTGCCCACCGAGAGAAACCTTGAGGCGCTTGCCGCATTTAAGACGAGGCTCGTTGAATGCCCAAGGAAAGAGGCCTATCTTGCCGACGCCACGTATGGAACGAACAACGAGTTTGGGTTTGATTACCTTCGAGACAACATGAAATTTTCCCTTGAGGATTACGTCCAAAGGGAGCTTAATTACGCAATCGTGGACGAGGTGGACAGCATTCTCATAGACGAGGCGAGGACGCCGCTTATTATTTCAGGCCCGTCGGAAGAGTCCACTAAGCTTTATTACGAGATTGACGGTCTTGTAAGAAAGCTCAAAAAAGAGATTGACTTTACGATTGATGAGAAAACCCGACAGGTGACCCTCACAGAGGAAGGCTCAACGAAGGTTGAAAAGATGCTAGGGGTAAACAACATATACGACCCCGTAAATCTTGAGCTGCTCCACCACGTGATTCAGGGGCTTCGCGCCCATAGCCTCTTTCAAAATGATGTGGACTACATAGTCAAAGACGGACAGGTCGTTATAGTGGATGAATTTACGGGAAGGCTCATGCCCGGAAGAAGGTGGAGTGACGGGCTTCATCAGGCGATTGAAGCCAAAGAAGGAGTCGAGATAGAGAGCGAAAACCAGACGCTTGCGACAATCACAATTCAGAACTATTTCAGAATGTACCGCAAACTCGCCGGGATGACTGGAACGGCCGATACAGAAGCGCTTGAGTTTAAAAAGATATATAACCTGGACGTTGCCGTAATTCCCACGCACAAGCCTATGATAAGGATTAACTACAATGATTCTGTTTATAAGACCGAGCGCGAGAAATTCAACGCTGTTGCCGATGAAATAAAAAAGCTCAATACACAGGGGACACCTATGCTTGTCGGAACGACTTCGGTAGAGAAATCCGAGAAGCTAAGCAGGATACTTGAGAAGATGAAGGTTAGCCATCAGGTCTTAAATGCGAAACAGCATGAAAGGGAGGCTGAGATTGTAGCGCAGGCGGGAAGAGTAGGGGCGGTTACAATCGCTACAAACATGGCCGGGCGCGGAACGGACATAATCCTCGGGGGGAACCCGGAGTTTCTCGCAAAGGACATTATAAAGAGAAAATTCAAGGTAGAGCTACACGAGGCCGAGCCTCATCAATTTGAAGAGGCTATGCTTGAGGCGAAGGGTATTTGTGAAAATGAGAGGAAAAAGGTTCTTGAACTGGGCGGGCTTCGGATAATCGGTACAGAGCGCCATGAAGCCAGAAGAATTGACAACCAGCTAAGGGGTAGGTCCGGAAGGCAGGGCGACCCAGGTTCATCTCGGTTCTACGTATCTCTTGAAGATGATTTGATGAGGATTTTCGCATCCGAGAAAATCTCAAAGATCATGAACAGATTGGGATGGCAAGAAGGTGAGCCTATCGAGCATAAACTGATCTCAAAATCCATAGGGAACGCGCAGGAGCGGGTTGAGGCGAGAAACTTCGACATAAGAAAGCATCTGCTTGAATACGACGACGTTTTAAACACGCAAAGGGATGTGGTCTACACAAAGAGAAAAGAAATCCTCTCAGGTGAGAACCTTAAGGAAAACCTATATGAGATGGCAGATGAGTTGCTGGAAGAAATAGTGCCAGTTTATGTCCCTGAAAAGTCGAATTCACAGGAGCCGGATTTAAAAGGACTCTCCGATGCTATATACAGGAGTTTCAATTTACAGGTTAACTTTGATGGTTCCACAAACGGCCTTAAGAGCCAGGATATAGTCGAGCTTCTGAAAGAGAAAATCCATAGCTCTTATGATGAGAAAGAGGCTCAAATAGGCTCTGAGACTATGAGACAGGTTGAAAGGTACATAATACTCCAGACGCTTGATTATCTTTGGAAAGACCACCTTCTCGGCATGGATCATCTAAGGGAGGGAATAGGGCTACGGGGTTATGCCCAAAAAGACCCGCTCTATGAATACAAGAAAGAGGGATATGAGACGTTTTCAGCTATGATGGATCGCTTTAGAGAGGAGGTTTGCGAAAAGTTATTCAGGGTAAAGCCCGTGAGCGAAGTGGATATGGAAAGGCTTGAGAGGAGAAGAAGGGTTGAGCAGCAGCGCATGGTTTTGAGCCGAGGGGAGGGCGGCGAGGAGAAAAAATCTCCTGTAAAGCGTGAGAGAAAGGTTGGAAGGAATGATCCGTGTCCCTGCGGAAGCGGAAAGAAATACAAGAAATGCTGTGGAACGGCGTAGTTATACATGATGCACGATGCAAGATTTGAGATAAGGACATCATGAATCATGCATCCTCATCTGGAATCGCATAGGAGGTAGCTGGATTAGACTTGGAGCTTATAAAGAAAATTAAGAGCCTTGAGAAGAATATCGAGATGGTTATAAAGGGAAAGCCCGAGGCGGTAAGAGCGGCTCTTATTGCGTTCCTCTCTCGCGGGCACATGCTGATTGAGGACGTCCCTGGGGTAGGAAAAACCACACTAGCTCAGGCTCTCGCAAGGTCAACCGATCTTTCATTTAAGAGAGTTCAGTTTACAAGCGACCTTCTCCCATCAGATATTCTGGGAGTTTCAATTCTTGACCAAAAAACCGGAGAGTTTAATTTTAAACCGGGTCCTGTTTTTGCAAACATAATCGTTGCCGATGAAATAAACCGGGCTACACCTAAAACCCAGAGCGCACTACTTGAAGCGATGAGTGAATCTAAAGTAACTGTTGATGGGAAAACTTATGAACTCCCAAGACCGTTTATGGTAATTGCCACACAAAACCCATTTGAATACAGGGGCACATTTCCCCTCCCTGAAAACCAGCTCGACAGGTTTTCAATGAGAATAAGCATCGGGTATCCCGACTATGAAGGGGAAAGGGAAATTCTCGTAAAATTCAGTCCGGCAAGGCCGTGGGATGGGGTTCAGCCAGTCGTATCAAAAGAGGAGGTAATGCTCCTTCAAGCTATAGTGGAGAAGGTTCATGTAGACGACTCTATTTTGGATTATATACTGGTAATCATAAAGGAAACCAGAAATCCTAAAGTATTTGAACTCGGAGTAAGCCCAAGGGGTGCCATAGCTCTCAAACGCGCGGCTCAATCGAGGGCGCTTATTGAGGGCAGAACATACTGCATTCCGGACGACGTAAAAGAAATGGTGGTGCCGGTTCTTGCGCACAGGATTATACTCAAGCACGACCGCATGGTGGGAAAAATTAAGGAAGAAGAAGCACTCAGGGAAGTTCTTGAAAAAGTAAAGGTGCCAATTTAGGTTTCTATTGATATTATTTTCTGTAGAGATGGAACAATGCTTTGTCTCTATAAATGAATAGGAGAAACAAAATTGAATGTGAATCGTAGAGCTTATATTTATAAAAAAAATTTACCTCTATCTTTTCTTCCGCTCGTTCTCTTTGGATTATTAGTCCTTGCCATACTTGCCGTTTTGGGTCTTTTTGTCGGTTTTATGTTTGGGACTGTTGTGATAGGGTTTATAATTGCCCGTCTGCTCTTTTCATCCGGAAAGAAAAAAGCCGAGCGAGTGGAAAAGGACGGTCGAACCGTTACACTCAAAGAAGGGGAATATGAGATTATAGAGAAGAGGAGTGAATAAGTAGGAGCATTCATGAATTGCCTCTGCTCAAAACTTCTTCAATCTGTCTTGCGAGTTTGATGTCGCTGTCGGTTACGCCGCCCTCGCTGTGTGTAGAGAGCGTGAGGGTAACCATATTATACTGAATCAGGAAATCCGGATGGTGATTTGCCCTCTCGGCCAGATCTGCGACTTTATGCATAAAGTTGATCGCGTCTTTAAACGTTTTATAGGTATAGACCTTATGAATTTCTCTCCCCTTTAGTTGCCATCCTTTTAGCGATTTTAGCTTTTCCTTAACTTCTTCTTCTGATAATACTGCCATGTTTTCTCCTCTCATTCTAAATTAGTGCCTCAAGGGGCCATCGTTCCTTGATGGCGACGAAGCAGTCAAACAAAAAGAATCGCTTGGCTACGCTTGCAATGACGTTTATAAAAGATTAGTTAAATTTTATAAAATTCTTTATGGAGAGTCAAAATTTTTGGTTTAGAATGTTTAGCTAAGATGCCTGTAGCCTTTATAGCAATAGGTTCGAATCTAGGTAAGAGGATTGAAAACTGCATGAGAGCTGTTGAGGCAATCTCCGACTTTACAAAGATTACAGCCCTCTCATCCATTTACGAAACCGAGCCTGTGGATAACGAAGACCAGCCCGACTTTATAAATTGTGTAGTAGAGATTGAGACCTCTATTCCTCCTTTTGATCTTTTAATCTTTCTTCAAGGTGTAGAAACTGCAATTGGAAGGGAGCGAATTGAGGAGCAGGGTCCAAGAGTGATTGACTTGGACATCATTTTTTATAACAATCTTGTGATTGAAATTGAGGATTTAATTATTCCACATCCAAGAGCGCATCTTAGGCGGTTTGTTCTTGAGCCCCTTTTTGAAATTGCTCCTGATTTTATCCACCCCAGTTTAAAGGTTTCTGTTTGTGAGTTGTTGGATAATCTGAGAGACATGAAGCGCGTGGTGAAGGTAGGCGAGCTTTCCACAACTTATCCACAGAAATCCACAGCTTATTCACAGGCTTAAAACATGCTTTTCCATAGTTCATCCACAGAAAGGAAGATTCCTTCAGCATCGTAAAAGCAGGAATATTAGGTTATTAATTAAAAAACTTAATGTGAATTGTTAGCTAGAGTGGATAACTATTGCTTGAAAAGCTTAAAAGTTATCCACAGAGAGCATTTAATCCTTCAACGCTTTCAGAGTTTTGGATGAGCAAAACTCTGGAACATTGCTTTAGGTTGTGGGATAATATGAATCTATCGAGCGGGGCAGTCGGCAAACTCGTTCGCGAACAAAGCTATTTGTCAGTCCCTATAATATGCCAATTTTATTGATGGGGTGGAGAGATGGGAGATAAGGTTTTTGATCACGAGACTAAGACTGTAGAACAGCATCTGGAGATTCTATGGCGGTATATCAACGGATGGGCTGCGCCGCAAAGAGAGTTCCTGGGGCAGATTTTAGAGCATCTCTCTAATACGCTAGAAGAGTTGAGAGTAGCTAGGGAGGAATTGCGCCAACAGAATGAAGAGCTGATTGCCGCTCAGCAGATACTCGAATCGGAACGTCAGCGATATCGTGAACTGTTCGAATTTGCCCCGGATGGTTACTTGGTGACCGATGTCTCTGGAGTTATACAAGAGGCCAACCATGCCGCCGTGGCTCGGTTCTCCATAAATCGCTACCTTCTTCTGGGTAAACCCTTGATCGTATTTGTGTTTGAAGAGGATCGGAGGAGGTTTAGTGCCCAACTAAATCAGCTGAAAAAATTGAAGCGTGTGCAAGGTCTGGAATTATGCCTGAAGCCTCTCAAAGGCGCGCCATTCTATGCTTCAATCACTGTAGCCCCCGTGCGCAACCCCAACTCGCAGGAAGAGCTGATCGGTCTGCGCTGGTCCATCCGTGACATCACAGAGCGCAAGCGGATGGAAAGGGCGCTAATGGAAAGCGAAAAGCGGTATAGGGATTTGTTTGAGAATATTCCCACAGGGATATATCGAACAACACCAGATGGTCGGATACTTATGGCTAATCCAGCATTGATTCGAATGCTTGGGTATTCCTCCTTTGAAGAGCTAACTTCCCGTAATCTAGAGAAAGAGGGATTTGCAACTCCATACCTGCGTGCTCAATTCAGAGAACTCCTTGAGAGAGAAGATGAGGTCAGGGGTCTGGAATCTGAATGGATAAAGTGTGATAACTCTCCAATTTTTATCCGAGAGAACGCAAAGGTGGTTAGAGGAGAAGATGGGACTGTCTTGTATTATGAAGGGTCGGTTGAAGACGTTACCGATCGCAAGCGAGCAGAGGATATGTTGCTTAATATAGCGAAGGGAGTTTCTGCCGCAACGGGAGAAACATTCTTCCGCTCACTGGTTGAACACCTCGCAAAGGTACTGGAAGCCGATTATGCCTTTATCGGCGAGTTAATGAAGGACAACATAGAGCGCGTCAAAACGATTGCTGTGTTTGCTAATGGCAAAATCGTGGATAATGTCGAGTGCGATCTAGCTGGTACACCCTGCGAGAACGTTGTGGAAAAGGGTCTATGCTCCTATAGTAGCGGTGTGCAACAACAATTTCCGCGCGATTGCCTGCTGGCGGAAATGGGTGTCGAAGCTTATGTTGGGACTCCTCTCTCTGATTCATCCAGTCGGGCGCTCGGTCTGATAGTTGTGCTGTATCGCCAGCCATGGAGCAATCCGAAGGTCGCCGAATCCATGCTACAAATTTTTGCGGCACGTTCCTCGGCAGAGTTGGAGCGCCGGCGGGCAGAGGATGCCCTTAAGGAGAGCCTTGCCCAGTTGGCTAAAAAGAGTTGTTACGAGGAAATCATTAGCGCCGTGACCCGTAGCGTACATAGCTCAATTAATCTGCAGGAGGTTTTAGAGAATGCAGTTGATGCAATGAGCAGGAATATAAATGGAGCCAGCAACGTTTCAATTTACCTAGTCGAGGGAGAAGAAGCGGTTCTAAAGGCTTATAGAGGCTACCCTGATTGGTGGGTGGAGCGTGTAAGGAGAATTCTATATCCAAGAGGATTTACGTGGAAGACAGTCATAGAGGGGAAGCCCATATATTGTGCGGATGTGGATAGAGATGTAGTAATTGGTCCAGCCGGAAGGGAGATGGGAACAAAGAGTTATGCCTCTATGCCTATTAATTTTGGGGGTAAAGCGGTAGGAGCTATAAACATAAATTCCTTACAGAAGGATGCTTTTGATGAGGAAGAATTGAAGCTGCTGGAAATTGTGGCGCAACAGATTGAAATAGCAATCAATAATGCTCAGCAGGCGGAGTTGCTCTATAGAGCTAATGAAGAACTTGAACTGCGCGTCCGGGAGCGCACACAGAGACTATCCGAAATTAACGAAGAACTGAAAAAAGAAATCGTCTGGCGCAAGCAGGC
>JBLNAE010000360.1:0-6081 GCA_050259195.1 Ignavibacteriales bacterium
AGATCTTGTAACCACTTTTCATAATATCAATAATATCTGACGGTGTTTTCATATTGAGGCCCATGTGCGGCCTCTTTATTATTATACCACTGAAGTATTCGGGAATTTCTTTTTTTCCATATAGCCAGCTTTCTTGGTAAGCAATGCACACATTCATCTTATATGGAATGGAAGTATCTCAAGCAGCTTAACAATCAGACACCTTGGGATCAGCTTTAAAGCTGCTAGAGGTCTTTTACACTCCCAAAGACGACGTCCTATAAGGAGACTTATGTAATATTGGAGTGCGCCCACTCACATGCCATGTAGATAGGATTATTAATATCGTTTACAGAACCAAAGGCGTTCCAGTTCCCCCAGAAATTAGCGTCCCTGTCACTCGTATTTGAGGAAGGCACTCAAGCAGCCTGGCTCAATGATTTGAACAATCCATTACTGGCAGAGGTAGTGGTTTGCAACCTAAGAGCTAACGACTCATCAGGGAACGAATCAGATAAGGTAGATGTGAATAAGCCGGGGTAGATGCTGATTATGAGGTCATATTTATGTTAGGGAAAGAATGAAGCGAAGCAATCTCAGGGCTTAAGGCGGTTTGGCATGAAAAAGGGGATAGCTTTACCTGCAATGGAAATTTGGATATTGTTAAATTTCTACTGCGCTTCGGCCCAGTTTTTGCCCATTCCAATGTCAACGCGGAGTGGCACTATGAGTTTCCAGGCACCCTCCATCTCTTTTTTTATTATCTCTGAGATCTCGTCAATCTCGCTCTCATGGATTTCAAACAAAAGCTCGTCGTGGACCTGAAGAATCATCCGGGATTTAAATCCATTTAATTGATAATGGATTCTTATCATCGCTATCTTTAATTATGTCGGCGGCGGAACCCTGATTGGGCGTATTGATTGCAGTAAGGTACTCAAATCCCCTTGTCGTCCTGTCCTTGGATTTGAGCTCCGGAATTGGGCGGCGCCGCTACAGGGGCTCTGGACACACCAGAAGGGGGGCTTTTCCCATGACGGGCGCTTTCCGGACCTGCGGGCAATTGTAGAGCACTACAACCGGTTTCTTAAATTGAATTTGACGGAGCAAGAAAAGGTCGACCTAATCGAATACTTGAAATCACTTTAGAATCTGAGTATAAAATCGGATAAAGGAGGATAAACGGAATGAAGCAGCTAATTTCCCTAGAGGTACTGATTGCAATGTTCACATTTGGTGTTAATCTTGTCTTCGGTGCTCATGCCGACTTGCAATGAAATGAGGTGTATTCGGTATGGGCATACTTTTAATAAACGGGATTGGAAGAGACTAAATTAAAACCAATCCCATTAATCCAAATTTTAAATTCGAACTTATTTAGACAATGAGATTAACTCTGATCAACAAAAAACAAGAAACCTCAGATGTAATTTCCTTCTTCTTTAAGAGTGAAACGCCGCTTACATGGCAGGCAGGGCAATTTTTACTCTATACGCTCGATCATCCCAACCCGGACAATCGCAAAACGCAACGCTACTTCACCATTGCTTCTGCGCCGTTTGAGGGTCATATTATGCTCACGACTCGTTTCGCGAAAGAAAAAGGGAGTACTTTCAAACACGCACTCTACAATCTACCACTTGGAGTAACAATCGGAGCTGAAGGATCGGATGGTGATTTCGTCATTGAAGGTTCATCAAAGGATTATCTATTTATTGCTGGGGGCATTGGGATTACACCTTACCGAGCAATATTTCTCGATCTTGACCACCGAAACCTGCCTATAAACGTTACACTCCTTTATAGCAATCGCACACCTGAATTCGTGTATAAGACAGAACTTGAAGCTCTCGCCAGGAAACACCCCGCGCTTCAAGTCCATTATTTCGTGGATCCCGAACGTGTCACCGAAGAGGCAATCAAAAAGATAGTGCCGAATCTACAAATCCCAATCTTCTATGTATCTGGGCCAGAACCAATGGTAGAAGCATTTGAAAAGACGTTACCTGCAATGGGCGTTTCCAAGGATCATATGAAACTAGATTACTTCCCAGGCTATGATTGGCCATAGGTTCTCACAGTTGTTTGTCTGAAGCTCTTGTACAGTAAGCATCAAGGTTTGACGCTTTGTTTGGCCCTTCCTCGTGGAGGGGAGTGGCAGCGGAGGCAGAAAGGGTGAACAGCACAAATACGATGCTGCTTACAGCTTTGGTAATTGGGGAAGAGAGACAGTGTCTTACTTTAATTTACTTCATGTGGTCATCCTTCTCTCCCATCACAGCACTTGTTTGTAGAGATAATTCAAGATTAATCAATACTCATGGAAGAAAAGGGATTAAAAGGCTTATTTTGGGAAGTGTAACAGAAAAAGTAATTCAGGGATCTCCCTGTGCGGTGTTAGCTCTGAAACCATAGATGAGATAAATGAAGCATCAAGAAGAGAAGAGGAACTTCACTGCCAGAGATTGGAAAAGATTCGTGTGCTAGAAGCACACTACAGCAATTATGCAAATAGCATTAGAGGAGAATGAATCATGAATCCTTTGAAAGCATTAAATGAATACGGTCAATCAGTCTGGTTAGACTACTTTCGGCGTGGCCTCATAATAAGTGGCGAATTGCAGCGTATGGTGGAAGAGGATGGCTTATCGGGCGTGACTGCAAATCCATCAATCTTTGAGAAGGCGATCATCGGTAGTACTGACTACGCAGACGCTCTGAAGGTTTTGCAGAGTCAGAAAGGTTTGGACCCGATGGCAATCTACGAACAGATAGCTATTCGTGATATTCAGGATGCCGCCGATGTATTAAGGCCAGTCTATGATAAAACAAACAGGCACGACGGCTATGTGAGTCTAGAGGTCTCACCGTACTTGGCTCATGACACACAAGGTACAATTGAGGAGGCAAGGCGACTCTGGCGTGGAATTGGGCGAGAGAATGCAATGATTAAAGTCCCGGCTAAACTAGAAGGCATTCCTGCTATAGAACAACTCACCAGCAAAGGTATCAATATCAACGTTACCCTGATTTTTGGGCTGGAGACATACGAGCGTGTTGCGCTGGCATACATCGCGGGTTTGGAAAACCTAGCAGCACAGGGCAGTGACCTGAGCAAAATCGCAAGCGTCGCTAGTTTTTTCGTAAGCCGCATTGATACTGCTGTTGACGGTATTCTCGCATCCCGTCTCAAGACGGCTACAATTGCGAGCGAAGAGGCGCTTCTCCGGAGCATAATGGGAAGGGTTGCCATCGCAAACGCCAAGCTCGCATATCAAATGTACAAAGAGATTTTCCGCAGCGATCGTTGGCAGGCACTCGCGAGCAAGGGTGCACAAACGCAACGAGTCTTATGGGCAAGTACGAGCACTAAGGACCCGAATTACCGTGACGTGGTTTACGTCGAGGAGCTTATAGTACCCGATACGGTAAACACAATGCCACCGTCCACTCTCGAAGCGTTTCGTGACCACGGACATCCACGGGCGAGCCTCGAAGAAGATGTTGAAGCAGCATATGACACGATGGAAACACTAGAGCGATTAGGCATCTCGATGGAAGAGGTAACGGACAAGGTGCTCAAAGAGGGGGTGCGCCTGTTTACTGAGGCTTTCGACAAACTGTTGAATGCGGTAGATACGAAATGTAGAATTGCGCCCGGTGCAAAAGTCGATCGGCAGGTTTACACCCTGCCTAAAGAGCTTACATCTCAGGTTAAAGCAACGCTCGAAGATTGGCAAATCACCGGCAAAGTGAGGAGGTTATGGGCGCACGATGCGTCTATGTGGACACGCTCCGACGAGAGCAATTGGCTCGGCTGGTTAGGGATTACAGAAGACCAGTTAGCGCATAACCAACACCTGACCAGTATCGCAGAGGAGATAAAAAGTGCGGGATTCTCTCACGCGCTGCTTCTGGGTATGGGTGGATCAAGCCTGTGTCCGGAAGTGCTCAAGATGACCTTCGGAAGGATTAATGGCTATCCTGAGCTTCTTGTTCTTGATTCAACTGATCCGTCTCAAATCAGATCAATCGAAAGCAAAATAGACCTCACCAATACCCTTTTCATCGTGTCAAGCAAATCGGGCACGACTCTAGAGCCTAACATATTTAAGCAGTACTTCTTTGAGCGAGTAAAAGGGGCTGTCGGAGCGGAAAAAGCCGGAAGCCGTTTTATAGCTATCACAGACCCTGGCTCGAAGCTACATCAGGTTGCCCAGAGCGAGGACTTCCGTCACATCTTCTTTGGCGTGCCGAGCATAGGCGGCAGGTACTCAGCACTCTCTAATTTCGGCATGGTGCCGGCAGCAATCATGGGCATAGATACGCTAAAATTCTTGGACCGCGCCGATGAAATAGCGATTTCTTGTTCATCGTGTCTCCCGGCCAAGGACAATCCCGGAGTGGTTTTGGGTGCAATCTTGGGCGTTCTTGCCAAAAACGTGCGTGACAAGGTGACAATTATAGCCTCACCCGGCATCCGGGATTTCGGCGCATGGCTCGAGCAACTCCTTGCCGAGTCAACCGGTAAGAGAAGAAAAGGGCTCATCCCTGTTGACCGTGAGCGCCTAGGTCCGCCCGAGGTGTATGGCAACGATCGCGTATTCATCTACATGAGATTGGAATCTGCTCCGGATAAATCACAGGATGCGGCTGTCGAAGCCCTTAAAGAGGCGGGACAGCCTGTAGTGCATATCTCAGTAATCACGCCATACGATTTAGGTCAGGAATTCTTCCGATGGGAGATGGCAACGGCTGTAGCGGGATCAATTATCGGCATTAATCCTTTTAATCAGCCGGATGTAGAAGAGAGCAAAGCGTCAACATGGAAATTGACATCTGAATATGAAAAAACGGGTTCACTTCCGTCTGAAACACCGATTCTCGAAGAGGATGGTATCAAGTTGTTCGCAGACAAGAAGAACGCCGATTCGCTTACCAAATCTGCGGGTCGCGATAAATCACTTGTGGGCTATCTCCATGCGCACCTGAACCGCCTAAGTGCTGATGATTACTTTGCACTCCTGGCATATATTGAGATGAATGATGCCAATGAGAGACAACTCCAAGCGATGCGCCATGCAGTCTGCGATAAGAAGCGGGTGGCAACGTGTCTGGGCTTTGGCCCACGCTTTCTGCATTCGACTGGGCAGGCATACAAGGGTGGACCGAATACGGGCGTCTTTCTCCAATTAACATGCGACGATGCATCAGACTTGCCCGTGCCCGGGCAGAAATACACGTTTGGCATTGTGAAGGCCGCGCAGGCACGCGGTGATTTTCATGTGCTTACCGAGCGGAATCGGCGCGCGCTAAGGGTTCACTTGGGCATGAATGTGCTAGCTGGTTTAACAAAATTGGAGGCAGCAGTTAAAGAGGCATTACGAAAATAGACATTTAGGTTTCAGAAGTGAGCCTCCAGTCTCTGCTTAACTTAGCAGGTTATGTATATTAGAAATAAAGCATTACTTGATGAGGTCTAATAAATCAACCTGGTTATTTTGCAATGCCTCAGGTGTTGGCAATTTGTTTAAGTGTATCAATTCTTCTATGGCTGCCATTTCTTTGTCCCGTTTATTTCCTGCTGCTGCAAGCACCCGATTATCTTTTACATAAAAGGCAATGAATTCTTTTGAGGACAAATCGCCATGAATGATTATGTCATCCCAGTTCTTAACATGGCCAACATAGCGGAGATTTAAACCCACCTGGGTTGTCCAGAAGAAAGGTACGCTGTTATAAACTGTTTTTTTACCAGCCATATTGTGAGCTGCTATGCGGCCTTGCTGTTCTGCCGTACGCCAGTGTTCAATCCGAATGTGTTCGCCTGTACGCCAGTCTAGGAAACTAGCAATGTCTCCTGCGGCATAGATGTCTTTAACAGCTTGAAAATACTGATCTACCTTTATACTGCCGTCAGGGTTTAGATCAATACCCTTCAGAAAATCAGTAGCCGGTTCCACTCCAATTCCTATAACAGCTAAATCCGCTTCAACTCGCTCACCGTTCTCAAGCACTACAGCCTCCACTCTACCATTGCCTTCAAATTTTGAAATTGATGCATTCAGTTTGAAAGTCACACCACTTTCTTCGTGCTGTTTC
>JBLNAE010000361.1:0-5722 GCA_050259195.1 Ignavibacteriales bacterium
TGTGGTCTACGGTAGGATCGAGTAATTTGGATTATCTCAGTTTTGTGCATGACAATGAAGCGAACGCAGTCATCGTGGGGCGCGATTTCGGGCAACAGATGGAAGATCTGTTCCAAGTTGACCTGAGCCATGCGCAGTCAATAGAGTTAGAGAAATGGAATCAGCGTTCCCCATGGGAGTGTATGAAGGAACGGTTTTTCAGCTTGTTTAAATACTGGTTCTAGAACTCATTTGAAAATCACGTGGGGATTGGACTTTAACCATGCCTACTCGAAAATGGTATTATAGCCGAGATGATCTCAGGACTGGATAAAGCTCGGAGAAAGAATTTCACGCTGGTAGTTATTGCAACCTTCTTTCTTTTCTGTAATTTTTCTTCCTTTTTTCTTCTACTTTTATTTATTAAGAAACTGGGCGGCGATGAAGGGAACGTAGGGTTTATCATGGGTTCTTTTGGTATAACCTCCCTTAGCTCAATCCCATTTGTTGCATTTTTGATAGATAAATATGGAAGGCGAAGGTTCATGCTCTTTGGCTCTCTCGTTATGTGCTTCTCTTCGCTCTCCTACCTCATTATCACGCGGCTGAGTCCTCTTCTTTATCTTTTTAGAATGTTTCAGGGAATAGGTTTTGCCTTCTTTTTTACGTCTGCCGGAACTGCCGCTTCGGATTTTATTCCCGAAGAAAGAAGGGGGGAGGGGCTTGGAATATTTGGAGCCTTTACCATCGCTTCTTACGCTTTAGGACCGACCGTAGGAGAGGCGGTGATTGGGAATCTCGGGTTCAAATCTTTCTTCATCTACTCCTCTTCATTTAGCCTGATTGCGACTGTTCTTGTGTATTTGACTGAGGACGCCCATTTTAAACGCTCCGTTGACCCCTATGGGTTTGATTTCTTTCGACTCGCGTTTTCAAGAAGATATGCCGTGCCCCTCGTCTCAAACCTCATCCTTGCTGGTGGATTTGGCTCTGTGCTTAACTTTATTTCCGCCTATGTAAAAACCAAAGGCTTAAATGTCTTCTATTTCTTTCTTACATACACCCTAACGGTTACGTCCATAAGAGTTTTGGGAGGGAGAATCTCGGATGTGTTTGGAAGAAAGGCAATAGTCTCTCCAAGCCTCCTATTTTTCTCTTTATCCCTTGCGGCAATTGGTTTGATAAATTCAGTTTATAGGCTTGTTTTAATCTCTTTTTTATTCAGTATTAGCTATGGAATGCTTCATCCAACCCTGAGTGCGCTTGTTATAGACAGAGCAAACCCAGATGAAAGGGGAAAGGCTATGGGAGCATTTAATGCGTGCTTTGGCATCGGAACCAATTTTCTTGCGTTTGGATTTGGTATCATTGTGAGGGATTTGGGATTTGGAGGGATGTATTCAATTTCCGCGGCACTTGTTTTTATCGGGTTTTTGGTCTTTACCCTTTTTGAACGTTAAAGGAAGACGCAGAGAATATGCCACAAAGACACGAAGACACAAGGTTAAAATTTAAGTTCAAAATCTTTCCTTAGTGCCTTGGTGTCTTCGTGGCTATATTTATCTGGCATTAATTTGTGTCATTCTTGAAAACCGTCCGTTTTTTATTTACCCTTCCGAACGAAATGGAGATAAAGCCGGGCGATTTTGTTCTTCTCCTGTCTTCGGACAGTAAAACGTTTCTAATGAGGGTAAAAGAGGGGAAGGTTTTTGGAACCCATTTAGGAAACGTCTCTCTTGGTGATGCAATAGGCAAGAGATACGGAGAGGCAATTTATTCGCAAATGGGAAAACCGTTTCTTCTCCTTGAACCTACACTCGAAGATAAGATGATGAAGGTAAGGAGGCTCACTCAGATAATCTACCCAAAGGATGCGGCTCTAATTTTAATTAAAACGGGGGTTCAGTCCGGAATGCGCGTCATTGAGTGCGGAGCAGGCTCAGGCGCGCTCACTATCGCACTTGCAAATGCTGTGGCTCCGGCGGGAAAGGTCTATACATACGATAGAAGAGAGGATTTCCTGGAAAATGCCAGAAGAAACGCAGAGGAAGCCGGGTTTTCCGATTTTGTGGATTTTAAATTGAGGGAAGTAGCCGAGGGTTTTGATGAGACGGAGGTAGATGTTGTTGTCCTTGACCTGCCTTCGCCCTGGGAAGGTGTTCCAGCCGCATCACGGGCAATCAGGGGCGGAGGAAGGATTTCAAGCCTGTCTCCTACGTATAACCAGGTTGAAAAAACGGTTGAGAGTCTAAAGGGGGAGGGGTTTGTTTATGTTGAAACCATAGAGGTTTTGGTCCGGGGAATACTCGTCCGCCCTGATAAAACCAGGCCGTTTGAAAGGATGGTGAGCCACACGGGGTTTCTCACGTTTGGAAGGAAAGCGGTTCGAGTGTGGAATGAGGAGGGGGATGAAAAATGAATATTTAGCCACTAATTGACACGAATGTACACAAACAAAAGAATACAGGAGACAGAATACAGCGGTATTTCTCCCCCTGTATTCCGTGTTCTGAATACTGTATCCTGACTTATTTGCATTCGTGGCTACAAAAAGAAATGAAAATAAAATCGCGTCCCGATGATTTCGTTGTCGAAGAATTTTTAACGCTTCCTGAGTTTTTGCCTTCAGGCGAATATGTCATATACGGATTGGAAAAAAGGGGGCTTTCTACACTCGAAGTCGTAAACCGGCTCGTTCATAAATACAAGATATGCGATAGAGAGATAAATTTTGCCGGGATAAAGGATAAATATGCCCTTACCTCTCAATACCTGAGCATAAGGGGAAAAAGGCTCAAAGAAATTAAGGAGAAAAATTTTGCGCTGACTCCTCTTGGGAGAGCCGTTCGCCCCGTGGGTCCAGACTTGCTCACGAAAAACAAGTTTACGATTACGCTCAGGAGTTTGGATAGGACGCACATTCCAGTTTTGATAAATAGCCTGAGCGAGATCTCTCGATGGGGCTTTCCAAATTACTTCGGGGAGCAGAGATTCGGCTCCGCAAGACACGGCGAGGGGTTTTTGGCAAAACATTTAGTTCTCGGAGACTTTGAAGGTGCTCTAAAGCTATATCTCGCCAGTTGGTCTTCGGAAGATAGGGCTGTCGTAAAGGAGTTTAAAAAGTTCGTATCTGACCACTGGGGAAGCTGGGAAGAGTGCTTGAGGGTTGCTCCACGCTCGAATGAAAGGAGCGTTCTTGCGTATCTCAAGGATCATCCAAGGGATTTTCTAAAAGCGGTAAATCTGATAAATCCCAGGATGCTTTCTCTCTATATTGCCGCTTATCAGAGCTATCTATGGAATGAAATGGCATCGGAATTTATAAGGTTAAATTTGTCGGAAAATGAATTAATAAAGTTTGCATACGTGGCGGGGGAAATGGTATTTTACAAAACCCTTCCTGAGAATTTGTTCCATGAGTTTAGACGCATCAAAATTCCGCTTGTGGATAGCAAGGTAGAATTTCCAGCCGGCAAAATAGGGGAGATTGCGGAAAGGGTAATTAACGGAGAAGGGGTTGCAATTGGAGATTTCAGATTGAATAAAATTAAAAGGGCGTTCTTCAAATCGGTTCTGAGGGAGCTTATTGCATTTCCGAAAGAGCTGGAGATTTCCGACCCGGCTCCTGACGAAATCTACTCCCATAAGTTCAAGATTACAATCTCCTTTTTCCTCTATTCGGGCACATATGCTACTGTGCCTTTAAGGAGGATACAGGTAGAAGAGGGGGCTGAATTTCCATCGGGCTAAAAGTATAATAAAATGGTATGTTATTTGTGAGATGTGAACTATTCTTCTAAGGAGGAGCGTATATGGATTTTAAAAATGATATTGAAGAGCTACTGGAGTTTAAGAGCGATAAGTATCCCATTGTGTCTCTTTATTTAAAATTGGGGCCGAAGGAGAGAGAGAATTTTAAATACAAAATAACCCTAAAAGACATGATAAAACGGGAAAGAGACGGGCTCCATAAAAGAGATTTTACAAAGGAGGCTGTTGAATCGGTAGAGGCGGATTTTAAAAAAATTTCAGATTTCTTTGAGAATGCAGGCTCGCTTGCGGCCTGCAGAGGAATTGCCGTTTTTTCTTCCTCCGGGGAGGGCGCCTGGAAGGTATTTAAACTTCCTCTGGTTTATCGCAACCGTTTAGCTATCAATTCATCGGCTCTCGTAAGGCAGCTTGTCACGATAAACGATGAGTTTGGGGATATAGTTGTTGTGATTATAGACAGAAAAAAAGCCCGACTTTTTAGAATAGGTTTAAATGGGGTAGCTGAAATATTGGATTATTTTTATCCGGAAGCTACTCGTAACACAAAATTTCAGGCTCGAGAAGGGAAATCTATTCAGAGAGTAACACGTGTAGGCGGTGGAGACATTGCCCACGGCTACGGCGAATATGGTTTTAACAGGATGATAGAGGATGAAATGCATAGGCACCTTAAATACGTTTCTGAGAGGTTATTTGATCATTACAAAGAGAACAGGTTTGATTGGCTGATCATGGGCGGCGCCGGGCAGGCATTGGCGGATTTCCCAAACCATCTCCACACCTATTTAAAACGAAAATCCCTGGGAACGATCCCTGTGGATACAAGCACGATTAAGCCGGATGAAATCGGAGAGAAAGCATTAGACCTTTTGGAAAAGATGGAGCGTAAAAATGAAGAAAAACTCCTCGGGGAGGTTAGAGAACAAATCGGCTTTGGACTTGCCGTAAACGGAGTTAGAGACACATTGAAAGCCCTCATGATGGGGCAGGTGAGAATCCTTCTGGTTGCGGAAGGATTTACGCATTCGGGATTTAAGTGTCCTGAATCAGGCCTTCTGGTTTTGGAAAAAATGGATAATCTTTGCCCGGAGGGAAAAACCCCTGTGCCCGTTGCGGACATTGTGGATGAAATCATAGAAGAGGCTCTTGGACAGAAGGCAGAGATAGAAGTGGTTTTTAATGAAGAGAGGGAAAAACTGGATGGAATAGGAGCGATTCTCAGGTTCAAGTTGTGAGACCAAAAAGAGATTTCCAAATATCTACTTTACTTGCGTTGCTTAGAAGCTCTGGCTTCTCTAGAAAGCACAAGGGGTTGTACTTACTTCTGGCTGTTATTCTTCTGGGTTTATCACTCTATTTTAAATCCGGATCAAAAACTCAACTAGACGATGGCGGTGAGTACACGGTGGCGGATATGATTGATGGCGGTACGGTTGCGCTCAACGGGTCTGATAAACATATCAGGTACTTAGAAATAGACGCCCTGAGATTCTTCATAGAGATTCGCCCGGAGACCCCCTCGCTGAGGAGGCAAAGAGTTTAAATGAGCGCCTCATTTCAGGAAAGAAGGTCAGGCTCGAATTTGATAGAGAAAAATACGATCCATACGGAAGAGGGCTTGCGTATGTTTTTGCAGACGGAGTTTTTGTCAATGAAGAGATTGTAAGGGAGGGACTGGCAAGGGCTTTCATAATTAAGCCCAATGATAGGTATGCTAAGACTCTTAGGGCCGAGAAGGAGGCAAAGAGGGAAAGAAGGGGAATCTGGGGCGATCTCAGTAGGCTTAAGCCTCCGCCCGATGATGTAAATTTTCTCATCAAGCCCTCTCAGGCTTCGCGCTACAATGGCCGGCGCGTGGTTGTAAGGGGCAAGATGACCGACTCTCGTAAGTCCGGTAAGGTGATTGTTCTTAAGATGGAGGATAATCTCGATATAACCATATTTCCTGACAGCTGGGGAAATTTTAGGTTCT
>JBLNAE010000362.1:0-43613 GCA_050259195.1 Ignavibacteriales bacterium
GGAGCCTGCGGTTTCTTTACTCACGCTGATAGAAATGGAGCTTCCATTATCTCGTTTAGGGGCGAACTTGTAAAACGTCCTAACGTAGCAAGTAGTGAGTTGATGCAATCTGTATCTCTCCGTGCTTAGTTACAAATCCCCCTGCCTTTAGCCATGGGGATTTTTACTACTCTCATCTTGTCTCTACGAGGAGGCAAGAGCGGCTCAAGAATTATTTCCGACCGCAACTGTATCCTCTCCAGGTTCGCTATACCAGCGTGCGAGTGTGAGCATGATCACAAAGGTATATAGAATGCAACATGGAACCCACATTAAAAGCCCCCCAATCTGCTGGTCAATCCTTGGTGAAATGCCCCAGCCGTCCCGAATAAAAGATAAAATACCCAGGGCATCATTCGGATGGAGATACGTTGGATAAAGACCAACCGATGAGAAGGTTATAATAATGCCCAGTATGGTACATGCAACACAGGCAGAGAAGAGATAAGGGATTGATATAAGCGGCGAAAGGCGCATATCCGGCGACGGCGCATTAACAGGCCACCAGAATATTATCCCCATCACTATGAGAGATAATTGCTCAACCATATGGATGGCCTCATTGTGTAATGCCAAATTATATAAGGCTGGTATGTGCCATATCCACATAGCTCCAACGCCAAAAAACCATCCCAAAAGAGGCCATCCAAGTGCTCCTCCTGCACTCCCAGCAGGCGGCCAGACCAATACTCTTTTAACAACTTCGGAAGGGATGCCAAGCAGCAAAAGAAAGGGCACAACCAGCAAGAGCAACACATGCTGTACCATGTGCGCGCTAAAAAGGTAGACGTGGCCGAGTTCATTGAGCGGTGATGACAAGGCAAGAAATAGTAGAATAATTCCTGAGACAAAAAACAGCGCTCTTTTGGAAAAATGGAAACCAAGTGCCACACCATAGATTAAAACCAGCGCTACGCACCCCATCAATACCAGCGGGTTCCAATCCCAGGTTGAGGTTAATATCTGCCAAGTTGTCATATGTACACCCCCAGATAAACAATCGAGAATATCACTATCCATACTGCATCAACAAAGTGCCAGTAGAGGGAAATCGCTCCTACCGCGGATGATTTTCCGTTTTTAAAATCCCCTGCGAGGGCTAAACCGAAAAGAATTCCGAGCGCAACAAGCCCTACAAAAACGTGAAAACCATGAAAACCTGTTAGAGTAAAAAACGTCGTGCCGAAAAGGCCGCTGCTAATCGTCACGTTCTTGCCTATAAGACCCGACCACTCTATGCCCTGTCCAAAGAGAAACACCGCTCCGAGTAGGATTGTAGCGAGAAGCCACGTACAAAACCTTGAATACCTGCCCCGTTCGAGGTCTCTTTCCGCCAGCCAAACAGTGAGACTGCTTGACAACAGGATAAGTGTATTGATCCCGGTTCTTGCCGGCTCCAAGTACCTATTTGCAGTTAGAGAGGATTCACCGTGAAAATACACATACGCCAATATCAGCATAAGAAAAAAATTGGCCTCCGATATGATAAATATAATTACGCCCAGTCTATTCCTTTCAATCATCGGCAAAACCTCCGTTATTTTCAATCCGCCTCATTTGGATGAGACAGGTCCCACAGCGGGCGTCGGCCTCTTACAGGCGGCACATTATCAAAATTGTGAACAGGGGGCGGAGAGGTAGTCGCCCACTCAAGCGTCCAGGCATCCCATGGGTTATTACCTGCGGGTTTGCCGCTCCGCAGGCTGATAATTACATTCCATATAAATGCGAGCACGGATAGGGCCAGGATGAAAGCGCCCACAGTTGAAATTAAGTTAAGCACGCCCCAGTAGGGCAAGTCGGGATATGTATAAACGCGGCGCGGCATACCTATCAGTCCGAGTATGTGTTGAACGAAGAACGTAAGATTAAATCCAATTAGCATCAGCCAGAAATTGACCTTGCCCCATCCCTCTGAAAGCATCCTTCCGGTAATCTTAGGGAACCAGTAATAAGCCCCTGCCATTATCCCAAAGGCTGTCCCCCCAAAGAGCACATAGTGGAAATGCGCCACCACATAATATGTATCCGTCGTCTGCCAATCTATTGGTACGGCGGCAAAGTGCACACCACTGAGTCCACCGACCGTAAACTGCACAAGAAAGGCAATGGCGAAAAGCATGGATGTCGTAAAACGGATAGAGCCGCCCCACATTGTAGCAGTCCAGTTAAAAATCTTCACACCCGTTGGAACCGCAATAAGCATGCTTGCTGCCCCAAACGCGCCATCGAGGGTATGACCCATGCCGGTTGTGAACATATGATGTGCCCACACCCCAAAGCTGAGGAGGCCGATTGCCACAGTTGATCCGGCCACAAATTCATATCCAAAGATCGGCTTGCGTGAAAAGACCGGAATAACCTCGGACATAATGCCAAATGCGGGGAGCACCATTATATAGACCTCCGGATGTCCAAATCCCCAAAATAGATGTTGCCACAGGATCGCGGAGCCTCCTGAAGAGGGTATAAAGAATCTCGCATTGAGAAACCGGTCGGCAAGAATCATCACAAGCGAGGCATTGAGTATAGATAGCGCAAGAATGATCAAAAAACTGTTGACTAAGACCATCCATACAAAGAGCGGAAGCCGACGCATCGTTAACCCCGGGACACGCAGCGCAATTATTGTAACGATGAGATTAATGGCAGTTGCCACAGTGCCGATTCCCGTAATCAGCAGACCGAGCGCCCAGTAGTCCATGCCTGTAAGGGATGAGTAGGGTTTTTCGCTGAGGGGGGCGTAACTAAACCATCCGGCCGCAGGCGCGCCGCCCTGAGTGAGAAAGCTGAAATAGAGAAATAAACCACCGAAGATCAGCAGCCATAAGCTCAATGCATTCAATCGGGGAAAGGCCATATCGCGCGCGCCTATCATGAGAGGCACAAGATAATTCGCAAACCCGATTAACATCGGCATGACAACCAAAAATATCATCGTGGTACCGTGCATTGTAAAAATCTGATTATAGACCTCTGGAGAAAGAAATGTTCCATTAGGTCGAGCAAGCTGAATACGCATAAAGAGCGACTCAACGCCGCCGACAATGAAGAAGAATAGAGTAACTATAAGGTACATGATACCAATCTGCTTATGGTCAACCGATGATACCCAGCCAAGCAGACCCCCGCTCTCCCAAATTGCGGGAATGGGTTCTTCGGTCGGTTCTGGAACCACTAACTCGTCTCTGCCCGTTACAGACCGAATCTCATCGCTCATTTTAATCCCTCCAGATACGCAACAAGGGCGTTTACTTCCGAATCCGAAAGCCTCATATTGGGCATAAGGCTTCCGGGCTTAACCGACTGTGTATTTGCCAGCCACTTGGCAAGGCTGGATGGAGTGTTCTCTATAACGCCAGCCCCAATGGTCTGTCGGTCACGTAAATGCGTTAAGTCTGGACCGATGCGAGCATCCGCTCTTGTACCAGCGATAGCATGACAATTTGCACATGTTCGCTCCTGAAATATTTGTGCGCCCCGTGCCGCTTCGCCAACGGTCGGAGTTGTGGGGACGTGGAGTTGTTCCTGTTGCCATAAATCGAAATCAGATTGCAGCCGTGCAATGACCCGGATGCGCATCCACGCATGTTGTGTACCGCAATACTCAGAGCACGCGCCTAAATATATGCCCGCCCTATCAGCCTCCAGCCATATGGTATTAGGATGGCCCGGCACCGTATCCATCTTTCGGGCCAGTTGCGGCACCCAGAAGTCATGAATCACATCCTCAGACTTGAGGAGGACGAGAAACCTTTTGCCAATGGGCAGATGAATCTCATTCGCCGTCACAACACCCGATTGTGGATAGTGTACCTCCCACCACCATTGATGACCTATTACCACAAGGTCGGGTTGCTGATGGGACTCAGGCGAGGGATCGGCTCTGTGCATTGTGTAGGCAGTATATGCAAAGAGAAATATTAACATCAGCAAAGGCACTACAGTCCACGTAATTTCGAGCTTTCTCTCTCCAAGCACCTGTTTCGGTTCACCGTCTCCCGGTCGGCTTCGATACCGAACCATTATGTATATAAGAGAGCCTGTGACGATTATAAATATAAACGCGGAAATAATCAGGGCTAAGTAAAACAGGTTTGCAATGCTTAAAGCTTGGGGTGAGCTTGGATTGAATGGCGAACTGATTAAGTTGATCATACCATCTGTCTGTTCTTAATTAACCACAATTAATACAGATGAGAATAATCGAGATTCATTGTAAAGGATACAAGATACAAATGGATCATGCATCATTTTTTTTATCCCCGTTCATTCGTGGCTAATTAAATTCTTTTCGCATCTTCATACAATCATGTCACAAAGAAAAATGCTAAAGCCAGAAGCGTATAGACAACAATCAGCAATAAACCCTCGAACCATGTCGTCTCCCCATCTTGAGCGATTGCATTGACCGCAAATGCCACACCGGCGATTGCAATCAACTCAAGCGGACTATTAAATACAAGATTCATTGGATGTCCTATGGTGTATGAAACGAGGACGAGGATCGGGGCGGTCATAAGCGCTACCTGTATGGTTGAGCCAACGGCGATACTCATGACTAAATCCATCTGGTCTTCCCGGGCAAAATACACAGCCGCAAAATACTCAGCGGCATTTCCAATTATAGGTAGAACAATCACACCTAAAAAGAACTCCGACAAGCCGAGCGCACCTGCAGTTGACTCAAGGGCGCCGGAGACCAGATCGGCTTCTACAGCAACTATAACTGTCGCGCCTACTAAAACAGCAAGCGATTTAGAGAGCGACCATTCAGCGCGCCCTTCCCCTTCGGAACCGGCGAATATATCACGGTGCGTAATCAAGGTATATACGAGGTTCCCCGCATAGGCTAGGATCAGTACTATAGCTACACCCAGGCTGAGGTGTTCATCCAACAACCTCGTCTCCGAGGCATGGAGGTTTCGCTCAGTGTAGTCGAATAGCGCCGGGAGTATAAGGGCAATAACCGAAAGGATTAGAAGGCTCGAAAGTAAACCCGCCCGCTCGCGCTTAAATGTCTGCTTCTCGCGTCCCCAACTGCCAACCAGAATTGCAAGACCCAGACCCAGCAAACTGTTTCCGACAATCGAGCCGGTGATTGTAGCCTTCACGACGCCTGTTTTCCCCTCGGCAAGCACAAAGATTGCGAGGATCAGCTCGGCCGCATTACCAAAAGTAACGTTCAAGAGGCCGCCAATTGCCGACCCTGCAATGAGTGCCATCTGCTCAGTTGCGCGTTGAATCCAGTTTGCAAGTGGGATAATCGCAATCGCAGAGATAATAAAGACCCAGAGGGGCGGCGCGTGAATATATACCAAAATGAGCGAGAGCGGCACGAACAGAAGCGCAAATCCGGCAATCAATTCCCCAGTTTTCACCTGTGACCAGACCGGCATCGCTCCATAACTATATCAGACTTATGTAAATTGTGCGCTGCTTTTTATTTCTATCTGATACCATTCATCCACCAATTTTGGTCAGGATGAAAGCAGCGAGGAATCCAATTTAATCTTACTCAGTTCTCCTGCTGCTCAGTCCCCACGCTAACGCGCCGCCGACAAGCAACCCTGCTCCGATGATTGCCGCCTTCCGTAGCGCTGGCCGTAGCCGTTTAGAGTTTTCTTGCTTAACATATTTCCTTTCGGGATAATCTCCTCCTGGTCCATCGGGACCCTCGCGCATGGCCATCTGTATTACCTGGGCAAGATGGAGCGCATGACGGTCTGTGGTCTGAGAGATTTGCTCGCGGCAGCTAAACCCATTAGCGATAATCAGTGTATCCTTTGAGGCATCACGAATATGCGGCAGCAATGCATGTTCGCCAACTCTTATAGACACATTATAATGGTCTTTTTCAAATCCGAATGCACCCGCCATACCACAGCAGCCGGAGTCGAGAATCTTAGCGTCAAGGCCGAGCTTCGAGAGCACCTTCTCCTCATCATTCATTCCCATGATTGCCTTATGATGGCAGTGTCCGTGCACCACAGCCCTGCGATTGAGTTTGGGAGGCTGATAGCCATTTGCCCTCTTTTCCATAAATTCGCTCAATAAAAACGTCTGCCGACTGAGCCGCTTCGCATCTTCATCGTGAGGAAAGAGATTTATCAGTTCATCGCGAAAAACTGCCGCGCAACTCGGCTCCAGAACAACCACCGGAATACCAGCTCTGATCTGCGGTCTGATGGTATCGAGAATATTTTGAAGCCAGCGTTTAGCGGTATCGAGAAATCCGTAATCATAGAGAGGCCGCCCGCAGCACATACTTTCCTGCGGCACCTCAACATGAAAACCCGCCGCCTCCAAAACCTCAACCGCGGCTTGAGCAGTCGTTGGATGGAAATGGTTGTTGAATGTGTCAGGCCACAAAATCACTAACTTATCATTATTCCACCCATTCCTCTTTTCATTACGCTCATGGAACCAATCCTTAAACGTCTGTGGCGCAAACCTTGGTATCCGTCGCTCAAGCGCTATATCTGCCATTACCTTTGCGGCATCTCGAATCAGAGGGGTTTGAGTGAAGAAGTTGGCCACACCCGGCATAAATGAGGCCAATCGTGACCACAAATAAATATAGCCGAACGCATATGCGTACCTCGGCCTGACCTTTCCTTCATAATAGTGAGATAGAAACTCGGATTTGTATGTGGCCATATCCACATTCACCGGGCAATCTCCTTTACAGCCCTTGCAAGATAAGCACAGGTCTAGTGCCTCTTTGACACTCTCTTCGCGCCAGCCATTCTTGCCTATAACATCACCCTCAAGCATCTCAAAGAGCAGGCGGGCGCGCCCACGGGTTGAGTGCGACTCCTCACGGGTCGCTCTGTAGCTTGGGCACATAGTTTTGCCATGTTCTCTTCGGCACTCCCCGACACCGACGCAACGCACCATTGCCCTGGAAAAACTTCCGTCATCATCGGGAAATTTGAAATGGGTCTTTGGCTTCCAGGGGTTGTAACCCGTGCCGAGGCGCAGATTTTCATCCGTACGATACGCGTCTATTAATTTGCCGGGATTCATCTTCCATTCCGGGTCCCAGATGGATTTGAATTCTCGAAATACCTCCATCAACTCATCCCCAAACATTATAGGCAATAACTCACCACGCGATTGACCGTCACCGTGCTCTCCTGAGAGAGAACCGCCATAGCCAACCACCAGATGAGCCGCTTCGTGTATGAATGAACGATACCTTTCAATGCCCTCTTTTGTCACGAGGTCAAAGTCAATACGCGTGTGAACACAGCCCTGACCGAAGTGGCCATAAAGCGAACAGGCATATCCGTACTTATTAAACAGCTTCCGCAGGTCACGCAGGTAGCCGCCCAACTTCTCAGGGGGCACGGACGAATCCTCCCAACCCTCCCATGTGTCTTTCTCTCCGGGCACTCGCGCCGTTGCCCCTAATCCAGACTCGCGTACTGTCCAGATTGTTTTCTCTGCCTCAGGATCATCAAAGAGTTTCATGCTCGGCGGGTTTCCTTTCTTCTTTAACTCATCCATCAAGCCACGTGCTTTACCATCAGCCTCTTTCTTACTCTCCCCGCCAAATTCAACCAGCAGCCAGCCGCTGCCATCCGGCAGTAATTTCACGTCGGACGGATGCAGCCCCTTCTTTTTCATATCGTCAACAAGAACATCATCCATGCCCTCCAATCCTATTAGCTTATGAGAGAGAATTTCCATTATATGATCCCCAGCGGTATAGACATCCGGGTAACCGAGTACAAGGAGAGAGCGCACGGGAGGGCTGTAGACGAGGCGCACAGTCGCCTCGAGAATGGTAACGCATGTGCATTCACTCCCGACAAGAACACGGGCAACGTTGAACCCATTTTCAGGAAGCAATTCGGGAAGATTGTAACCGGAAACGCGACGCGGAATATTCGGAAAACGCTTGCGAATGAGGTCGGCATATTTATCACGAAGGGAATTGAGTTTTAGATAAATCTCGCCCTGTCGGCCACCCTCGCTTATGATCCGTTCCAGGTTCCTGTCATTTGTCTTTCCGACGTGCATACGCGCCCCATCGTATGTGAGTATATCCAACTCTTCAACGTTCTCTGCTGTGTTGCCCGCCATCACGGAGTGCACACCGCATGAATTATTTCCTATCATTCCGCCAAGCGTACAATGGTTATGCGTAGAGGGGTCAGGTCCAAACGTAAGGTTATATCTCTCGGCCTCGTTCCGCAGGTCATCGAGAACAACTCCCGGCTGCACACGCGCCCGCTTTCTCTCCGGGTCTATCTCTATAATCTTGTTCATGTACTTTGACATATCCATAACCACCGCAACGTTACAGCACTGCCCGGCAAGGCTTGTGCCGCCGCCCCGCGCAAGCACAGGTGCCCCGAAGCGCCGTGCGGTCTTTACAGTCTCTATAACGTCTTTCGCATCCCTCGGGATTACAACGCCAATTGGCACCTGACGATAATTCGAGCCATCCGTTGAATAGAGCGCCCGGCTTCCATTATCAAATCGCACCTCGCCTCCAATTTTAGCCCGTAATTCAGATTCCATCGCCTTAGCGTCTATAATAGTAGAACCCATCCCGCTTCTAAGAGCGCCATTTTTTCTTTTAATCTCGTCTTGCATATCTTTCCCTCCTCGTCTTTGTAGCGGCAAATCCCCGTTTAAAGAAATAGACAAAATGGGTGAACCCCGCTGTTCACCACTACGATTCAAACAGCATAACGCTCAGCATCAGAGCGCTTGAATTCAAGGCCAAGTCCGGGCCGCGATAGATCCGGGTGCAATTGCCCATTAATGGGCGTAAGAGCGCCGTCGAAGAGCATGTGTTCAATCCGCTCATGGTCGTGAAAATATTCTATGTGGCAAACAGAGTTGAGCGCACAGCACGGCTGCACATGAAGAGACGGAGCTGTGTGAGCCGAAAGCAACAGGCAGTGAGATTCGCAGAGCACACCTACACGCAAAAATTCGGTAATCCCCGCGCATCTCGACCCATCAGCCTGAAGCACATCCACCGCTCCCGCATCGAGCATCCGGCGGAAATAGAAAAGGTCATAGCCATATTCCCCTGCGGCAATGTCCATACCTACAGGGGCGCGGTCCCGAATCAACTGAAGTCCATTAAGATCATCAGATGACACAGGCTCTTCAAACCAGCTCACTCCAAACTCTGAAAAGGCTTCAGCAAAAGCAAGGGCTTGTTTGCGTGTGTATGCGCCATTGGCATCAACAAAAAGCTTTGCATCATGCCCGATTGCCTCGCGAGCGGCGCGTACACGATCAATATCATTCTTGGGATGCGTGCCTATCTTCATCTTCACGCGGGATATGCCCTGATCAACCCATCCGCCGAGTTGCTTTTGTAACTGTGATATTGAATAAGACGTGAACCCACCGCTTCCATATACGGGGACGCTGTCGTGCACTGCTCCAAGGAGCGTGACAAGAGGCAAATCAAGGAGACGTGCCTTCAGGTCCCACAGCGCCACATCAACGGCAGATATAGCCATTGATGCAATCCCCGAACGCCCAAGGTTGCGGATGGCATAGACCATAGCCGACCATGCCCCCGATATAGACATTACATCACGTCCCTTAACCATGTCTGCAAGCAAATCCTTAATTAGCCGCGCAGTCGCAGTATCGGCGTAAGTAAAGCCGATCCCCCGCTTGCCGCCCGCATTTGCTTCGACAAGGACAAGCGTGGTTTTTTCCCAAGCAAACGTGCCATCCGACTCAGGAAAGTCGGTTGGCACAGAGTAGGCCGAAACATCGAGCCGTTCGATTTTAGTATCTATGCTTTTAATACCAATGCGCCCCCTTTGTTATATAGAGCACAGTGCGCTGTGCCTCTACCCCATCAGTTGCTACACAAGTTCCCGCACCTTGTCCGAAAGTATCGTCCAGGCAATCTTTCCGCGATTGGGTTCGCCACGGGCAAGCGATTCGGCAAATTTAGTCGCCTGCTCTACCGTAATTTTAGGAGGCATAGGCGGCTCGAACGGGTCAACTACAGCTTCAATGATGCTTGGGCCAGGCGCGGCAAGCGCCTCATCAATTATGGAACCGCACGTAGCAGGGTCTTCAATGGTAAAACCCCTTCCGCCACAGGCCCGAGCAAATAGGGTAAAATCAATTGGCTCAAGGTCAACACCAAATTCAGGATTACCGAGAAATACCATCTGCTCCCATTTAATCTGTCCCAGTGTATTGTTCTTTATAACCACGACCTTGACCGGAAGTTTGTATTTTACACATGTAGAAAACTCGGCCATAAGCATTGAGAAGCCGCCGTCTCCGACAAATGCAACACATTGCCTCTCAGGATAGGCAATCTGAGCGGCAATGGCGTAGGGAAAGCCGTTTGCCATTGTCGCGAGATTACCGGATAGAGAATACATCTGCCCGCGTTTAATCGGAATTTGTCTTGCAGACCACGTGGCAATTGTGCCGCTATCAGAGACAATGATGGCATCGTCGCGCAGGCGCTTGCCCAGTTCCCAAGCCACCACCTGTGGCTTCATAGGCTTGTCCTGCCGTGTGCCGCGCTCTTCCATCAACTTCCACCAGTCTTTCATGCCCTCCTGTGCTTCCTTTAGAAAGCCGTTCCCATTCTGCTTCAGTAAAGGTAAAAGTGCTTGAAGTGTGCGACGGCTGTCGCCAACCAGTCCAACTTCAACCGGGTAACGTAAGCCTATCCGCATGGGGTCAAGTTCAATCTGAACGGCTTTAGCCCGATCCGGCTTGGGATAAAACTCGATGTATGGAAAAGAGCTACCAACTATAAGCAGAGTATCACAGTTTTCGAGTGCCTCCTGAGATGGTTTCGTGCCGAGCAGTCCGATAGAGCCTGTTGTATATGGGCTATGATCTGGCACTGCCGCTTTTCCAAGCAGAGCTTTTATGATCGGCGCTCCCAGCTTCTCGGCAACCTGCTCAAGCTCGTCGGTTGCATGAAGCGCGCCCTGACCTGCAAGAATTGCCACCTTCCTGCCAGAATTCAAAATCTCAGCCGCCCGACGCAGGTCACCTTCATCTGGCAGGCGGGCGCTGCGGGCGAAGACATCCGATGTGTGATGAGGGATATTGCGCTTTGAGCGATTCTTTGTAGCCGGAGCGTCCTGGAGATCAACGGGAAATGTAATGTGTGCCACCCCGCGATATGCAAGTGCGGTGCGGCAGGCAAGGTCTGCTACATTCTCGACGTGGGTTGGACCCATGATGCGGGCGTTGTATTTAGCCACATCTATAAAGAGCTTATCTAACTCAACGTCCTGTTGCTGATATGTGTTGGTGAGGTCATGATATGGCATTCCCGTTAATGCCAATACCGGTTGGCTGTCCAGTTTTGCATCATATAACCCATTGAGCAGATGTATACCGCCCGGACCAGATGTTGCAAGACAGGCGCCTAGCTTACCTGTAAACTTGGCATATCCGCATGCCATGAATGCGGCGGCCTCCTCATGGCGTACGTGAATGAATTGGATTTTATCCTGGCGCTTTCGCAGGGCTTCCATAATGCCGTTGATGCCGTCTCCGGGCAGACCGAATATAACATTAACACCCCAATCGTGAATTGTGTCAATCAAAACATCAGCCGCTGTATCTGTCATTTTTGGTTTTCCTCCTTACCCAACGTTATGAATCAAATAATGTTTAACAGCTTTTATTCTAGGCAGGAAAAAGATTTCTACTTTTTTTCAAGGGGACCTTCCCCTATATAAGGGGAGGGAGAACGAGAGAAAAGAGCCAACCCCATTCCATCGAACCTCAATATAATCTACTGTCTTAATCTCTCTCTTCTCTCCTCCCCTAAAAGCCAGTATTAAGAGCCTTACTTGGTGCTAGCTGATGATTTAGCACCAACATCTTGTGCAATGTTTTGAGCCTGTTGTAGATGGTCCTTTATCGTTGAAAGGGTATCGTCAGTCCAATTTTTCAAATCTGAATTCTGAATCTGGTTAGATTCACTCTGAAATTCATTTACGTCCTTAGTGTGATCCTTAACCATTACATTCATGTATTCACGATCGAACTGGGAGCCGGAGAGCTTCGACAGGCGATCTACCATCTTCTTATGCTTTGCATCCAAATCCTTCGGAAGGGTAACCCCGCTATTGGATGCCAACTGCATGAGTTGGTCGTTTGCTTTTGAATGGTCCTTGACCATACGCTCTCCAAAGTTTTTTACATCTTTGTTGGCAGCCCGCTGCTTCGCCAGATTACCGAGTTGTACTTCCATCATTCCACCCTCGGCTGCCTTTTTCATAAACTTCACGTCCGAATTGCTCAAGGCATTAGCATTATTAGTGTTGGTGCCTTGTGACTTGGCTCCATACGCTAATCCCGCAAATGTAAAAACACCAGCTACCAAAAGAACTGTGATTATATTTAGTCGTTTAATCATTTTTCTTTCCTCCTCTTTTTTTAGGTTTTTAGCTCATTATCAATTTCAGATATCTGCTCACGCTTCCTCTCATTTTCTTTCCCAGTGGCAGAATTATGCTTCAGCCTTGTTAGTGCACTCGGAATATTGATTGAACCGCCGGGCAGCAGAAAGGCCCAAGCTCGTCAGTGTGTTCAGAAACCGAGACTGTATACGTTCTTGAATATCCATCCCGCGCGATATATCGACTCTATCTCCACTTGCCCCAGGCAGTATGCTGTTAACCAAACCCAATATATCGGCTATAGCACCAGGAAATAGACCATGAAAGAGAGCCAGTATATTGGCGGGAAGAGAGAGAATCCTCTCCGATTCGCCACGCTTCGTCGCCTTCACGATTTGCCTCGCCGCCCTCTCAGCGTCCATTGATACAAAAGGCAGGCTGGCACCCAGGCTAAACCATGTAAATTCGCCCTCCTGATCTCCTTTAAAAAGGGCATTCAGATGAGAGCCTGTACGCATTAAACCCGGGGCGATTGTGGTAACATTTATACCCTCTCGCGCTAACTCCGCACGCAATCCCTCAGAAAGGGCTACGGCAGCAAATTTAGCACAGTTATATGGGATTAGGTGGGGCACACTTACCTTTCCGCCAATAGATGTGATATTTACGATGCGGCCGCTCCTGCGTTTTAACATTTGGGGAAGCACAGCAAATATATGGTAGAGAACACCCCAGAACATAACGTTCAATGCGTTTTCAAAATCTTGAACGGTCATAATCCCAATTGGACCCACCTGGATTATTCCAGCATTGTTAACGAGTATATCTATCCGGCCAAAGTGGCCCGTCGCCCTATCCACAAGACGCTCGACTTCGAGACGGTCTGAGACATCACACTTTATGGCTAGTACCTTTGCACCTTCCCTTTCTAGGTCCTCTTGGGCCCGCTTTAGCTCTTCTTCTTTCCGCGCGCAAATCACAAGCCGACACCCTTCACGGGCAAACTCTCTAGCCAATAAAAAACCCAACCCACGCGAGCCTCCAGTGATCAATACCACCTGCCCACGTAAATCTATCTCGCGCAGGTGCTGAACTATTTTGCGCCCTATCAGAACCGCCCCGAGACCAGCGGCTACAAGTAATACCTTTCGGTTATCATTCCAGATTGTTGAACCATTCTTTTGTTGTTCCATAATTTTTGCCATTGTCCATTGTTGGTGCATATTTAATGAACGAAAAAACTGAAACCTCATCAATTAATATAATTCGATGTAAGTATGAGAATTCAGGAAATAAAAATCCTTGTGTCTCTCCATTTCGGATTTTAACCCTTTGATTTTCTGTAATTCTATGGTTTCAATACCACTTTGATACAGTCCTCTTCTTTGTTTTTGAAAATACTATAGGCTTCGGGTGCTTCGTCTAAGCTCATCCGGTGCGTGATGATGAACGAAGGATCAATCTCACCCTTATTGATTCGTTCAAGGAGTGGGCGCATGTATTTTTGAACGTGTGTCTGTCCCATCTTAAACGTTAGGCCTTTAGCGAATGCCGCGCCAAAGGGAATTTTGTCAAGGAATCCGCCGTAGACGCCGGGAATAGACACTATGCCCCCCTTACGGCATGCCTGTATCGCCTCGCGCAATACAGTCGGGCGATCGGTTGCGATGCGCATTGCCATCTTCGCTCTATCATAAAACGCGCCGATACCCGAGCCATGAGCTTCCATACCGACAGCGTCAATGCAGGCATCCGGCCCCCGTCCGCCGGTCATCTGCTTTAGTTTTTCGACTACATCGCCTATTTCCTCGTAGTTAATCGTCTCTGCATTGCCATATGTTCTGGCTAAATGCAAGCGCTCAGGAAATCTATCTATCGCAATAACGCGCCCTGCGCCGAGCATATAGGCGCTCTTGATTGCAAACTGCCCGACTGGACCGCACCCCCAAATTGCTATCGTATCACCTGGCTGAATATGGCAATTTTCCGCAGCCATATAACCTGTCGGAAAAATATCGGAGAGAAATAAGACCTGCTCATCCCTTATGCCATCGGCCATACCGTTAGAAATTTTAATTGGACCAACGTCCGCGAATGGAACCCGCGCGTACTCCGCCTGGCCGCCCGCATAACCACCCAACAGGTGAGAGTAACCAAACAGTCCCGACCCCGAAAAACCATACAACCCTTCTGCCATCCACGCGTTCGGATTTGAGTTGTCGCAAAGAGACCACAACTGTCTTTGACAGAAAAAGCACCCGCCGCACCCGATTGCAAAAGGCACAACCACACGGTCGCCCGCTTTTAAATTCTTAACCTCATTCCCGACCTCAACAACCTCGCCCATAAACTCATGACCGAGAATATCGCCCTCTCGCATCGTCGGAATATGACAGTCGTAAAGATGGATGTCAGAGCCGCAAATTGCCGTCATTGTGACCTCGACGATAGCATCACGTGAGCTGAGTATCTTCGGATCGGGGACATTCTCGACCCGCACATCGTTTTTACCATGCCAGCAAACTGCTCTCATTGTATTGTCCTCCTTGAAAAGTCATGTAATGAAATCTAATCCCGCCCGCGCTGTTCATTTTGTTTGAGTGTCCATTTACCGTCTTCGAGAGTGTATTCATTCTCCTTTGATGACGGCGTTGCACGGCCGGGCGTCCACGATGGAGGATCGCTCGCCGGGAATGAATCTTCAGACGCCTTTTCAACAACGTCTTTTCCACGTTTTCTTTCTGATGTCTGACGATTCCGCAACGGTTTGCTTTCAAATTCCACAATGCGTCCAGAGGACTGACCTTTCGTTGTAGTAATCTCACCCGCCTCCATAAGCTGCTTAAATCGGCGCAGGTCCTCTCGCACCTGCTGCTCCGGTTCTCTGCCAAAGAGTTTAGCGATAATTGATCCGACCTTGCCACCCGGCGGGTTGTATATGAGCGAAACCTTAACCTCCGTGCCGCGTCCATCCGGCGCAGGTTCAAATCGCACGGAGCCTGCACTATCAACATCCGCTCCTTCAAGCGAACGCCATGCGATCAATTTATTCTCTTCCTCATTTATAATCTCCGCATCCCATTCAACGGTCTTGCCCATAGGTGCCTTGGCAACCCAATGAGACCGCCTATCATCAATAATTGTTCTTACCGATTCTAAGTTCTCCATAAAGCGTGGCAGGTTTTCAAAGTTGCGCCAGAAGCGATAGAGTTCTTCAGGAGAACGGTTAATCGTAACGCTTCTGTCAACCTTAATATCGCGGCTTGCCTCCACACTCGCCGAACCCCTAGTTCTATCAGTGGTGCTAACGCCCAGCGCATTATATAAGCCGCAACGTCCCGTTGTACCACGATAAATCAGGCTTCCGCCAATGAGGACAAAGGGTATGCTACTAATAGACCGGCGTTTCAGCCCGAAGAGTACAAGCGCCGCTCCTCCAATAGCCGATGCCCAACGCTCGACTTTACCAACGTTTTTACCAACGCTAGTGCTATCCTCTCTCATACTTTTGATTATTCCCATAATCGCCTCCATAAATTAGTCGTTAATCGCTGGTCCTTTTTCTGAATTCTTATGAACGTTGTTCAACGGTGCCTCGCCATGCGCCAGTCTCTTTTCCGCGCTTTTCAATAAAATCCTTGAACCGCTCAAGGTCGCCTTCAACCCGATGGGATACAACACCGATCATATCCCCAGTTTTTTCCGTCATTCCTTCCGGCTCGTATTCCATCTGAACCGTCACACGGGTCTTGTTATCATTGAGGCGATGGAATGTAACGACTCCCGCATTCTTTGCCCCTCCCTCATCGTGCCATGCAATGCGCTTGTCGGGAATCTGCTCTGAAATCTTTGCGTACCACTCTTTGCGCTTGCCTCCAATGTTGGCAACCCAATGAAGCCGCGTGTCATCCATTTGCTTGACCTCCTCGACCCCTTCCATGAACCTTGGAAACTCTTCAAACTGAGTCCACTGGTTGTATGCAGTTCGTACGGGCACGTTAACGTCAATTGATTTTGTAATGGTTTCCATGATAATACCTCCTCCTCTCTTTTTGCTCGTTTTTGGTGGATATTTTTACACTTCTTGTACTTAGCGCCCTTTTCTTTGTGGCGCCCTTAAGGGCAAGTTATAAAAGTATGTAAGCAACTCCCTTTAAAAAGTCTCAGAGCTTCTACTAGAGGATTTTTACCTACGATTAGGACAGGTGCATCCCTTGTTCTCAGCACACCCTTGGCAACAATAGGTCTGATTATCCTTGTTAACTCCCTGCCCCTTATTTCCGCTCCACTGTTCCTTTGGCATTCCACAACGTGGGCAATTTTGTTCAGCCATTCTAAATTTCCTCCTCATTTCTGAGTTTTATTCGCTATGTTTTAACAAATATGATTGCAATGTTTATACCAATAGATTCGAGATTCTATTCTTTAGTTTTCATAGGACGTTATGAATAGAAGAAATTCCATGAAAGATGAAAACCTACTTAGATGTGTATTAAGACACAGCAAATACTGTGTAAATGTGCACAAGAATTTAAGTTTTATTTGTAATGTGATGAAATATCCCGGTGCACACACCACGCTGAGTTCATTACAGTTAGCGATTAAAAATTATTGAAGATGCAGAGCACATTGCAAAGGATTTACAAACCGGATGACTTGACATAGGGTGTTAAAAGTATATAGTTTTTTCGCTTTTGCCGCGTTTGATGATGAACAACTCAACCACAAAGAGTGCACAAAAAGCGGTATTAATGCTAAATGCAGCAAGAAAAATTATTGGTAAGAGCCTTCTCTGTGCATCTATAATCTTTGTGGTCAATAGTGTTGTTCTCTTGAAAATAAAAGGAGGCAAATATATATGGCTCAAAGCGATTTCGTTTTTACGTCAGAGTCCGTCACGGAAGGACATCCCGATAAGATGGCAGACCAGATTTCCGATGCGGTTCTTGATGCTGTAATCGGTCAGGATCGCTTAGGAAGAGTCGCCTGTGAAACACTTCTCACAACAGGGCTTATTGTTGTAGCAGGAGAAATTTCAACTGCCGCCAATATAGTCATCTCCAGTATCGTCAGGCATGTTGTAAAAGATATAGGCTATACGGATGCATCTATGGGATTTGATTCAGAAGACTGTGGTGTCTTGGTTGCAATTGGAAGACAATCTTCTGATATCGCTCTCGGAGTAAACCCTTCGGAGGAAAAGGAACAGGGCGCCGGAGACCAGGGGATTATGTTTGGCTATGCAATAGATGAAACTCCTGAGCTTATGCCTGCACCTATAATGTATTCACACAAACTTGCAAAACGGCTTTCAGAGGTAAGAAAAAACGGAATGCTTCCATTTCTCAGACCAGATGGGAAAACTCAGGTAACAATAAGATATAAAGACCAGAGACCTGTGAGCGTCGAATCTATTGTCATTTCCGCTCAACACTCCTCCGACGTTAAAAATCGTACTATACACGATGGGATAATAGAGAAAGTAATAAAACCCGTGATTCCGGAAGAGCTTTTGTCCTCTAAAACAAAGATTCATATTAACCCCACGGGGAGGTTTGTAATCGGCGGTCCTAAGGGAGATACAGGACTCACCGGACGAAAAATCATAATAGATACATACGGCGGATGGGGGAGACACGGGGGCGGGGCATTTTCTGGCAAAGACCCGTCAAAGGTGGATAGAAGCGCCAGTTACATGGCCCGATATGTTGCAAAAAACATTGTTGCCGCAGGATTCGCAAAGAGGTGTGAAGTACAACTCGCATACGTTATCGGTGTCGCAGAGCCAGTTTCTATAATGGTAGACACATTTGGCACCGGAATAGTTCCGGAAGATAAGATTTCAAAAGCCGTAAGAGAGGTGTTTGAGCTAAAACCCGCCGGGATTATAAAAACCTTAGACCTCCTCAGGCCAATTTACCAAAAAACCGCTGCTTATGGACATTTTGGAAGAGATGATAGAGAATTTATGTGGGAAAGAACCGACAAGGTTCAGAAACTCCAATCTGCGATTGAATAGGATGGATTTCTGTAATAAAGGATGTAAGAGCGGCTTCTAGCCGCGACATTAAAACGGAGGTAAAGATGAAATACGACGTAAAAGATTTAGGTCTTGCGGGGAGCGGGAAACTCCGGGTTGAGTGGGCCGCGCAGGAGATGCCCGTGCTTGCTCAGATAGAGGAGAGATTCAAAAAGGAAAAACCGCTAAAGGGTATAAAGATTGCGGCCTGCCTTCACGTAACTACGGAAACGGCGAATCTTACCATCACTCTGAAAGAGGGTGGCGCTCATGTGGCGCTTTGCGCTTCAAACCCACTTAGTACCCAGGACGATGTTGCTGCGTATCTGGTAAAGGCCCATAAGATGTCGGTTTTTGCGATAAAGGGGGAAGATACAAAGACATATTACAGCCATATAAGCGGCGTTCTTGATACCGCTCCGCACATAACAATGGATGACGGCGCAGATTTAGTTTCAATCCTCCACAAAGATAGAACCGAACTCATAAGTAACGTAGTGGGAGGAACCGAGGAGACTACAACGGGGGTCATTCGTCTAAGGAGCATGGCCGAACACGGCGTGCTCAGATACCCGATTATCGCCGTAAATGATGCCGGAACAAAACATTTCTTCGATAACCGTTACGGAACAGGCCAGAGCACGGTTGACGCAATTATGAGAGCAACAAACAGGTTAATCGCGGGTACAAGCTTTGTCATCTGCGGATACGGCTGGTGTGGAAAGGGAGTGTCTCAGAGAGTGCGTGGAATGGGGGCAAACGTGATTGTAACAGAGGTTGATCCACTGAGGGCGCTGGAGGCCGCAATGGACGGATTCAAAGTAATGTCAATTGAACAGGCGTCAGAAATCGGGGATTTCTTCTGTACGGTTACGGGCAATATTGCCATCATAAGAAAAGAGCACTTTGCGCACATGAAAGATGGGGCGATAGTCTGCAACGCCGGTCACTTTAATGTCGAGCTTGATCTAAACGGGCTTCGCAGCATATCAAAGGGAAAGAGAAAGATAAGGAACTATGTCGAAGAATACACGCTCAAGAACGGGAAAAAGATCAACATTCTTGCCGAAGGAAGGCTTGTGAATTTGGCTTCAGCCGAAGGGCACCCATCGAGTGTTATGGATATGAGTTTTGCAAACCAGGCACTCTGCGCGGAATACATCGCGAAACACGCGAAGGACCTGGAAAATAGGGTGTATGACGTTCCCGAAAAGGTAGATAAAACCGTAGCCCAGATGAAGCTAAAGGCACTGGGAATAAAGATTGACGAGCTTACGCCTCAGCAGAAGAAGTATCTAGTATCTTGGGAAATGGGAACATAAAATACCGGTTAACCACAGAGTTCACAGAGAACATAAAGAAATATTTTTCAAACAATCTATGGGAATTCTGTGTTCTCTGTGGTTAAAATAAAAGAGTATGACTTGAACCAACTTATAGATTCATTTCTTACATACCTCACTGCAGTCAAGGGACTTTCAAAAAACACGCTGGAATCCTACGGAAGAGATATTCTCAAACTCGCCGTCTTCCTCGAAGGGAAAAACATCACACGTATTGACCAGGTAGATTATAAGCATATACTGGATTTCTTCACATATTTAAAAGAGCAGGGGTTAAACACAAGGTCTACATCACGCACCCTTATATCCATAAGACAGTTCTTCAAATTTCTTCTTACCGAAAAATTCATTGAGTCGGATCCTACATTCCTCATCCGTACGCCAAAGACAAAAAGGGTCCTTCCCGAGACGCTTTCACTCGAAGACATAGAGAAGCTCCTCTCCCCTCCAGACGAATCATCGCCTGAGGGAATAAGGGATAAATCCATGCTTGAGGTCCTTTATGCGACTGGCATAAGGGTTTCAGAACTTGTAGAGCTGAGGCTTAATGATGTAAACTTTGAGCTGGGATATATAATAGCTTATGGAAAGGGTTCAAAACAAAGAATAGTTCCAATAGGAGAAAAAGCAAAAATTAAGCTGAGAGAGTATTTGGACACATCGAGACCAAAGCTTCTTAAATCCAGAACCTCGCCTCACCTTTTTGTTACTCGGCTGGGCAGGAAAATGACCCGTCAGGGATTCTGGAAGGTAATAAAAGCCTACTCAAGAAAATCCGGTCTTACGAAGAAAATAAGCCCACACACGCTCAGGCACTCATTTGCCACTCATCTGCTTGAGCGGGGGGCGGATTTAAGAGCAATTCAGGTAATGCTTGGTCATTCGGACATTTCCACAACCCAAATTTATACTCATGTTGAGAGGGAAAGGCTCAAAGAGGTACATAAAAAATATCATCCGAGGTCTTAAAACGCGTGTTAAACACGAAGTCACTAAGGTACAAAGAAAAATTTAACTAATTTTGAACTTAGCGGCCTTGTGCCTTAGTGACGATATTTAACTTATACTCAAATGAATTTCAACGTCAAACTTTTACTCATCCAGGTTCCAGTAATTCTTTTTGCCCTCACTGTGCATGAGTTCTGTCATGCCTGGGTCGCAAATATGCTTGGGGACGACACGGCGAAAAGACAGGGACGCCTGACCCTAAATCCGGTTGCGCACCTGGACGTGTTAGGAACGATACTAATGTTTGTTGCGGGGTTTGGATGGGCTAGGCCTGTTCCTATCAATTCCCTGAATTTCAAAAATCCAAGGAAGGGAATACTTCTTGTAGCCCTTGCTGGGCCGGTGTCAAATTTCATTATGGCTATTGTTGCAGGAATCGCGCTCAGGTTTATCATTCCCCGTCTCGCAGGTGTAGAATTAAGCTCTACTTTATCCGGGATCATGTCCGTGTCGCTTGTTATGATAATTCTTATGCTTCAATTCGGGCTTGCCCTAGCCATATTTAATCTGATTCCAATAGCTCCACTTGATGGTTCAAGGGTGCTCTTTGGACTCTTGCCTGAGAGGCAGGCCTATGCCTACAGCCGATTCGAGCCTTATGGGATGCTAATTCTATTTGCTCTTTTTATATTCGGGGGACAGATCTTTTCCTATATATTATGGTATCCCGTCTCGATTTTTACAGAGGTTTTATCGGGGTATAATTACTTTCAACTGTCTCACCTGTGGAGGTCCCTGGTTTCGTGAAAGACATATTATCTGACACGGAGCATACATCAGATAGAAATAATGGAGTATTGGATGGTGTATTACCCGAATCTGCCTTATCTGGTGCGCAGTCCGCACCGGATAGGAATAAAGAGTCCGGTTCGGGAGGTAATAAACAGTACGCACCAGATGGGAATAAGAGAATTCTCAGCGGTATGCGCCCAACGGGAAAGCTTCACCTTGGGCATCTCCACGGCGCTCTTGAGAATTGGCGCGATCTCCAGAATAAATATGAATGCTTCTACTTTATTGCCGACTGGCATGCGCTCACAACCGATTATGCGGACCCTTCGGGAATAAAAGAGTCCGCGTACGAGATGCTTGCCGACTGGATTGCATGTGGAATTGACCCGAACAAGTCAACAATATTCGTTCAATCTCATATAAAAGAACATGCAGAACTCGCATTGCTCCTTGCCATGATAACCCCCCTTAGCTGGCTTGAGCGCGTTCCGACGTATAAAGAGATGAAGGAACAGCTTCAAGATAAAGACCTTGCCACCTATGGATTCCTGGGCTATCCTCTCCTCCAGACGGCCGATATAATCGTCTACAAAGCCGGTTACGTTCCCGTTGGAGAGGATCAGGTTCCTCATCTTGAGCTTGCAAGAGAAATCGTAAGGCGTTTTCACCATCTCTACGGAGAAACCTTTCCGGAGCCGAACCCGCTTCTTACAAAGGTTCCCAAGATTCTCGGCACAGACGGAAGGAAGATGAGCAAGAGTTACGGAAACGCGATTTATCTCAGCGATACGCCCGAAGAGATTACATCAAAAATAATGAAAATGTACACAGACCCCAGGAGGCTCAGGAGGAACGATCCAGGAAACCCGGATGACTGCGGCATCTTTTATCTCCACAAATTCCACAGCCGGGAAGAGGATATAGCCATGGTTAACCGCGAGTGCCGCACTGCCGGAATCGGGTGCGTGGATTGTAAAAAGCTTCTGCTCCCCACTCTCATTAGAGAACTGACACCAATCAGAGAGAAAAGAGAAGAATTGATGAAAAGAAAGGATGAACTGGAGGACATAATCAGGGCCGGTGATAAAAAAGCAAGAGAGGTTGCAGGAGAAACGCTTGAGGAAGTTAGGAGAAAACTTGGCATCGCCTGAGCCATGTTTGGTAAGACTTGAAACATTTGAAGGCCCGCTTGATCTTCTTTTGCATCTCATAAAGAAGAGTGAGATTGATATCTATGACATTCCCATCGCAATGGTAACCGAACAGTATCTTGAATATCTCGATATGATGAGAGAGCTTAATATTGAGATTGCAGGGGACTATCTTGTAATGGCTGCAGAACTTGGACTTATAAAGTCAAAGATGCTCCTTCCAAAATCCGAACCTGAGAAAGAAGAGGAAGAAGACCCAAGAGCAGAGCTTGTAAGAAGGCTTCTTGAATATCAGAGATATAAAGACGCGGCAGAGAAATTGGTGAATTTTGAGATTTTAGAAAGAGACGTTTTCGCAAAAATCGGTCATGATGAAGAGGAAGGGGAGCAGAGAAACCAACTGATAAAAACCGACTTATGGTCTCTAATCGAGGCTTTCCGTGAGATTTGCAAACGGAGAGATTCTTCGTGGGTGAGCAATATTAAATTTGATTTAGAGACGGTAACGCTCGACGACAAAATAAGAGAATTAATCTCAAGGCTCAGAGAATGCAGAACAATTTCATTCGAAGACCTTTTCAACGGAAGCGCATCGAGGTTTGACATAGTACTAACCTTTCTTGCTGTTCTGGAGCTTATAAAAACCGAGGTTCTGGGAGCGTTTCAGGACTCCCCCTACGCTCCGATTCAGATAGTTTATATGGGAGAAAGCAGCCCTCTTTGATTTGTAGGGGCGGGTTTCAAACCCGCCCCTACCATACAAAAATGGATATGGAGCAGAATTATATAAAAAGGGCAATTGAGTGCATAATTCTCGTTTCAGGGAAACCGGTTCCTTCAAAAGAACTCATTGAGGTTTTTCCCGATTTGGGTAAAGAGGAATTAAAACAGTGCCTTGATGAACTGATAAATGAGTGGAATGAACTCGGTCGTGGGTTTAGGTTGCAGGAGGTTGCGGGCGGATACCAGTTTAGAACCCTTTCCGATTACAGCGAGATTATAATCCAATTTAAGCAATCAAAACCATTCCGCCTGAGCCGCGCCGCGCTTGAGGTTCTCGCAATAATCGCCTACAGACAGCCCATTACAAGGATTGAGATAGACCAGATAAGGGGGGTAGACTCATCCGGCGTTATAGGTTTGCTCCTCGATAAGCATCTCATAGAGATGCAGGGAAGAAAAGAGGTGATTGGAAGGCCGTTTCTCTATAGAACTACAGAGGAGTTTCTCCAAACCTTTGGACTCAAGACCCTGAAAGACCTCCCCACCCTTAAAGAGTTGGAAGAAATACAGAAATCTATGGAGGAATCAGCAAAGGTTTACTAGAAGCTATCTCATAACAGGAACAGACATTCTTGTCTGTTCTACCCATGATGGGTTAGACTAATTCAATTGTTTAATCGTGGATAATAAAAGCTGTCATTGCGAGAAACGAAGTGACGAAGCAATCCCAAAACCATATTGTCCGACAACCTTCTATTTTCCATAAATGTGTATAACTCAATTTTATTGATGGGCCATTAAGGATAAAAGCTCTTTTTCTTTTTTCCTCATCATCAGTGCATCATTCTTTTTTTTATGGTCGTATCCCAAAAGGTGAAGAATCCCATGAACGATAAGCTTCCGGACTTCTTTTTCTAAACTGTTTCGATAAAATCGTGCGTGCCTTTTCGCCGTATCTATTGAGATTACTATATCTCCTAGCAAGGGGTTTTCTAGATTGTCTCTAGCAATAGCGGCATTCAACCCTATCGAATCCCGTTCATTTTTTTGTGGAAATGAAAGAACATCTGTTGTCCTTTTCATTCCTCTGTAGGTTTCATTAAGTTTCCTCATAGCATCATCGTCTAAAAACGTTATGCAGACTTCTGTGTTTCTAGACAGGTTGAGAATATTAAGAATCAGTTTAATTCGTTTTTTTAACTCCCTTTTTTTTTGCGAATCAAGATAGCGGATGCTATCAACTATGTGTATTTTCATTTACTTGTATAACTCTAACATAAGAAATTGGACTCAGTTTCAAGTTTTCAAAGCCACACTGTCTTTAGCAATAGCGGTATTTAAGCACAAAATGTCATAGTAATGTGAACCTAGAAAAACCTCGTAGCCACGCCAGAGACCTGTTCACGGTTGCCGCAGTCCGCGCTGGGCTCACAGAGCACGACAAGTGCTTGCGATGGTCATACATCTACCACTAAGACGATCTTGCCTCGCTTGTGGGGCTCCCGGCCAGCATCTCGTGTGCTAGGCGCGCTTCAGCGAGGGGCAGCACCTCACCGACATTCGTTGTGAGTTGGCCAGAGTCGAGTAGATCGGCAATCTTGGTCAGACCTTCGGATGTGACAGTGACGAGAAAGAACACGCCTCGGACACGCCATCGCGCGGCCTTGTCCTGATCAGGCATGGCGACCGAAGACAGGATCACACCTCCAGGCTTAAGAACCGCGAAGGATCGGTCGAGCGTCTCACCGCCAATTGTATCGAGGACGACGTCAACATCCTTCACCCTATCTTCGAAACGCGTCGTCTGTACGTCTATAACTTGGTCGGCAAAAAGGGTGCGGACGTAATCAACATCGCGTGTGAATGCAGTGGCAATGACTTCGGCTTCGGCTCGCTTCGCAAGCTGCACTGCATAGGCGCCAACATTGCCAGCGGCACCTTACACGAGCACCCCTTTCGTACCATTCACTTGCCCGTGATCGAACACCATCTGCCATGCCGTGCTCGCCACGACTGGAACAGAGGCAGCCTCAACGTAACTCAGCCGCACTGGCTTGCGCGCGATCATGGCAGCATCCGCGATGGCGCAGTCCGCGTAGGCGCCGGTGAACTGAGAATTCGTTACACCGAATACTTCGTCGCCAGGTCGGAAATTGGAGACACCTGAACCAACGCCCTCGACAACACCCGATAGATCAGATCCGAGAATTAAAGGCAACGGCTGAGGAAGCGCACTCTTGCCAGCTCTCACCCAAGCATCCCAAGGGCCGACTCCGGCCGCCTTGACTCGGACCAACACCTGACCCTCTCCAGGCACAGGTCGAGGCACTTCTTCATAAATGATAGCTTGAAGTCCTCCGAGTTGGTGAACGCGCACCGCTTTCATCGGCCGTATCAGTGTACTTTAATATAGTGGGTTATACGGAAATCCTTGCGCCTATTCCCTTCTGTTAATAATCAATCAGCTTACCGTCTTACCGCTTCTATTATTAAATAGGGTTGAAATTGCCCGCTTAATGGCAACTCCAATGTGATTGATCTCGCGCACCGGTTCGGTCACCTGTTTCTGCACAGTTGTAGTCGTCGAGTCAATTTTATCCGTCGTGCGCCTAACCAGTTCATCCAATCGCTCAGCCTGATTTTTCAAGGTCAAAGCTATATCACGCGTCGCGCCGGTTATGTCGTTAGCCTTTGTTCCAATATCGCGCACAACCGGTTGAGCATCGTTGAGAATGTCGTGTACTGTAGCAGTTATGTGATTAGTCTTTATGAGTATGTCTCTCACCAACGGTTTAGACTCAGAAATAGTGTTATTTATAGTTTCCCTATTATCATTTACAATTCCATGCGCCTGACTGAGGATACTGTGCACCACACCAGCTATGTCATTGGTTTTTATCATTATATCTTTCACGACCGGCTGGGATTCAGAGACAGTTGCAGTTATCTTATCTCTGTTATCGCTTATAATTCTCTGCATATCGCTGAGGATTGGATTAACATGGTCGCTTGCTTTCTTCAGTCCCGCTATAAGTGGTTTCAACATCATATAGATTAGCGTAAGCACAACCATATTGACGATAAAAACAACCAAAACGGCAATTGCAATTACCCATTGAAAGACTTCACTTCCCATAATGCTCCTCCTCCCATTTTATAGTTCAGCTTTTTGCTTCTCTTCTATATAAGCCTGCTTGCCAGTTTGAATTGCTTCTGAGAGTCGCTCAACACTTTCGACCAAAGTCTCTTTAGCCTCTCCAATTACTCCCGAGAGTTGGTCCGTACTTTTAGCTATTGTCCCTTTAGCCTCTTCAACAACGGTCAATAGGGTCTCCCGTCCTTTCTCAGCCAGGTCCTCAATTATCTCACGCGCAGTTTCGTATCCGCGCTCTGTTGTCTTATCTATCTGCGCTCTCATATCATCTCCCAATTTGGATGCAAATATCAAAGCCGCATCCGCCATCTTTTCCCTCATCTCTTTCCCGAACCTTGGTGAAAGCAACAAGGCTCCAACCGCACCGACACCACAGCCGATAAGAAAGTAGGTTAATTTAGTGTTTCTACCATCTTTGGCTAGAAATTTTATTTTCTCTGTTTTTCTTGAAGCTGGGGTTTTAAATTCCACGTATTCTTCCATTGCTATCCTCCTCTCAACCGATTTTTAGAGTTGAATTGTTACCAGTGAAAAAGATAAAAAATCGAGAAGTTGTAATTCGATTTCCAATCCTTGCCGGATTAGGATTAAAAAAATTCTCTAGGGCAGTAGTAAAAGCCGTATTTCTATTTTGAACAAAGTAACCTACCCCAAATAACCTCTCCTAATTCTCGTTTCATTTCGCTATATAATAGAATATCGAAAAGAAATTTAGGTTTCAACAACTTTTTTCTCCAAATATCATCTTCATGTTAACAAATTCTTGGAAGCTGCTCTCCCGTCAGCATATCCACCACACGCATACCCCCTATCCTGGTTTTCATAAGAACCATGCCGGGGTGGTCACTTGTGACTTCCCCAATAATTACCGCCTCCCTACCCAAAGGGTTTGCTCTCATCTTCTCAACCATACGCTCGGCGTCATCTTTATCCGCGATTGCGATGAGTTTTCCCTCATTCGCCACATAGAGTGGATCTAGCCCAAGCATTTCGCAGGCTCCTCTTACCTCTCTGGTTATAGGGAGTTTATTCTCATTTATCCGAATTCCGGCCTTGGAGCTGGATGCAATCTCGTTTAGGGTGCTCGCCACACCTCCGCGCGTGGGGTCTCTCATACAATTTATTTTTGTACTTACATCTAGCATATCCATGACAAGAGATGTCAGTGGCGCCGTATCACTCAAAATTTGAGTTTCAAAATCGAGTCCCTCTCTAGTTGACATGATGGCAATCCCGTGAATCCCTATAGCGCCGCTCAAAATTACTTTATCCCCCGGTTTTGCCCTATCAGAAGAAATCTGGACACCTCTTTGAACAATACCCACACCCGATGTGCTTATAAAAATCTTATCCCCTTTTCCCTTGTCCACTACCTTTGTATCGCCCGTGACAAGCAAAACACCGGCCTCTTCACAAGCGCTCCTTATCGAAATAACAACCCTCCAGAGATCCTCCATCGGAAATCCTTCTTCAAGAATAAAAGCCGCACTCATAAAAAGCGGTTTTGCCCCGCTTACAGCAAGGTCGTTTATAGTTCCATTTACAGCAAGCCTTCCAATGTCTCCTCCAGGGAAAAATATTGGATTTACAACGTATGAGTCTGTTGTAAACGCAAGCTTTGTTCCATTCACATCAAAAACGGCTGAATCATTTAGAGGTTCGAGATATGGATTCTCAAATTGAGAAAGGAATATTTTCTTTATGAGGTCTGCCGAGAGTTTTCCACCGCTTCCGTGACCGAGGAGTATATTTTTATAGTCCGTGATGGGCAAAGGGCAGCTAAGAACAAATTCAGCTTTTTCAGACATTTAATTCCCCCCTTTTTAATTTCAGACCGCCGAATTTAATATCATCACCTTTGTGTCTATTAATCCGTTATTATGCAACTTTAAATAATGTCTTCCTCTCCCATTACAACATGGACCATATCCCATAGTATATGGAGAAGCGTTTCCTGGGTTTCCTGTATGCGATGAATACTGTAGGTTGGGACAACGAAGCAGTAGTCAGATACCTCAGGCATCTGCCCGCCGTCTTTCCCCACAAAACCGATTGTCATCATACCCATTTCCTTTGCAACCTTGAGTCCGCGCAGAACATTCGGAGATTTGCCGCTTGTGCTGATTCCCAATACCATATCTCCCTCTTTTCCAATCAGCTTAATCTGGTCATGAAAGACCATTGAGAAATCCTTATCGTTGCCAATAGCGGTCATTGTAGCCACATCGGTGTTCAGTGCAATCGCAGGTAGCGGACGGCGTTTTTCTATGATTGGATGAAGAAACTCTACCGCAACGTGCAGAGCATCGCATGCGCTCCCTCCGTTTCCCATTACGAGAAGTTTGTGACCACCATTAAACGCCTTTGCCATATCCTCAGCAACTCGCACGATTTTATCCGCGTTTTCTTCAAAAAACTTTTCTTTTTGATCCATGCTCTCCCTGCATTTACGCATAATTGTTTCTTTCATTCCACTCACCACCTGTTACGGTTTCAAGTTATATTTTAACTTAAAACCGGATACAGAGAACACAGAACACACAAAGAGCCAAAAATTTATAGACTCCGCGACTCTGCGTTCTGTAGATAAAAGGTTTTTAACCGGAATTTCTTAACTCTACTTACTTTCCATGAGAAGCGACTTCCGCCAGGTTTAAGTACCTACCATAGTTGTAATAGGCGGCGCAGGCTCCTTCCGAAGATACCATTGTTGCCCCCAGCGGATGCTCAGGTGTACATTGCTTGCCAAAGGCCGGACACTCGTGCGGTTTTTTTAGACCCTTTAAAACCTGACCGCTGATACACATTGAAGACTCCTCGGCTTCTATAGAATCAACATCAAAAATCCTCTCCGCGTCGTGCTCTCGAAATTCGTATTTAAGCTTATAGCCGCTTTTTGGAATTATCCCTATTCCCCGCCACTTTCTATCCGCAACCTCAAAGACGCTGAATATTAATTTTTGCGCCGGTATGTTTCCATCCCGTTTTACAGCCCTTGTGTACTGATTTTCAACCTCAAATTTTCCATCTTCTAATTGTTTTACTGCCATGTACACACCTTCGAGCAAATCCAAAGGCTCAAACCCCGTGACCACGATTGGAACCTTATAACGCGCCGCTATCGGCTCATATTCCTTCCATCCCATTATGGCGCATACATGCCCGGCACCCAAAAATCCTCGAACGCGATTATAGGGCGACTGCAAAATGGAAGCCATCGAAGGAGGAACGAGAACGTGAGAGACAAGAATAGAGAAGTTCTTTATTCCCAATCTCTTTGCCTGCCATACGGCCATCGCATTCGCAGGAGCCGTAGTCTCAAAACCCACAGCGAAAAAAACTACCTTTTTATTGGGGTTATTTTGGGCAACCTTGAGGGCATCAAGTGGAGAATAAACAATTCTCACATCCCCGCCCTGAGATTTAACAGCAAAAAGGTCTCTTTTTGAACCCGGAACCCTGAGCATATCTCCAAAAGAGCAGAAGATTACGTCGGGGCGCGAGGCAATTTCCAGCGCTTTATCAATCATCTCAAGAGGCGTAACGCAAACCGGGCATCCGGGACCATGAACCAGCGTAACCTCTTTAGGAAGGAGTTCATCTATCCCGTACTTGACTATGGTGTGGGTCTGCCCACCGCAAACCTCCATTATAACCCAGGGGTGCCTTACCAAACGGTGAATCATGTCTACCATTAGAGATGCCGCTTCTTCATCTCTGTACTCATCAAGGAATTTCATTTAAACCTCCTTTTATTAGCCACGAATGAAATAAGCAGGATACAGTATGCAGAATACAGGGGAGAAATACTGCTGTATTCTTCTGTTCGTATGTATTCATGGCGAATTAATCATCTTCTTGTGGCGTTTGAATTTCCCCAAGCTCATTCATCCGGTCAAGAAACTCAAAAACCCTTTTAGCTTCTTCTTCATCAACCTTGCTCAGAGCAAATCCCACATGAACAAGGGCATAATCCCCAATCTGTATATCGGGGACGTACTCAAAACATGCCTTTCTTGCGACACCATCAAAGTCAACCTTTCCCATCTTCAGCCCGTTTTCATAGAAAATTTCAGTTACCTTTCCAGGAATCGCTAAACACATCTCTTTGCACCTCCTTTTTTCAAATGATGCATTGCGCGGCAGCCACCGCTACCTGTCCAAGCGATATGCCCCCATCGTTTGGAGGCACCCGCTGGTGTATATACGGTTTGAATCCCTCTTCTTCAAGCCTCTTCCATGAGCGCTCTGTTAAATATCTGTTTTGAAATACGCCCCCCGTTAGGACTACTTTCTCAATACTCAACATGTTAGCTACGCTTATTACCATCTCAGATAATGTATTGTGAAACTTTGTTGATATATCCTCTATAGGCCTTCTCTCTTGAACATTCTCTAGGATGGCTAAAACCATAGGAGCCCAGTCCAAGATGTAGTATGGAAATATAGAAGAATGAGGCTCCTGTTCCTTTTCCGTAATTTCAAAAGGGTAAGATGAGTTGATTTCATCTCCTGTAATATACTCAAGCTCCATAGCAGCCTGTCCCTCAAAGCTCGCCCTTTGCCTCAAGCCAATTAAGGCGGCGATCCCATCAAAAATGCGCCCTACGCTTGATGTAAGAGGAGAATTTATACCCTTCTTTATCATCTGCCCGAAAATTCTAATCTCTTCTTCTCCAAATACTCTAAGAAACGGAATCTCCATTCTGTCGGTAAAATCCTCGCCAAAGAGTTCATAGAGAACCCCTAAAGCCGCCCTCCTTGGCTCACGAATTGATTTTTCTCCCCCAGGAAGTCTAAATGTCCTAAATTGGCAAACGCGCCTAAATGACCTGTAATCGGCCATGAGGAACTCGCCGCCCCATACGGTTCCATCCGTGCCGTAACCTGTCCCGTCCCAGGAAACCCCCAAAACAGTCTCATCCAACTCGTTCTCAGCCATACAGGCCGCAACGTGGGCATGGTGGTGCTGAACCTCTATGGTGGGCAGATCCAGGCTTTTAGCATACTTTGTAGAGAGATAATCAGGATGCATATCACATGCAACCACTTCAGGCTCAAATCCATATAGCTTCTTAAAATCTCTTATTATCCTTTGAAAAGCCTCATACGCTTCTTGTGTCTCAAGGTCTCCTATGTGCTGGCTTATAAGTACTTGATCATTTATAGAAATCGCTACCGTATTTTTCAGGTGCGCTCCCACGGCCAGAATTTTAGGCACTGGCAGGGTTACATTACGACAAACCGGAAGAGGAGCGTATCCCCTTGCACGCCTAAGAATCATTTCCCTTCCCAGGGTTATCCGCACAATAGAATCGTCTACGTGTCTCATGATTGGACGATTATGAACCAAAAAGATGTCTGCAATACCTTGAAGGCGGATTAAAGCCTCCTCTTCATCTATCACAATAGGTTCATCTTTGAGGTTTGCGCTTGTAGCCACAACAGGAAAGCCGAGTTCCCGCATTAGAATATGGTGAAGGGGTGTATACGGCAACATGACGCCCAGATAAGGGTTATTTGGAGCTACGATTGGGGTTAGCCGTAGAGGCGCAAAATTTTGCGCTTCTTCACTCTCTGCTTTTTTCTTAAGAAGAACAATTGGACTCTCTGGAGATAAGAGAAGACGCTCCTCAAATGATGAGACGTCACAGCAACTTTTCACTGAATCCAGAGATGGGAACAAAACCGCAAACGGCTTTTCCTCTCTGCTTTTTCTTCGACGAAGCCTAGCTACTGCCCCTTCATTTCCAGCATCCACAATAAGATGGAACCCACCTAAGCCCTTAAGTGCCAGAATTTCACCGCGGTTCACCGCTTGAGCCGCTTCAATTAGCGCGCTCTTTCCCTTGGAAATAACCTCTCCTTCGGGACTCCAAAGCTCAAGTGCCGGACCGCATATAGGGCAAGCGTTTGGCTGTGCATGGAATCTTCTATCCAAAGGCTCTCTATACTCATATTTGCAATCCGGACACATGTTGAATATCTTCATTGATGTATTCGGCCTATCGTATGGAATCGCCTCAACCAGAGTAAATCTGGGGCCGCAGTTTGTGCAGTTCGTAAATGGATAGAGGAAGCGCCGGTCAGTGAGATCAAATACCTCCTTTACGCATTCATGACAAACAGCTATATCAGGAAGAACTAGGGCTGTTTTCTCTCCGCCCTCTTCGCTTTCTTTTATCTCAAACCTCTCATAACCGACAGGGTCCAAAAGAGAGAATTCCAGGCTCTGTATAATAGCTCTTTGCGGTTTTTCTCTATCTAAACGGAGCAAAAATGTAGCCAGGTTCTCTTCCATACCCTCAACCTCAATAAACACCCCTTGAGACAGATTTAAGACCCAACCATGGAGTTGGAGTTGTGTTGCCAAGCGGTATATGAAAGGTCTAAATCCGACCCCTTGAACTGCGCCACGCCCTATAATCCTAAGGCGTTTATTCTCTCCTGATTCTAATATATCCTGCATGTATAGAACTCCTCTATTTATACTCCGCACCGGATTCCACATACTCTAGACGGTTCATCGGTACACTCATAACTGAGACACACAGTTCGTGGGCGATGATCATTAACGTACCGAAAGAACCCTCTTTTTATTAGCTATATCGTAATCCGCTCACAAGTCCGGAAGCCAGCATTACTCGCCCTCTCGGTGAGCAACAATGTCGAATGAGAACTTCAGCTCATCCTTGAGCTTGATTGCGCCCCCAACGGCAGTGACCTGCCTGATCCTGTAATCGCTCTGGCACAATGTAAATCCGCCGCTTGCGCGCAGTGTATCTCCCAATAACCTGACCTGGGCGTCTATCTGTTCGTTTCTGGTGACTCCATGCAATGATAGATCACCCTTGATAATGGTTCGATACCAGTTTTCTCCAATCTTGTTAACCGAGATATCCGTGCTCTTAAAAACAATGTTAGGGTAAGCAGAGACTTCGAGCACCTCATTGCGCATCTGACTCTCCATGTCCCGACGGTCTTTTTCGCTGATGTCGTCTGCCACTTTAAGTGAGTCTGCATTAATCGTAATATAGAGCGAAGCAGGCACGAGTGTATCAGGTGTGAATTGTATCTCGCCCGTGAAATCACGGATTGCGAGAGTGGGGTTGTGACCGAAGGCCGAGAGTACCCCACCGGCGAACGCCTGCACCCTAAACCAACTTTGGTTGGCATCTATTTTGTAATGAACAGTCATAGTTTCATTCCTTTCTTCAAGAATCAATCTATTAGCCACAGAGGCTCAGGAACAGATAATTCAGCTATTGAGGAGTTCACGGGTTTTTATTTAAAAAATCCTTTTCCCTGCGATCCATGCGCACCCGATGGCAAAGCAATAAACAGTGTTATTCTTCATGGTCGTGGTCATGTGCGTGATATTCCCTAAGATGCTCCTCAAGTATCTCATCAGCATTCACCGCAAGCCGCCTGATTGTAACGCCGCTTTCCAATTCCACTTCGTCTACTAACACCTGGTCACCTGATGCAATCTCGACATCAGGGGCGCCGCACCGAGGACACGTAAAAGGTGGATGGTTTATTTCGCTTTCGACTCCACACCGTTTACATCTAAATCGGGCGGGAATCTCTTCTATCTCAATCACAGCCTCTTGTGCGGGGGTGCCATCAGACACGAGTTGAAAGGAGAACTCGAGACTGTCGGGCACAACCATTTGCAACTTTCCGACCTGCAGACGGATTCGTCTCACCTTTTGTCCCTCCGTCGCATTCAGAACTACGTCTAAAATCCCCTCAGCAAGTCCCATCTCATGCATAGTGACTCCTTTTACAGCCCTCTTTGATACCATCACGCATCATACACTAAATATGTAGAAACGAGTCGCGGGTCATCTCTACATTCTTTACCGTGAACCATCACATTGATCTGGCTTTAATATAACGCTCGATGTCGGGAAGCAGCCCAGCAATCCCCATCGGGAGCAGCCCGGCAATCCCCGCCTTCAAAGGATCCTGTAGATTTAGACCACTGGGGAGAATCCCGCTTAGCTTCTCCATCAAAGCCCCCCGCATCTCCGGGTTCGCTAACGCACGCCGGACATCCGGGTGCAACATGAGCAATCCAATGCCAAGAGCTATGAGGCCAATGCCCCCAGCTACGTACAACATGTCTTTCGTATCATCGGAAAGATCATATCGGTTCATGTAAGATTCCCTCCTTTCAAAGTTTATTTATAGTGTCGCCGTGTTACAGTCTCTGTTAAGAATGTCCGCCACCAGCGATTCAATTAACTCGATAGCCTCACCCACAGCGGCCTGCACCGGCTCACTCAGTCCCATATACCCCTCTTCTTCCGACTCTAATATCGCAGGCTCGCACCCTATGAGAAGAATCCTCTTGAATCCACCGCCCCCCATAGATTTAACCAAGTGGAGTACCTTTATAGGGTTCATGCCGTGCGTCTCCACTATCATCTCCTGCTCATCCGCATTATCTAGCCCTGCAAGATCAGGCTCGATGACATAGAGTGTGCCTGGCTTCTCTCCTCGTGGGACCGCATCAACAAGAATTGCTACATCGCAGCTATCGAGTAATGCGTAAGCAAGATCAAATCCGCGTATCCCAAAGTCAACTATCCTCACCTCATCCGGCAGCATGCGCCTAGCCAACCGCTGTGTCACCTCAACACCGAATGCATCATCTCCCAAGAAAATATTTGCGATACCCGCGATAAGAATACGCGGCTCTACTCCTTTCTGCTCGAAATCCATCATGGGTTGATTCATTACAAATTCCTCCCCCTATCATTACCGAGCGGCTCAACCTCTTCGGGCGAGAAGAAGAAGAAGAAGAAGAAGAAGCGATGGCCCGGCATTCTCACCTCGCCGGTTCATAGTTCAGTCGCTCTCTAGAGCTGAGGTTCCAAGCCCGACGGCAACGTTTAAATAACTCCCTTTCCTGGGACCTGATTATATAAGCCCATGCCATTGTAGCGCACCCCTGTAGGTAAATCGCAGGTTGGTTTAGCTCTGCCACAACCGACAGAATTATTTCAACTTAATTGATTGAGCTTGTCAATAAGCTTTCTCGAGTTTACGCACCTCTTACGAAGCTGTTGATTTCGATATTATTATTCTTCCTTTGTTTTAAATGTTTCTTCTATTCTTAACTAAACGGAACTATTTAGTTACAATTTATAGATATTAGAGGTCAAAAATGAAGTCCGTTCTTTATAACAGAATCTTAGATTTATTTCATACTTCAGGATTCAACGTATTCCGTCGAATTAGGGCAAGTGAATACGACCAACGAGTTTCCCCGAACAGACGTGTCATCAATCTACTTCCCAGTGCCAAATCCGTCATTTTAGTCGGATTTGCAGGTAGAAGCTTTTGGGAGATGCTTCAAGGATTTCTTAAAGAGAATCCAGAGTTTCGAGATACTCGAGAAGACTGGATTGACGACTACACAATACTGAGATTTATGGACGCGGCCAGGATTCTCGAAGATGAGAAGGTAAATTATGAAATGACCTTTCCATTTGGCTCCGGAGGATTCTCGCTCGATTTCTCTAAACTCGGCGAATTAGTAGGAGTAGGCGTTAGAAGCCTGATGGGCATTCTAATTCATCCTGAGTATGGTCTATGGATTTCTCTGCGAGGAGCTATCATTACCGACTTAGAATTCAATCAATATGATGAACCATTATCCTATTTTAATCCATGTCCTCATTGCTCTAAGCCCTGCATTTCTGCATGCCCTGCAAGTACTGTTTCTGAAAACGGCTGGGATTATACCGCCTGCATGAAATTCCGACTCGATGATAATACGTGTAGAGATAATTGTACATCAAGACGCGCATGCCCTTATGGTAAAGAACATCAATATTCTGAGGAGCAACTCGCCCATCATCATCGGTTTGTCCTGAGAAGTGTAAGGAGGTATTGGGAGGGAATGTAGAACCTCCTTTGGTGAATATTACCCTTTTTTAATCACATCTTCCGCAAGTATCTTATTTACCTCCTTGGTTAAAAAGTGATCTTCTTTGAGATTAGCATCCCCGAGATTGGCTCCTTTGAAAATGAGCAACTGGAAAAATTTTGCTTGAAAGGGATTATTCTTTGTGTGACAATTTTAAAAGGTTTGTGCATAAAATGAGTTCAACAAACTGGTATCAAATTTTTAAAATTATTTATGGGGTAGATATGGAGAGAGATGATATTAGACTTATAGATCACTGGCTTTCTGAAAGGTCAGAAAGGTATGAATGAAGTGGTCCCTCCACTGTAGCACTAAGATTATTTAATTTAAAGTCCTGAGGAAGCGCTTCGGGTATGGGTTTAGATCAACGGAATTCCCGAAGGAGGAAATACATAATGGCAAACGAACTAAACGGAATGAAGGTCGCAATTCTCGTGGCAGATGGTTTCGAGCAGGTTGAGGTGAGAGAACCAAGGAAGGCTCTAGAACAGGCCGGTGCCCAGGTACACCTGATATCACCCGTGAGAGGCAAGGTCAAAGGATGGAATCATAGAGAATGGGGAGATGAGTTTCCAGTAGATGTTCAACTCGATATGGCCAACGCCAATGATTATGATGCATTGATGTTGCCCGGCGGGGTGATGAATCCCGATCGCCTGCGTATGATCCCTCGCGCCGTGGAGTTTGTTAGACAGATTGTTAGTAGTGGTAAGCCGGTAGCAGCAATTTGCCATGCTCCCTGGACCCTGATCAATGCAGGAGCGGTGAAGGGACGCAGGATAACGTCCTGGCCCTCCCTTAAGACGGACCTGATAAATGCAGGAGCGAAATGGGTTGACGAGCAAGTCGTCAAGGACGGTAAATTGGTGACCAGCCGTAAGCCTGATGATATTCCGGCATTCAATCCGGCCATGATCGAATTATTCGCGGGTGCTCGCCAGAAATCGCGAGAGGCATACGCTAGGTAGAAATGGCAGGAACATAAATCAGCAACCAAAATGACGGATGCAGCTTTGGCAAAGCTGATTTGCATAATTACCTCGTTGAGCTAACAACTTTTATTTTGGCTTTACTTTGCAATAGCGGCTATAGAAAAGGTGCTTTTACCGATTTAGAACCCACTTGCTTCATCTAAGCCCGTTAAAAATCTCAACTATAGTCTGGTATTATTATTTAAGATATGAAAGCTCTACTATTCTTTCACATTCTAGGAGTGGTTCTTCTTTTAGGCAATGTGTTAATTTCAATCTTCTGGAAGTTTAAATCGGATTCTACAAAGGATTTAAAAATTATCGCGCACACTCACAAGGAAATTAGACGGGCAGATCGAATCTTCAGCCACATTGGAATAATTTTGATTCTAATTACAGGCTTAGGGCTTTGGCACGTAGATAAAATTAAAATCTCTCAGACCAGGTGGCCTCTCTGGGGATTGATATTATTTGTCATCGCTACAATCTTGTGGGGCGCCGTAATCGTTCCTACTGAAAAGAAGCTGACTTCCCTTTCAGAGAAGTCATTGACTGAAGGAAATGTAGACCCTGCCCTTATAAGGTTATCTAAGAAATGGTATAACACAGCAACGATTTTTGTTGCGCTTATAGTGATAATACTGATTTTGATGGTTTACCGTCCCCTATTTTAGAATCTAATGGGTTTCCAAACAGTTTGACACTACTCAAGAACTATTTAACTTATTCTCAATGAATAAAAGAAAACCGCTCGTTGCGATTGTCGGCAGGCCGAATGTAGGGAAATCCACGCTCTTTAACAGAATCATTGGATGGAGAAAAGCGATTGTAGAGGACATCCCAGGCGTGACAAGGGACAGAAACTACGCAGACGCCGACTGGGCGGGAAGAGAGTTTAGCGTAGTTGACACAGGCGGATTGGACGTTGAATCGGATGAATTGTATCCCTCTTTAGTAAGAGACCAGGTTCAGATAGCGATGGAAGAGGCAGATTTGATCCTATTTCTCCTCGATGCAAAAACGGGAGTAGTACCCCAGGACATAGAAATCTCGAATCTCCTTAGAAAATTCACAAAGCCCGTTCTATACGTTGTAAATAAGGTTGACCACGAAAAACATGAAGTTCGGGCTTTCGATTTTCATGCTTTAGGAATAGATGAGTTCTTTACAGTGTCCGCTCTTGATGGAAGAAAAATAGATGAGCTTTTAGACGCAATAGTAGAGAGGCTTCCTCAAGCCGAAAGCGTTGAAGACACGAAGGACACAATAAGGGTCGCAGTAATAGGAAAGCCAAATGTCGGCAAGTCAACCCTTGTCAACAGAATTCTCGGCGAGGAGAGACTCATCACAAGTCCCGTTCCCGGAACGACAAGGGATTCGATAGATACGCTCATCGAAAAGAACGGGAGAAAATATCTCTTCATTGATACGGCAGGAATCAGAAGAAGACCGAAGATTATATTCTCCGTTGAAAGGTACAGCGTGCTGAGAGCTATAAAAACAATTGAAAGAGCGGACATAGTGCTCTTTATGTTAGATGGTAAAGAGGGTCCCACACATCAAGACGCGCGCATCTCCGAGCTTATACAGGATAGAGGAAAAGGGTGCATTGTTCTCTTAAACAAATGGGACCTCGTTCCAAAAGAGATTGCCGAGATGTCCAACATTGGGGATATAGTCAGAAATAAACTCAAGGGGGTGGATTTCGCCCCGGTAATTTCAATCTCCGCGCTCAGTGGAAAGAGAGTAAACAAGGTCTTCGAATACATTGACTCGGTGTATGAAAACTTCTCACGCAGAATCCCCACAAAAACGCTTAACAAACTCCTCGACGACATTCTAAAGACAAATCCTCCGCCGATTTATAAAGGAAGCGAGGTCAAGTTCTATTACATATCACAGCCCATGACAAAGCCGCCAACATTTGTAGTGTTTACAAATTCATTAAAGGGCATATCCGAAGGCTATAAAAGATTTCTGGAGAATACATTTCGAGAGGAATTTCCACTAGAAGGAACGCCGATAAAATTCATATTCAGAGCGAGGAGGAAAGGTTAAACCTTTAGGGCAAACCCCTGTATTCGCCCATTCACTGCCCTCACATTACCCCCAATATTTTCTCTTCGACCTCGAGATAAGTTGCTAAGCTAACGTATGAGCTATTAGAGAACGGTTGTAACCAATGGGTATTATTTAGCGTCATAATATGACGTTGTGATGAAAAAGGGTCAGACATGCCTGAGAACCAATTTGATATGGCATCGATCCTGGTTCGAGTCAGGGCGGGCGATGCCGACGCTAGTCGCGACTTGGTCACATTTCTCTATCCGCTGGTCATTAAAATTGTGCGTGCCCATTTGCCCCGATCTCTTTCAGAAGAAGATTTAGCCCAAGAGGTTTTTATGAAGATTTTTGCACACATAGAGCAATATCGAGGTGCAGTACCATTTGAGCATTGGGTATCTCGAATTACTCTCACAACGTGCATCAACCAGTTGCGTGCGCAAAAACGACGACCAGAGCTGCGCTGGACTGATCTATCGGAAACCGAAGCCGCTGTTCTAGAAGGAGCAATGTCTGCCGAGTTCGAAGCGAATCGTCTGCAGGCAGTGGCAGCCCGGGAATTGGTAAACAAGCTACTCGACTGTCTGAATTCCGAGGATAGGTTGGTAATTACCCTCTTGGATTTAGAGCAACGCTCCGTAGCAGAGATTAGTCAAATAACGGGCTGGAACAGACCGCTAATCAAAGTGCGAGCTTTCCGAGCCCGTCGTAAGTTAAGAAAACATTTAAACAAACTGCTGGAGAGGAAGACATGAATGATATAGAGGAAGTTTGGGCCCGCTTGGTGAGCGCAGCACGACAAGCTCAAACGCCTGTCGCAACTGAAATACCGCCGGGTTTTGCCACCCGTGTGGCAGCCAAAGGGAAAACAACACCGAATAGTCTCTCCGCCTGGGAATTTTTATCCGTCCGAGCCTTGGTTTTCGCCTTTCTACTTATGGTTGGGAGCATAGCGGTGAATTACAATTTAATAAACGACAATTGGATCAACAGCTTAGCGACGAATTACCGTTTAGTAAATGATGACTGGGCTAACAGCTCAGTGATAACGGACATCATACCAGAACTGATTTCAGCGTCATGAATTTTAAAAAAAACTGGAAAGTGGCCCTCTATTTAGCAGCGATTTTCATTGCCGGTGGAATAACCGGCTCATTTATGACCTTACAAATCCTGAAATATACGATCCACAGCCACAGAAATCCCCAAGATTGGTCGGCTATGCTGATGAAGCGGCTGGAGTCAAACCTTAAGCTCACACCACAGCAAGTCCAAAAAATTAGGCCTATTGTTGATCAGTCTGTTAATGAATTAAAAACTATACGCTCTAAGACCATATACGAGTCCTCTCAGGTTATTCATCGAACCGAAGAACAAATTTCTCGGGAACTTACGCCGGATCAGCAAAAGCGCTTCCAGGAGATTCAACAAGAGCGGCATAAACACTTCAAAGAGCGGCTCGGACCAAGGTCAGATTAAGATTAAACCCTGTAACCTGATACCTCAAAGCAGTGTCACTACTAAAAGAAAAAATTAAGGAGAGAGTGAAATGAAAAAATTAGTAGCCTCTTTTATTATTTTGATGTTTGTTGTAAGCCCCGCTTTTGGTCAAGGCACGATGCAGGAAAGGGGAAAACACAGAGGAGCGATGGATATGCATTGTAGAGGGACTAACGCGCACATGATGGGTAGAATGTATCCTATGTACAGCATAATAGTTCATCATATTTTCATCAAAGCTAACGCTCTTAATCTTACAGATACACAAAGGAAGGAGTTAGCAAGCGTTCCTGAGAGATATATTTACCCGATGATTCGTAAGGAAGCGGATCTTAAAATCTCCCGCACGAGGATTATGGGTATGCTGCATGATCCTAACTTTGATCCTGCCAAGGTAAAGTCAGAAACTAGGACATCGAACGAAATTAAACTTAAGATGGCAAATATGACTATAGATGCACTTGCAGATATAAGAAACGCTATTGGTGTAGAAAATTTTAAAAAGGTAGCAGAGATGAAACCTAATCATGGGTGACGAAAGGAGATAGAGCAGAACTGCGAGGGAAAAACCATGTTGGAAGATACAGAATTTAGTCAAACATTTGCGGAATACACATCAGGCGAGGTTAATTATATCATTGAGGACGAGGGGATTTTTAACTCCATCGAGTCTAAAGATGGCTCCGAAGAGGATTTCAAATTCGATATTGAACCACCAGAAGATAAAATATCTCAGAAGAGAGAGGAGCCTCCAAATCACGCTACTGAACGCCTACTTTAAAGAGCTTGGCGCTGAGCCACTTCTCACACCAACGGACGAGGTTGAGATTGCGGCGAAAATGAGAAAATGTGAAATGAGGGCAAAGGAGATACAGATTATCGTCGAAAGAACCCTCGACAAGAGGCTTGGACATGATATAAAATTTGCTCTGGAGGAATTAAAAGAGGTTTCAAGTAGGAGTCGCAATACATCAAAAACAGAAATGGAATCTAAACAGCTTGGGACACTTGTAACTTTACTTGAGATATATTCAAAAAAAGCAACGCAGTTTAGAAGCAGGTTCACCAAAGCAAACCTGAGACTCGTTATAAGTATAGCGAGAAAATATCTAGGCCGTGGACTTCCCTTTCTGGATTTAGTTCAGGGGGGCAATCCGGGGCTTATAAGGGCTGTAGAGAGGTTTGATTACACGAAGGGTTATAGATTTGCTACCTATGCTTCGTGGTGGATACATCAGGGAATGACCAGAGCTATCTTTAACCAGACAAAAACCATAAGAATCCCGGCTCATCTATTTGAAGAATATAGTAGGATTCAAAGGATAAGCTCAGGGCTTGAGAATAAAATGGGAAGAAAGCCTCTTCCTCAGGAGATTGCAGAAAAGGCAAATATGTCATCAGAAAATGTAAAGCGGGTGCTTGGGGTTAACGAAAAGGTGATTTGCCTTGATTCTCCCGTCCGGCAGGGAGATAGAATAACTCTTATGGATATTATTCCCGAATCTAATTCTCTTTTACCCGATTCACTAATGGCAACGGCTTCTATTCCAGAGAGTGTGAACAATGCACTCTCTTTACTCAATTCCAGAGAAAGAGAGGTTATAAAGTTGAGGTTTGGAATAGGCCATGAAAATCCATCTACGCTTGATGAGATTAGAAAGAGATTTGGCGTAACAAGAGAGAGAATTAGGCAAATAGAGAAAGGTGCCCTTGAAAAGCTCAAGAGGTCAGAATTGGCCCCCGCTCTTAAAAGCCTAATAGCCTGATGAAAATTCAATTCGTCGAGGCTATACTATTTAAAAATTTTTAGATATACAAAAAGGCCCGGGGGTAAACATGAGAGCTAAAAGCATCGCAACCTTATTGGCTTTTATTGTTTGTATTTTGACTATTGCCCTGCTCACATGGGGGGGATGCGGTATAGGTTTCGGTAATAATGGCGGAGACGGCGGAAACGTTGGACCCGACTCTGTTCAAGGAACCATAACCAGCATTTCCAATGTAAGCTCAACAAGCGGAATAGAAGTCCAAGCCACAGATTCAGCAAATACTCGTACAGATACAACAGATAACAACGGGTTTTTCCAGATTCAGGGCTTTTTCAGTGGCTCATCACTGAAGCTCGCATTTGTAGACCCGAATAACAATAACCAAGTCCTGGCAGTTACAAGCGTTACTATATTTCCCGGAATACAGATTAATCTAGGAAATATAACGATAACTGATGGGAACGTAACCTTATCGGGTAATATAAGCGTAACCTTTGACGGAGACATATCAACAAACAATTGTTCTCAAAATGCAGGAAATAATGCAGGGACTATAGTGGTAACCGCAGGCAATACAGATGTTATTGTCCAGGTTCTTAGCTCTACAACTATAGTAGATAGTAATAACAACACTCGGAATTGCGGAGATTTATTATCCGGAGGGACAGTCACCGTAGCGGGAGACCTTTTAATGGGCAACACAGTACAAGCAAATAGGATTGAGCTTCATTAGGATTTATAAAGGTCTGTGTGAAACGTGAGTTCTAAATGAGTTTTCAAGAGTGATAACGGTACAACACTTGAAATCTAAACTATAAACAAT
>JBLNAE010000363.1:0-17749 GCA_050259195.1 Ignavibacteriales bacterium
TATAAGCCTGTGCCTCTTCCAATTCATCCAAATTCTCAAATCTCTTGTTTGCAACTGCCTCGTTTGTCAATCTCCATAACCTCTCTGCTGGCTGTAGCTCTGGCGAATATGGTGGCAGAGGTATTAGATGAACTCCATCAGGTACTACCACATCATTGCTCATATGCCATCCAGCTCTGTCCATTACCACCATCAGTTGTTTACCTCTAACGGCTCCCACAGATTTAGCAAAATCAACCAAACCTAAGTTCAATACCTCCACATCCACTCTCGGTAATATAAGCCAATGACTCCGCCCCGATTCAGGATGTACAAATGCGTAAAGCTAAAGCCACTGATAACGGTGATGAACTGGAACTTTTAGCCGCTTTCCCTTTAGTGCCCAAACTCTCCTCACTATAGGCTTTAGTCCCAAACGGTGCTCATCAAATCCCCATACTTCGACAATATCTTTCGGCTGTTCTTTCTTTATTTCCTCCATCCTCTGACAGAGTTTTTTTTAAATCTCTCTTGTTCTTCGCGACTTCCCTTAGCATGTCTGGGACGGGGACTATGTAAGCTAAATCCCAGGCGCTTGAGATATTCCCAACCTCTCTGAAGATGAATATTATGTCCGCTCTTCTGAGCTATCCACTTAGCCACTTTTCGGCTATTCCATAGCCCTTTATCTGGGGCTTCTCCCTGAAGTGCTTCCCATAGCTCAATTTGCTGATCTTTAGATAAGAGGGGTTTTACCCCAAGATTATTATGTCTCCTATCTTCTAGAGTCCCAGTTTGGTTATAGCGCCTTGCTATCTGGCGTATCCATTTGGTTGAGTATCCCGTTACTTCTACCACTTCATTAGTGGTTTTGCCTTGAGCTAGTGACCACACAACCTGCCATCGGGTTCTTTCCACTACATCTTTTGACTTGCGGTATCTGGCTTCCAGTTCTGCCAGACTCAAATTTGGTTCAATAATTATATGTTTAGGCATACAAAGAAGTTTATATCAGATACTTCTCTCATACGACTACTCTTTATCCGGATTTGATATAACCCTCTTCTGTCAAGCTGGGACAAAACCCGGAAAACCGTTCATGAGAGTAATCAGCTTGTTAAATCCTTCTTTCAGAAAGGGAATAGGGAAGACCTCCAACCAAGGACTGAGCAAACAACCATAGACAAGTGGCTGGATGATTAATCTCAGGTTGTTCAATACATTCTTCCATCCCTTCCCCTTGTCCCACCACTTATGCCGACTAAATCCCTTCTGCCCTTCTTCTCCGTGAGTTTCTTCTTCCTCGTCTTCATCTCTTTTGGGGCTGCTGGTTTCTACTTCTTTTTGTATTTGAGGTTCGGCTGGTTCCTGTTTCTCTTTGAATAATTCCGATTGTAGGCTGACCATCAGGTAAGCACTATAGACGATTTCCCACCACTTCTCAATCTCGGTGTAGCTGGTAAATCGAAAATCTGCCCATCCCAACTCATTCTTTATCTGCTTAAATCCATACTCAATCCAAGTCCTCATCCCATAGACATTGCCCACCTCCTTATAGATGTTTCCCTCCAGATTCGTCATCACAAACCATGTCGATTCTTCTGGTAGCTCCGGGGGATCTGTAGTGATCTGGTAGTAGCGGATCTTCCTGCGCTTCCCATAGATGATCTCCCGGATATATCTGATCTCTTGCTCCCCATCTGAAAAGACTCGGTCAAAGCTTTTCCAAGTACTAAAGCGCACCCGTTCCCAATGTCTCAGCCACACTCCATGGTTTTCTCGAATCGCTACCACAAATCTCAGTTCCATCTCTTCGAGGATGGAAACAAAATCACTGCTCTCCCCATAGAGACTGTCTGCCAAGACAACTTCAAAATCCAAGCCCAGAGCTTTTAGCTCTCGGATTATGCCCACAGCCGTTTGGGGCTTGGTGCGATAGCAGTCCGTTGCTTTTAGCCTCGTCTGAGGTTTGAATACCTCGAACACAATGGGAAACGTGATCCCATTGAGCACTCCATATGAGCTGACCGCAACGATGCCACTGTCAATCTTGCCTAGATTGCTTATATATTGGCGGGCAACATAATCGGTCGTTTTGCCTTTCTTCTTGTCTCCCGTCTCATCGATGCAAAGGACAAGAGAGCGACCTTTCAAGGCCATTTTAATGAGGGACAATCTTCTTTGTCGGAAGGCTTCCACACTCCAGGGAGAGTTGGCAAAGAAATGGTGCAGAGATTGTCCGTTGTCCAATCCTAGTGCTCTACCAATTGTAGGGAGGGACTTATTGGGAATCTCAGAGATCAAGCCCACATAGAGGAATTTGAAATGTTCGAAGCTCCGAACATCAGGAAACAGATCCTGATACAGGGAGCAGTATTGATCGACAAAGCCTATGGTCGTGATTGCCTCTCGACGGACACTCATGTTAGGTACCTCCTTATGAAAGCTATTTTACCCCAATCTGACAGAAGAGGGGTAGATACCAACGAGAGCGTCTTTACGATATTTAGGGCAGTTCTTGATTTTCTCAGCTTCCTTTGTTACATTTAGATTCTAAATTTTATACAAACCTAAGATACTTGGAGAGCAACTATGTCAAGGGACAAGAAACAGTCTAAAGATGCACCTAAAAAGCCGGTTCATGAAGAACACGCAATTGAGGAAGCTGTGAATGTGGCAATCAAGGGGACCGACGATATGGAGAGCATCGCGTATTCAGCGCGAGGAGTAGGGGTTGAAGAGCCTATTCCTCTTGGGGTTGTTCCCGATTTAGGCATTCTCCCTAACAAGATGCGCGCGTGGGTGATTCGTAAGGAGAGGCACGGAGAGCCTATGGAGTCTTTCAAAGAAGAGATTATGCCGGTTCCTGACATTGGGCCAAACGAGGTGCTCGTTTTGGTTATGGCGGCCGGTATAAATTACAATGGCGTCTGGGCCGGACTCGGTCAACCCCTTTCCGTGCTCGACGTTCATAAAGAGAACTACCATATTGCGGGAAGTGATGCTTCGGGAATCGTTTGGAAAGTAGGCTTAAATGTAAAGAGCTGGAAGCCAGGCGATGAGGTTATTCTTCACTGCAATGTAGAGAGTGAAACGCATACTACCCGTACTGAAACCCCTTATGACTTCATAAGCTATGATCCGATGGCAAGCCGCGGCCAGAGGATTTGGGGGTATGAAACCCCGGATGGCTCGTTTGCCCAGTTCACAAAGGTTCAGGCTCAGCAAGTTCTGCCGAAACCTGAACACCTTACGTGGGAAGAAGCGGCCTCTTATGGACTTTGCTATTTTACTGCTTATAGAATGTTGATTACTCAGGCGCAGCTTCAGCCGAGCGAGGTAGTACTCGTCTGGGGAGCAGCCGGAGGACTCGGAGTTTTTGCGCTTCAGATATGCAAGATGGTTGGCACCGATGCGATAGCCGTCGTTTCTTCTAACGATAAGGCTGAACTCTGCATGGAACTTGGCGCAAAGGGTGTAATTAACAGAAAAGATTTTCCACACCTGATGTTCAAGCATGGGGAGACGGAGGGAGAGAAGGCAAAACGGCTTGAGGACATGAAGCGATTTGGGCAGGCTATATGGAAGATTTTGGGAGAGAGGCGAAATCCTAATGTCGTCTTTGAGCACGTAGGCGAGGCAACGTTTCCAACAAGCGTATTTACTTGCAGCCGATTCGGTCGGATTGTGATTTGTGCGGGGACTTCCGGGTACGATTGCGTGTTTGACGTAAGGCATCTGTGGATGCATCAGAAGCGTATAATTGGATCGCACTTTGCTAACGCTCTTGAGTGTCTTCGCGCAAATGAGCTTGTGCGAAAAGGAATTATAAAACCTGTGCTCTCCCACACATATTCATATTATGAAATTCCGGATGTGCATCAGATCATGTATGAGAATAAGCACTCGGGTAAAATGGCCGTTCTTGTACAGGCAAGCCAGACGGGGCTCAAAAATACCGAAGAGGCGCGGAGAACCGCTAAATCGGTTCAGGCCAGAGCTTGATGAAAATGGCGAAACAACGTAGGGGCACGTTGCAACGTGCTTCTACTTAGCCTCCTCGTTGACTTTATCGTAAAACTCTCTATTCCAAAGCTGTATCTGGAATTCTCCCTCCTCGGATCCATCTACAAGCAGAATGCTATTTCCTAAATGCCATGAGCCGGATTTTTGCTGGGCGTCATTTTGAGCGGTGGTGGTTCCGTGATTTTGAATGAATCTATCGAAAACAAGAGCGGATTCCTTTGGAGACATACCTATAAGGTAAAGGTCGGTTCTAACGAGTTTATCTTCACCACTTTTGGGGAAATAGAAACTGACGAAGGCGTCCTGACCATCGAGTTTATCCATGTACCCCGTCCCCATTACTTTGCCCGATTCTTCTGAGGTTACAAATTCCTTTTCCGAGAATATTTCTCTTATTTTACCGAAGGGCATATCCCATTTTACGTTGCTAAATATCTTGAAAATCTCATTGTATATTCTCTCGGCTTCTGATTTTTCCTTCTTGCCCTTTCTATCCAGCCAGAACAGAAGCGCCATGCATATAATGAAAGCAGTTACAATTAGAATGTTTGTCATGGGTTTTGTTTGTTCCTCTTCTTATGCTTTGGTAGCTATGTGATTATCTTTTTTCTTAACTCCATTAATGCTACAAAACCGAGCCAGAACGCAAGGCACCCCCACGAGAAGGCATCTCCTATTTTTGTGTAGAGCGTTCTCTCTTCATCTATGATCCCGACTTTACCGTCAAGGGTTGTCCTTTCAAATATTTCTGTTTTTGCAACTATCCTTCCCACCGGATCAATTATCGCGCTTATCCCCGTGTTAGTGGCCCTTACAAGGTAGCGCCTTGTCTCAACCGCACTTGGTATGGAGAAAGAAAGGTGCTGATATGGCTCAAACGATTTTCCAAACCATGCGTCGTTTGTGATATTTACAAGAAGATTTGCGCCCTTTGACACAAATCTTCTACTAAAAGACGGGATTATGTCCTCATAGCAGATAAGAGGTGCAATTTTGATCCCCTTTTCTTTTATCTCAAGCACATTAAGTTCATTTCCTGGAGTGAAATCCCCCGAAGCGGGGCTGATATTCTTTAAAGCGGGAATGTACTTTGTAAACGGCAAGTACTCGCCAAAAAGAAGGAGCTTAATTTTATTGTATCTTCCAAGGATTCTTCCCTGCGCGTCCGTAAGAAACGCTGTATTGAATTTGTCTACGTTCTCATCCGGTATGCTGTCGAGACTGATTTCATTAATCTTGTATGACAGTCCACCGACTAAGAAATAAGAGCCTTCTGTTTGTGGAATAACCAACTCGTCATTGTTAAAGAGAAAGTGCGCCGAAGCTGAAATCCAGGCCTGGACGGCGGTCTCGGGCCAGACAATGAGATCGGGAGAATTGAGTGTATACGACATAATCTTATACTTCTGAGACATTATTTTTTCATTGTTGCGCTTTTTCTCAAGGATATTGAAATTGGCCTGTACAATCCCGACTGTGATTTTCCGTGCCTCTTCTATTTTTTTTGTCTCAACGTTTATCCTCCAGAAGCCGTAGCCGATTACAAGAATGAGAACTATGAGCGATGTTAAAATCTCTAAATTCGGCGCAGGGCGGTGGTTTAGAAACCTTCCAATTAGTCTCATCAATGTCACATTTACAAAAACAATCAAAAAGCTGAGCGAATACCTACCCAGCAGGTCAAATATCTGGATTAAAGGAAGGTAATTGACTTGAGAATCTGTGATTCCATAAGGAAAAAGGAAGGGAAAAAGAAACTCAACCGATGTCCAGACGGCGGCTATGAGGAGAGCCGAGATCAATTCCTCCATTCTAAAAAGTCCAAGCCTTGCTGTTACGTAGGCGAATATGGCGAATGAAAGCCCTGAGTATGTGCTTATTGCGAGATGGAAAATAAGACTGACCGGAAGCGGGAATCCGCCGAACCGCGTGAGTGTCCCAACGAGCCAGTATGCCCCTATAGCATTTGCGATCGTTCCTGTTAAGACCCCTAGACGGAATGCGTTCCAGGGGGATTTATTTTCAATTGCCATAAAAAACGGGATGAGCAGAAACCAGGAAAGAATCCCCGCGTAAGGGATCACAAATGCAATAGGGAATAGGACACCTGAGATAACGGATAGAATGAGGTCATGTTTAGTCATTTTCATCACTTTATAAGATACCTAAGATTTGGGATATGTTGAGATTGGATGGTCTTTGTGAAATAAGGTGGTTTATATAAATAGAGTTGGATTGTTAATAGGGGAAGCGAAAAGGCTGAAGAGTAGTTCAGCTAGAGTTGATATATACAAAATACTTCATATATATCCTCTAAATTGGGAGTGTATATGAACTGGTTCGGTTATGAGAGTTAATGGTGAGATGTTAAAAAATGACCTTAAAGCTAGTTGGATGTCGCCAAAAGTTTCGAAAGGCTACAAAGGCTTGGGAATGGAGGGTTTCATTGCCAAATGGTATGCGAAAATTACTCAGAAGGATATGGAAGAATTCAAAATTTTGGCAAGAAGAGTGGCGGAAAATATGGCAGAGGGAAGCAGTGTGCTTGAACTCGCTCCAGGTCCGGGTTATCTAGCGATAGAACTTGTAAGGCTTGGCAATCACAGAATTGTCGGACTGGATATTAGTAAAACGTTTGTAGATATTGCTCAAAAGAAAGCCAAGGAAGTGGGGGTAACGATTGAATTTCGGCAAGGAGACGCTGCCCATATGCCATTCGATAATGAAACCTTCGATTTCATAATCTGTAGAGCTGTCTTCAAAAATTTTGCGGAACCGATTAGGGCGCTGAATGAAATGCACAGAGTTTTAAAACTCAATGGAAAGTCATTAATAATTGATTTGCGAAGAGATGTTCCCAGAGAATCAATAGACAAGTATGTAGAAAATATGGGATTGAATAGAATAAATTCACTCATAACAACATGGACCTTTAGGTTCATGTTGATAAAGCGTGCTTACACTAAAGACGAATTTTATAGACTTGTTTCAAATACCGAATTTAGAAAATGCGAAATCCAAGAGAGCCTGACGGGATTGGAAATATGGCTTGAAAAGTGACCACACTATACTCCAAACTTGACCAAGCGGAAATCTCAGAGAAGCAGATACGACGCATTCTGAGAGAGTTTGAGTAGCGTATAATAAAGTCACAGCATTGTATTTGGACTTTGCCTACGCACGCCCCTTCTCCACATTGGCCTTTATCGCGCGAATCTGGACGAGTTTTATGATTCCTATGAGTATTATAACAATTGACATAAGCTGGGCTATGGATACGTGAGGAATAGGGCTTGGTGTCGTATTCCTTACAATCTCTACAAGGAACCTTTCGACCCCGGCAAGTATCAGGAAGATAGAAAACAGCCATCCGGTCGGGACATCTTTCTTCCTGATTTTCCAGAGATAGATGAATATGATTACCGACAAAATAATCTCATATATTTGAGTGGGATGCACCCTCTCGGTTGTCGGAGGAAGCCCCTTTGGAAAGGCGATAGCCCAAGGAAGGTCTGATGGAACCCCGTAGTCATCTCCCACAAGGAAGCAGCCTACGCGCGCAAGGGCATAGGCAATTATGACGGCAGGGGCTATAGCGTCTCCAAGTGTCCAGAAACTCATTCTGTTTCTATAGGCAACAATCCACATAAGGAGCGCGCCGCCGAGTAGTCCCCCGTAGTACGTAAAGCCACCCCGCGAGAAGAGATATGGAATTGGATTTCTCACGAATTCTGAAAAAGGAACGTTCTCAAACAGATAGAGAATTTTTGCCCCAACCATTCCGCCCACCATTGCGGCAATGAGAAAATTGCCAAGGAGCCTCTCGTCCAGTCCCCGTCTTTTAAATTCAAGCGACGAGAGCCAGTAGGCAACAAGAAACGCAATTGCCGCCATTACCCCATAAGATGAGATTGTAAAACTTCCAACCCTGAAAAGCTCCGGATACATTTACTTAACCTCCCTTTTCCCTGAAGACTCTTTGAAGCGCTTAATCTCTTCTTTAAGCTCGGCATTTTTCCCCACGAAGTAGTATATGAATAAGAAAACAAGAGTGCAGAGAATGGCTTGAGAGATGAAAATCATAAAGAGACTGCCCATAAATTTATCTCCTTAATTGCCGTCTGGTGCAAACTGCGAACCAAATACTACGGGGCTTTAATAAGATAAATTTAACTGAATGTCATACATAATTAAACCTGGAGATAAATTACATTGGGGAATGGGTTCTAGCTACTTCCTGTCTACTATGGGAGCGAATCTTGCTATGGTGAGCCTGTCAAATGGTCGAACCATATTCCCCCTTTTTATGTGTTTCATTAGGGCAAGGCTTTCATGCCTGTCCCTGTATTCATCTCGATTATGAATGCACTGTTAAACTTTTATGAATACGCCGTTAAACATCCGGCTGTGGAGGGATCTTTAACTTGCGAGACCGATTAAAAATAGGTAGATTTTTAGTCTAATATGTTAACTTCACCTGTTTTGGTTCTTAACCGTTACTTCGTTCCTATTACAGTAACGAGCGTAAAGAGGGCTTTTGTCATGCTCTACTGCGGGGCTGCAAAGGCTGTGGGGAGAAACTACGAGACATTTGATTTCGAGTCCTGGTCGCAGATTTCGGCAATGAAAGAGAAAGAAGAGGATGCAATTAGAACTGTGAGTAGGGTAATTAGGATTCCGCGCGTTATAGTGATCCTCAGATACGACCGGATGCTCAGGAAAGAGGTAAAATTCAACCGAATTAATATATTCAGAAGAGACGGAGATTCCTGCCAATACTGCGGTGATAGATTCTCACGCTCTGAACTCACGATAGACCATGTGATCCCCCGGTCTCTTGGGGGAAAGAGCGCATGGGAAAACGTTGTGTGCTGCTGTATAGATTGCAACCGGAGAAAGGGCGGAAGAAATCCTGAAGATGCTAAAATGAGGCTCATAAACAAGCCTAAAAGGCCACTCTGGAGTCCCCTTTCCAACATCTCTGTGAAGACCGTAAGATACAAGGAATGGGAACCGTTCCTAAGCTTCATTGATACCTCTTACTGGAACGTGGAGCTTGAGGAGTAGGGAAACACAGGATAATTGACCAACCGGAACTCCAACCGTGCAACCATTTGCAGGGTTGTGTCCACTTCCTCTATTATCCTTGTGCAACTTACCTAACCTACTGTAACTTATAGAGAAAAAGATACGTTCTAAGAAGCCCTAGAAATTCACTTTGTAACCTATATAATAAATATTTCAAGAAAACAACAGTGAGAAAATAATGATCAGATACAAGATATTAACTTTAGCCGTAATTACTCTAATAGTTTCTTCCGGCGCTCTCCTGGCGAGGATTGTTATTCCTCCAATTAATGGGCCAATTATAAAAAAGATTTCAGTTTTTGTTCCGGACCTGACCTCAGTTGCGGGCAGCAGAGATGAAAAAGCTCTGGAATTTGTTGACGTTTTAAGAAATGATCTTCTCAATGCCGGGCTTTTTGATGTTCATGACGCAAAGGGAATCCCTCTGGATGGGAGCGGAAGTATAAACTTTCAAGCCTTCTTTGATGCGGGAGCCGAAGAGCTTATAAAGGGCGAGTACAGCTCTTCAGAAGGCAGGATACAGATTGCAGCAAGGCTCTTTGACGTTGCCCAGGAAAAGGACATTTTGGGAAGGTCTTATGAGGCTACTCCTGGCAAAGTTAGAGAGGCCGCCCACAGATTTGCAAGCGCGGTTATGAAGGAGCTTACCGGGATAGACGGGTTTTTTAACTCAAAAATCGTTTTCGTTTCGGGCGCCGGACAAAACAGAGACCTCTACATGATGGATTATGACGGGCGCAACATAAAACGCCTTACGAGTCACCGCTCTCTTCTTCTTTCACCTCATTGCTCCTCTGATGGAACTAAGATAGTTTTTAGTTCCGACAAGGTGTGGAATCAGGATATATACGTGCTCAGCCTTGTTCCGAGAATAGAAGAGCGGAGGCTTACTCACGCCCTTAAATTAGATCAGAGTCCTGAGTGGTCTCCGAATGGGGGTAAAATAGCATATAGTGAAAATGGGGATATATTTGTCTCAAACTCGAATGGAAGCGGGGCCGTGAATCTCACGCATAGCCCTGCGATAGATGTCTCTCCTACCTGGTCTCCGGACGGAAGACAGATTGCCTTTGTCTCCGATAGAAGCGGCGTGCCGCAGATTTATGTGATGAATTCTGATGGAACCGACGTAAGGAGGATTACATCAGGGGGCTATGATACAGACCCTTCCTGGTCTCCCAATTTCGGTATAAATAGAATAGCGTTTGTAAGGGTAGAGGGCTCCGAGGCGGACATTTTTACAATAAGTCCCAACGGAACTGATGAGCAGAGACTTACAAGAGGGGCGAGGAGGAATGAAAATCCCTCTTGGTCTCCAGACGGTCATTACATAACCTTTGCTTCGACAAGAAATGGGGCTAAAAACATCTATGTAATGTATCTGAATGGAGAAAACCAGAGACCGCTCACCAAAGACGGTGGTAAGTCATTTCCAACCTGGTGCAGGTGATTATGAGGGTTTTTCTCTCTGAAGCGGCGTTTATGGGGCTTATTTTAAGTTCAATAGAAGTTTATAAAAAAGAGTGCCTCGGACTTCTCCTTGGATATAAACTCGAAGATCGCTTCATTGTCGAATACAGTGTTACTTACCAGAGCGCAAAAAGAATGAGAAATGGTGTGTCTTCAAATCGCACGAGACATGCCCGGATCGAAAGCGTTCTTCCCAAGTTTGATAAGCTTGAGCTTTTGGGCGACTTTCATTCTCATCCGCAGTACGGCTCGCTTAAAGGGGTTCCAAAGCCAAGCTCTCTCGATATAGACGATATGGAGCAGGGAAAGCTCTATATGATTGTGGGGATTAACGACAACGAACACTCGGTGCGATGGAGAGAAAATCAGGACGGCACTATATCGGGAACGCTCAACGATTTCCATCTTAAAATCTCGGCTTACCATTTTGAAGGGAAGAAGATAAGAAAAATCCCGATTAAGTGTCCGTTTTGTTTGGCGATTGAAGATTAGGGACTTATATCGAGAAGCAATCCAAAGCGGGATTGCTTCGTCAGTTCATTTCTCGCAGCAACTTTGGTGGATTGGTGTTAATTCCTATGAAAAATAGAAACAGAAAGGCCCTGATTTCACAGGCAAAAAGAGTAGTGATCAAGATAGGAAGCAGCGTTCTCACAAATGAATACGGTGAGATTTCAGAAGGCGTATTTGATGAAATTGCGAGAGAGGTTTCCAATGTCAAATCCAGAGGAATAGAACCTATTGTGGTCTCTTCCGGGGCTATTGCGGCGGGGATGAAAAAGCTCAGGCTAAGGGAAAAGCCGAGGGATATTTTAATGAAACAGGCTGTCGCCGCCTGCGGACAGAGCACCCTTATGTGGTACTATGAAAAGGCTTTCTCGGCGTTCGGCGAGAAAGTTGCGCAGATTCTTCTTACTCACGATGCACTTTCAATAAGGAAAAGATTTCTAAACGCGCGCAAAACCCTTTTTACACTCCTTGAAATCGGCGTAATTCCGATTGTGAATGAAAACGATACAGTAGCTGTAGAAGAGATTGTCTTTGGCGATAACGATAAACTTGCCGCTCTTGTAACGAACCTTGTAGAAGCAGACCTTCTTGTCCTTCTTACCGATATTGATGGTCTCTACAACAAAAACCCCAGAAGCCATGCGGACGCCGAATTGATATCGGTCATATATGAGATAGACAAAAGAATCGAAGAAATCGCGGGAGAAACCCTCGGAAAAACCACGACGGGGGGAATGAAAACAAAGATCGAAGCGTCAAAAACCGCCGCCGCGTTTGGAATTCCCACGATTATCGCGAATGGAAAAAGACCAAATACACTCTCGGAGATTTTTTCTGGAAAAGAGAATGGGACACTTCTTCTTCCAGCAAAAGGGAAGCTCAAGAGCAGAAAGCACTGGATAGCATTTACCCTTAAATCATCGGGAGAAATCGTAATTGATGATGGAGCGAAAAGGGCTATTGCTTCATTGGGAAAGAGTCTCCTTCCATCGGGAATAAAAAAAGTACTCGGAGATTTTGAGATAGGTGAGCTTGTAAGGTGCGTTGATGAAAGGGGAATCGAGGTGGCAAGAGGACTCGCCTCTTACAGTTCGGATGAGATAAGAAAAATAGCGGGAGCCAAAACCTCCGGTATAGAAAAGATCCTTGGATATAAATACAGCGACGAGGTAATTCATAGAAATGATTTGGTGGTTATGCCAAGGTAGGGTTTGTGTTTAGTGGGTTACCGATGTGATTTTGTCACTGGAATAAGTGTTTTTCCAATTTTAATTGCGCCTCACAAACGTTGAATATTGTGAGAACTAAAATATTTCAAATCGGGTTGGGAGTTTTAAAGAATGAGATTTAAAAGGAAAACAACTATTATAATTGGACTTATATTGATAGCCTTTGTAGCTGGCCTTATTTACTCTATTCATTTTGTTTCGCCAGTTTCTCAGAGAACTGAAAAGGTAACGTTAGAGATTCCCAAGCATTCTGGACTCAAAAGCATAGCTCTTGAACTAGAAAGAGCAGGAGTCATAAGGAGCGATAAATTATTTATTCTCTCTGTCCTACTTAGAGGGGATAAAAGCAGATTAAAAGCTGGGGAATATGAGTTTGAACCTGGGGATTCGCTGGGTCAAATGATAGAGAAACTCGTAAAGGGTGACGTCGTCGTTCACAAGATTACAATACCCGAAGGGTTCACAATGAATGAAATAGCCGAGCTTTTAGAAAGGGAGGGTGTTATGTCCAAAGAGGCCTTTCTCGAAAAAGCCCGGAGCAGTGAGCTTGCAAGAGAGCTTCTAGGAGATTCTTCTCTTACAAGCCTTGAGGGTTACTTGTTTCCCGATTCATACTCATACAAAAAAGGTATAACATCGGATGAGCTTATACGAATGATGGTTGCGAGATTTAAGGAGGTTTACGTGCCCCTTAGGGCAAAAGCAGGGGAACTCGACCTGGCAGACCGTGAAATTGTGACCCTTGCGTCAATTATAGAGAAAGAAACCGGGAATGGTTCTGAACGCCCCTTGGTCTCGGCAGTCTTCCACAATCGTCTTAAGCTCGGAATGAGGCTTGAGAGCGACCCTACAGTAATATATGGAATGAGCAGTTTTGACGGAAACCTTAGGAAGAAGGATCTAAAAACTGAGACCAGATATAACACATACGTGATCTTTGGACTTCCCCTAGGGCCAATTTCAAATCCCGGGAGGAATTCACTTGAGGCTGCTTTAAATCCAGCGCGGGTCAACTTTCTCTACTTTGTATCAAAGGGAGACGGTACCCACGAATTCTCTTCCAACTATGGAGACCATAGAAGAGCCGTAAACGAATACCAAAAGGGACTCGGTCTTAACGAGAGAAAACCTCAGTAAATGGGTCTACTCTGGGTTTTATGGGAGTAGGGGGAGTATTTAATTTTTTCTCCTTTCTCTCTATCCTGATCATTCCGTCTTTTCCACGGGATGCGATAAACTGTGCGCCGATTGTTTCTTCGGAAATTTTCTGAAGAATCTTGGGATAGTTTTTAGAACCGATAAATATTGAGTGAATGCAGATGCCGAGCTTTTTTGCCTTTAGTCTTTCATTTAAAACCTCGCAGTCTCCCGACGTGGGAATCCCGTCGGTGATAAAAAGTACGTGCTTGTTCCTCAGTCCTCTTCCCTTAAATTCGGATAGAGCGTCCTTTAGAGCGTCTTCGTAGTTTGTATTTCCGGAGCACTCGGTTTTTGAGGCAAGCTGAAGCATCCAGTCGTAGTCTCTGGTTAAGAACTTTCCGTTCTTTTTGTACTTGTATGAGCGGTGGTTAAATTCAATATATCCAACCCTCATTTTCTTCGTTCTTGCAAGCTCAATAACGCCCCGCACAACTGAAGAAGACCACTCGCTGTAAACGCCCATCATTGATGTGCTTACGTCTCTTAAGATTGCGATCTCTCCACCCAGCATCTCTCTCTCTCGTTTATGAACCCTGGGGAGTGTAGGCGTCGTATTTTCGGTCCAGAACATGCTCTCAAAAGGGTCTGCATCTTCTATCTCCTCAAAGTGTCTCATCCTCTTCCATCTTCTGGGCTGCCCTCCGGGATGAGGGGCATCAAGAGCGATGCTCCTTTGAAAGTTTCCTTCTAAAACCTTCATTACGATCTTTACATTCTCTGCAGACTCAAGGTTCCTTTTTCCTCCAATCCAGGAATCGTCCTCGTCACCTGCATAAGGAGATTTACTTCCATATACCTTCTGCGAACTCTTGGGTTTCTCTCCCTCTTCGTGGCCGCCTTGGTCGTGTCCGTCGGCTGTATTTACCTCGGATTTTTCATTCATCTGCAGGCTCATGTCATTCTTTTCCCCTGCGAGATTGTCTTTAAGCTCTTTTAAAGCTTGGAAAAAGGTTTTACGCGCCTCTGAAAGCTGGTCGGGCGCACGCTCCCCCTCAGGGCTTTCTTTTTCCCTCTCGCCAGGGGCGTGCTGTTCGAACTCAGACATCGGCGGTTGTTCTATATTGCTTTTTGAGTCCTGATGGAGTTTTTTTTTAGAGATCACGTCCTCAAGTATTTCATCAAGCTTGAGAAATATCTCTTCAGGCACTCGAAAAGCCATCATGTATTTTAGAGCCTTGAGGTCTTCAACTGTACAATGGCTTCTGCCATTGAGAATCGCGTGAGACCTCATGATCTTAAGGGACTTTACAAAGAACGTTCTATCCGAGATAAGAGAATTGGATTCGTTAAGACCGTATTCCTCAATCAACGTTTCGACGAAATCTACCAGTGCTTCTTGAACCTCGGAGGGGATCTCTACAGTGCCGAGCTTCTCGTAATACTCGTCAAAGATATTCCTGCTTACCCTTACCGGAACGTCATACTCAAACGGTCTTTTTGAGTATAGCTTTACCACCTCTTTCGCCTCACTCCATTTTTTGCCGTAGGAAAGCCCATGGGCTTTAATCTGGAGCACAAATCGGTCAAGGTTCGCAGGGTCTAGGGGTTCATTGTAGTATTCGTCGGCCGTTGGATTGCTTGTGGCAATTGCGGTAAGTAGGGGTATATGCTCCTCCCCGAATTTTCGTTCATTTAGGATTCTAAGAAGCACGTTAAGCGATTCTCCGGGGGCGCGGGAAATATCGTCGAGGAGACAAATTTCTGCAGTGAGTATGCCACCTTTTACAATTCTCTGCTTAATGAGTTCACTCGTGCCCATCACCTCTTTTGAGATGGCAAGGTCGCCTACGAGTTCCGAGAGCCTTGTATCTCTATGGAGCTGATAAAAGAAAAAGTTGAGCTGTGCGGCTCCTGAGATGATTTCGGCAAGCATTGTCTTAGCAGTTCCAGGGGGGCCCTCTATGTATATGTGTTCCCTGGAAATTACACCAAGAAGGAGAGACATCTTTACGTCTTCGTGTCCTATAACGAGGTTATCCATCTCTTCCTTTAGGGCTTTAAAAGGATTCTGATCTATCATTTATACGTTTTACCCTCCGTTGGCTTTACTCGTTATTTAATTTTACCTTACGAGAGATTTTCTTGCAATATTGTTTCTCTACTTGGATTCTTTAGAAGAATTAGCCGCCAAGAAGATACAAGGAGAAGGAAAGAACCCTTAGTGCCTTCGCGTCTAATTCTACCTTATTAGCGTCTTCTGAAAATACTACCAAACCGATTTGCCTCATAATAATATCCCTTTTTCTCAAAGGGTTTTGCGAGAATGAGACCCGCGATGAATCCTCCTATATGAGCCCAGAACGCAACGCCCCCGCCGCTTTGGGTTATGGCAAGCGAAGCAACGCCACTGAAAAACTGTATGACAAACCAGAAAAGGAGAAATGCGACGGCTGGGATTTCAACAATTTGAATAAAGAAAAATATAGGGAGCAGAGTAATAACCTTGGATCTCGGAAAATACAAAATATACGCCCCTAAAACCCCTGCGATTGCGCCGCTTGCTCCAATCATCGGAATTGTGGAATGAAGATTGACAAGAGCCTGTGAGAAGGCTGAAATCAATCCGGTAATGAGGTAGAAAAACAGATATTTGAGGTGTCCTATTCTATCTTCGACATTATCTCCAAAGATATAGAGATAGAGCATGTTGCCTATTATGTGAAGCCATCCACCGTGGAGAAACATAAACGTAAAAATGGGATAAATGCGAAAATCCGCGCGCTCAGGAGAAGTAAAAGAGGCGGGGATAAGCCCATAGTGGTCTATAAAGCGGGGCAAATAGCTACCTAAAGAAAGCTCATAGAAAAACACTAAAGTGTTTACTACTATGAGGACAGTGTTGACAATTGGAAAACTTCTCGATGGTATTGTGTCACGAATGGGAATCATAAGTAACTCTTAGATACAGTCTACATAATAACGAACCGGCTTCAAAGAAATTTCTTCTTAGATATAATGGTTTCAACAGTTAATGATCCAAAAAGACTTGCAATGGGTCATTTTAAAGCTTAAAATGAATAGCTAACTCGGACTTAAAGGAGAGAGGATGCTTGAGAGGCTAAGAACCGACCTTGTGTGGAAGCTTAACCCAATTAGGCTTTTGATAATAAATGCCGACGGGCTTCTCACCGAAAACCCTTATAATGTGAAAAATCCAGGTCTTAAAAACGGTGATGCGGCTAGGGCTTTGAGAGACCTAGGAATTAAAATTGCTGGATTTTCGGTGAGAAAGTCTGAGACAATTTCTTCTATGGGAACCCGACTCGGAATAGAGCCGCTCCATCAAGGTATCTCTCAAAAGTCTCAACTCTACTATAAAATCAAGTCTAAACATCTAATCTTAGATGGCGAGGTTGCATTTATAGGAGGGGATTTTTCAGACCTTCCCATTATTGAGAAGGTGAGTTTTTCTGCGGCTCCCTCGGATGCCGCCTTTGAGGTTAAGGCGAGGTCTTATTACGTCACATACGGCAATGGTGAGGGGGCGATAAGAGAGGTGGCCGAGCTTATCTTAAGAGCAAGGAACCATTCCGGCGGGATATTCAAATGAATCCTGTGCGATTTTTATTTTTCCTCAGTTTGGGGTTGTACCTTGATTTCTATAGATTTCGTTTCTGTTTTAGAAGGTAGTTGCGCTATGATTGTTTCTAACGACTGTTCCATAACGCACCTTCCATTGTAAATTCCGCCGTCTTCTATAATTAGGGATTTTATAAACACATCGCCTGCTACACTACTATCCCCTTTTATTTCCAGCCTTTGCGATTCGACGCTTTCTTCTATTCTCCCGTACACTATGACTTCGGTAGCTTTAATTTCTCCTGTAACAATGCCTTTTTCTCCAACTACTAATACACCTTTGGTGCTAATTCTTCCTCTTACGTTTCCATCTATTCTCGTTGAAGAAGGGGAAATAATGTCTCCTTCAAATGCACATCCTTCGCCAATTAAAGCTACAATCTCGTCTAATTTTTGGTCTATTTGTTTGTTGTCTTTATCTTTTCTTCCTGCAAGCATGGCTTTTCCGATCATGACCTTTCCAATCATGGTTTAATACCATTTTCAGGATAAATAAGGTTAAAATATATGAATGGGAAGAAGAGCAAGTATCAAACCAAATAGAAGCATTTATTAAAGAACCTGTTGAATACCCCGATAGTTCTACTACGGGGATGAAAACAGGTTGCCCTTTGGGCAATAAAGAATATAGAATCTGGGTATGAGCCCAGTAAATAGAACCTCTCATG
>JBLNAE010000364.1:0-4343 GCA_050259195.1 Ignavibacteriales bacterium
TGAGGCTTTGAAGGAATACATAGAAAATCGTGACAAGGTAGGAAGTCTTTGTGGTTTCCCTTGGATTAAGAGACAGGTGGAGGAGATGTGTTTAACCACTTAATCCTTGGAATTGGTATTACTCCCATTTATGAGACTGGTTCTAAACACACCTTACTTTTGCATCGGCCACCTGAACTGCGATTTCCCACATGTTATAGTTTTTAATTGATTTTATAGACGAAGCCTTTATATCTCTGTTGTGTTAAAAAGAACAATATCTCATCACCCCCACAATAAAGCAAGGGAATCTGGCCGGACGAGGGGATTACTGTTCTCAACAATCCCCTCCATTCAGAACCGGGTTCGGAATAACTTTTCACCGGAGTTCTTATAATGGTTCTTCCCGATTATTATCCCTTAAGGGATTTTTGTTTCGTAAAAAAATTCTTTTCTATTGCTATTCTCTTACAGAGAGACTCCATTTCCAGCTAATAGCGAAAAGAAAGCTAAATAATGACGGATTTTTTCTCATTAAGAACTGTATAGAGTATCGCAGTTAAATCCTTTATGCTATATGGCTTACAAAGTACACCTCTAAAGCCATAGTCTTTGTACTCAGACATGACTGGATCACTTGAATATCCACTAGAAACTATTGCCATTACTTGTGGATCTATATCTATCAATCTCTTTATTGCTTCTTTTCCTCCCATTCCACCCGGAATAGTTAAATCCATTATGACTAAATCAAATGATCTATTCTCTTCTCTAGCCCTTGTATATAACTCAATTGCCTCTCTACCATCCCTTGCAAACTCTACTTCATACCCAATCTGATTTAGCATTCCTCCTGCAACTCCCCTTACCATATCCTCGTCATCCATTAGTAGCACCTTTCCCCTCCCTTTAACACTTCCTTCTTTTATATCCACCTTTGCTAGGAGTTCCTTCTCAGATGCAGAAAGGTAAATGTAAATCTTCGTTCCTGCTCCTAACTCGGACTTTACTCCAATATACCCATCATGGCTCCTTATTATTGAATATACTGCCGCAAGCCCCAGCCCACTGCCACTATGCTTTGTTGTAAAATATGGGTCAAATATCTTTGGCAGATGCTCTTGTGGTATCCCTATACCCTCATCTTCTATGGTTATCCTCACATACTTGCCCTCTTTTAGTGGTAGCCCATCTCCCAATCCCACATTGACATTCTCCGCTCTTACCCTTATCACTCCACCCTCTGGCATTGCTTGCTCTGCATTAATCACCACATTATTTATAACCTGGCTTATCTGTCCTTCATCTACCTCTACCTTCCATAAATCCTCTGATATATGGAATTCACACCTCACATCAGAACCACTCACTGCAAAACTGGCTGAATCTTTTATCAACTCCTTAATAGAGGTTACCTTCTTTACTGGTGCTCCACCCTTGGAGAAGGTCAGCAGTCGTTGTGTTAAATCTTTTGCTCTAAAACATGCCTTCTCCGCCTCAGTCAATCTTTTATACATCTTACTATCATTTTTAGAGTCTGTAGTTATCTTTGTAAGATAGATATTGCCCAAGATAGCGGTCAGCAGGTTATTAAAATCATGGGCAATACCACCTGCAAGGACACCTATCGATTCAAGCTTCTGAGCCTTTAAGAGTTCTTCTTCCATCCTTCTATGCTCTGTGATGTCGCGAGAGACAATAACCGCTCGAATCTCACCGGTTGCAGTCTGATACGGCTTACCTGTACTTTCAAGAAGGCGCCACTCTCCATTCTTATGCCTGTATCTGAATATAGAATGTCCTGAAGAGAAAGTTTTGATTGCTTTCTCAAATTCTGCCATTACAGCCAAACGATCATCCGGGTGAATATGCTCAAAAACGCTTCATCCACTCCATCTATATTCCTGCTCATTGCATCTACTGCATTCTCCAGTACCTCATCCAGATTTATTGACCTGTGTACAGTTAGCGTCTTTTCCACCTCCTTGCGGCGGGTTTGCCCCTCCGTTTCCGCGGCAGCGTCTTTAAGTATCAGAATTTTAAGTTCTTTGTCCGTTAATCCCATTTTGTGTATAAACATCTCCTATCGGTATTCTCTCACAAAGATAAATCCCCTGTCAAGCAAAGTTCTTTCTTTCAATTAGATGTGCGTTGACAGGGGTATATTCTCAGTGAGATAATGGTGGGTAGAAAAGTTAAGGAGACCCGACCATGAATGGAGGGAGGAAAGGAACAGTTTCAAACAAGAAACAAGGTAATGGCTCTCAAAAAAGTCAATTAAAAACCATACAATCAAAAAGAACTGTAAGTCCCAGGATAAAAAAGGCTACGACTTTAAAAAAGCAGGAGCAACGCTTCTATATCGTTGGTATGTGCGCTTCCGCGGGCGGACTGGAAGCGTTTGAGCAGTTTTTCAGAAATATGCCTTCAGATAGCGGGATGGCATTTATCCTGATTCCCCATTTGGATCCGACACATAAAAGCATCATGGTGGATTTGATAAAAAGGGTTACAAAGATGGAGGTGTTTGAAGCCAGGGACGGCATGCAGGTAGAGTCTGATATCGTTTACGTAATTCCACCGGATCAGGATTTAGCCATACTACATGGGCACTTGCAATTGATTGAGCCAACTGCGCCTCGTGGACACAGGCGTCCGATTGATTATTTCTTTAGAACCCTGGCGCAAGATCAAGGTGAAATGGCGATTTGTATCATCCTTTCCGGCACGGGCAGCGACGGTACTGTGGGTTTGAAAGCGGTCAAGGGCGAAGGCGGAATGGTCATGGTTCAAGAACCGACGAGTGCGAAATACGATGGTATGCCTCGAAGCGCTATCGATACGGACCTTGTAGATTATATCCTACCCCCTGATAAGATGCCTGAACGACTCATTAATTACGTAAAACACTCCAAGGTGCGACCTATCCGAAAGGGTGTCGAGGTCATCCATGAGGGGTCGGACTTATTAGATAAAATATTAGTTTTGGTCCGTAGCCAGACGGGTCACGATTTTTCCCTTTATAAGAGGAGTACCATTACGCGCAGGATCGAAAAGCGCATGGGTATCCATCAAATTGAGAAAATATCGGACTATCTCCGCTCCCTGCAGGAAAATCCGCGCGAAATTGATGCGCTTTTCAAAGACCTATTAATTGGTGTCACCAATTTTTTCAGGGACTCTGAAGCCTTTGATGTGCTTAAAACCAAGGTATGCCCTGAACTGTTTAAAGGGAAACCTTCCGATCCTATTCGTATATGGGTGGCTGGGTGCTCGACCGGTGAAGAAGCTTATTCAATCGCCATAATTCTCAATGAATACATGCAGGAGAAAAAATTAACTCGCAAGGTTCAAATTTTCGCCACAGATATTGATAACGATGCCCTTGAGGCAGCCCGAACAGGTATCTATTCCGAGGGCATCGCCGTAGACGTGTCCGCCACACGCCTTAATCATTTTTTTACTAGAGAAGGCAATGCCTATCGAGTTAATAAAAAGGTTCGAGAAATGGTTGTATTCGCATCCCAAAATGTTACTAAAGACCCGTCTTTTTCAAAATTAGATATGGTAAGCTGCCGCAACTTGTTAATTTATTTGCAAGCCGAGCTGCAAAAGAGAATCCTGACTATTTTTCATTATTCTCTAAAACCAGAAGGTATTCTCTTCCTGGGAACCTCGGAAACGATTGGGGAATTCTCTATACTATTTGACGTCCTCGATAAAAAATGGAAATTCTTCAAACGAAAGGAAGTAACGCCATCGACTCTTCTGAAATTTCCTGCCGTTCCTCATGGTTATGATATCGCTATGCAACGGATGGAAACAAAAACGAAGGGAGAGGTTATTAAGCTCCCAGATGTGGTAGAACGGCTTTTACTGGATAAGTATGCCCCACCTTGTGTAATTATCAATCAAACATACGACATACTCTATATCCATGGCAGCACGGGCAGATATTTAGAGCCTGCCCCCGGCGAACCCAGTATGAATATTTTAGCGACGGCTCGAGAAGGCCTGAGAACGCAGTTACAGCTTGCCATACGCAAGTGTCTATCTCAGAGAACGGATGTGGCCATTAATAACGTCCGAATAAAGTTGAATGGCAGCCATCACTTTATTAATCTATTCGTTAAGCCAGTTCACTTACCCATAAATGGGCAAAATCTAATAATGATCCTGTTTGAGGACATAAAGCCATCAAAACATGTTAAACAAAGCCAAGGTAGGGGTAAGGAAAAAAAGGAGCGCAAAAGTGAGATACGAGACCTTAAACAAGAACTGAAAGAGACAAAGGAAGACTTCCAAGCAACTGTTGAAGAGCTACAAACTGCTAACGAAGAGTGGAAATCCGCAAATGAGGAGTT
>JBLNAE010000365.1:0-16687 GCA_050259195.1 Ignavibacteriales bacterium
TTCTGCTACCCCTAATTGTAATACGAACAATTTTAAAGTCAGAATATCCTATGATTACCCCGAAAGAGATTATCGTTACGCCCTGATAATTCAAACCGCAAAAAAGGGAATTAATTTATCCATAAATAACGAGAGTCCCTAAATCTGAGGGGGAAGATAAGGGGTAAATATAAATCATCGCTATTTACGGTGAAATTTGAGGCAATTTTAGCTTATGGCGTATGAATTTTCGCTACCCTAGCCTCGACAATCTCAAGGCTTAGGGGATTCTGGATCAAAACGGGATTGCTCCGTCTGCGATGACACTATGGAACCTGCGATTTAAATCTCTAATGCGCTTCCGCCCAGTTTTTGCTCTTTCCAATGTCAACTTCTAACGACACTTTGAGCTTCCATGCTCCTTCCATCCCATCCAACTCTTCTACTCTCTCACATAGCCCAGCCTTAATTATAGCCACCTAATTCTTATTTCTGGTCTACCTTCACTTGAACATGCCAGTCCTAAAGCCGTAACCAGCTCGTTATGAGTGCCCACCTTAATAGGCTCCAAATTCGGGGTTGACATCCTCATAATTTCTACCGTCAGAATATGAGACATCTTACACCCATTTTATAACCTCACACCTGAAAATAAAGGATATTTCACTGGCATCTTACTTGCTCCAAATACCAACTAGATAGACCGAAGTGCAGGAAATGGGGTAGTTCACATGTATTTAAATGGGGAGGTATGTAACTATGAATAAGCAGATGAATACGATGGATATTTTAAGTTTGGGGGCTATATTCCTAACGCTTCTGATAATTATTCTCCTAGCAATTCTCGTCAGGAACGCTTTATGATGAAAGAAGCTGCTTTATATTATTTAGAAGTGGAAGTTTGTACTGTGGCTGTTCACGCTGTGGCTGTTCACGCTGTGGAGACTAATAAATTGTCTCCAGTCAGTTTATATTCAACTTTCATTCTCTTTTCATACAATTCAAGCGCAGTTAGGCTCTTCGGCTTTAGTGTCACATAGCGCATATTGTATTTCTCTGTGGAGATATTATCGCTAAAACCTCCCAATTATTCTTTGTACATAAATCTGTTTTATGCCATCACTTTGTCTTAAGAATTTTATTCCCATTGTAGAAAAGATTCCGGGTAAAACAGGAGATACCCACGCAACAGTGCCTTCAACTCTGATAATCTCATCCATTCTACTCTCTTCAAGATCAGTCCCGCCTAAGTGAATCTGGATTAAAATTTTAGACCGAGGAGGAAAAACCCTTTGGGCTCTTATACAAAATCCGTCCTCAGAAAGGTTAAATGTATAGCCCGCTAAAGCATAATTACACAATGCTATAGCAAGGCTAATGTTAGCGCAGCTAACAGGAGTTGAAGGGATTTGAAGTCTTATATCAGGATTAGACTAAAGCAATAGGAATCTACAAAAACTAAACTTTACTACCTTCATAAATCAATACAAAGTCCAATTGATCCTAATTACTAAAGTGATTTTAATTGACGGTACATAACGCGCCCGTGGCTTGGATTTAGAGCACCGGATATTAATCCGGAGGGGGGGTTAAATCCTCCCGGGCGCGCCAAAATAATTACGAGCAGTATTTGTCCTAAAGCAGAACCCGGGGAGCTGCTCCAAGCCTTAAGTAAAATGGATAAGCCGAGATTTGGTCGGTAGTAAAAGTGAGGTGATCGCCGCATCAGGACAAAGGATTTGAAGCAGTAGCATTACCCATTTTGTTTTCGGAAGGTGGAATAAAAAATCTTGAAAAGAGGATAAATAAAATGAAGACAAGTAAAATATTTCTTCTTTGGGGAGCAGTTGCTCTCCTTTCGCTCCTCGCGGTGAGCGATTATGCAGCCGCAAATCCCTCTGTATCTGTGAGCGGCGTAGTGGTCAATGCTGATAGCCCTGTGTGCAACGGTAACGACACAGGGAGCGTGGCAGTGACCGCGACCGTGGGCGCTACATTTGATGCGGACAGCACTACAATGGGTAGTTGCAGCAACTGCAGCAGTGGGAACAACTACTGTGGGAGTGGGAATTCTTCGGTCAACACCAGCAATACCACAACGGTGAAGACGTACACAAACAAAAAAGTACTCGGTTTCGCATCGGACAATAACGGGAACTCCAACGGCCCACCGGCTTTTGATGTGAGCACCACTTCGGGAACCGGCAACTTTGGTACACTGCCGGACGGGCCAGAAGGCAAGACAACAGTCAACGTCAGCGCGCAGGCATTAGAAGTCGAAACGTCGACCCCGACCATTAACTACTACTCCGGGTCCGGCTCGACTAGGTGCACCGGGCTGATTTCCCAATCGCCGCAGTCGTCCACCAATCAGACCATTACCAGTAGCTCAAAATCGGCCAGCGGGTCGTACCTGGTTGACAAGATCGGGCCGACCGCCACGATTTTCAACAACCCGTCGACGATTCAGCAGACCGGGAGCGAGATCGTCCACGTGAAGATCGAAGACGCCTCGACAGATACGCCTTGGACGCTGACCGTGACGGCCACAGGGCCAAGCTCTAACACGATCACAGTTACGGACAGTGGAACGTTCGGGTCGAGCCCGGATGGGATCAAGAACGAAACCAACCCCGGACCGTATACCCTCCCCACCGCTTGCGATAGCCCTACTGGAAACTATACCCTAGCAGCCACGATTGACACACAGGACCTGTGCGGGGATGCTTATCCTACAATCAATCTCACGGGGGACCCGTTCACAGTCACCCCTGGCGTCGAGCTTACGGCGCAGACCGGGGTTCTCTCACAACTCACAACTGGGGATTATGGAATCGACCAGTGCTTCGTCGATTCGGTAAAGCAAACGGGGAAGAAGTTGATCGTTAACAATACCCCTGGCTCCGTGCATATCGATACAATCATCACGACCGCGGGTCCCTGCGCGGGAATCGGCACGATCGCGGGCGTCACATTGACGCTGACGATCCCGCCCCTGGCTAATGACTTGTCAGGGTTTGCCTATGATACGACCGGTGCTTCGCCCAACGCCCACATCTTCGTCGGAGACGGAAGTGCAGGCTTCGACCTCCACAACGGTACGCCTCTGAGCGAGGTGACCGTCCCTCAGACCACGTCAAGCCAAACGATCACTATAGACCTATCGAATTTAAACATTGGCTCTGGGCCAGGGGTCATCCCTGCGAGCTACACGATCTTCGTCCGTGCTCATGCGAGGTTCAACGCGTTTGCGGTGACAGATCAACCGGGCCCCGACACGCCGTTCAAGTTCTCGTCGTCCGCGAGCACGACCACTGTCGACGGCTCACCCCTGGTGCTGAACGCGTCGGCGGATTACTATATCTCCGGCAATCCGACGCAACTGATGGACAACCTGACGGGCGCTCTGCTTGGAAGTACGGAGTCCTGCAATGCGGACGGGTTGTTCACCCCCTAATGGTGGATGGTATTTTACAATGATACCGTAGCTAGCTTCGTTTTGCCGTATAATATGTGTAACAGGGAGGGGACTCATAAAGTCCCTTCCCTACTCGAAGGGAGTAAACAACGTCATCAAGCAAAACGCTGTGCCCTTTCAGGGCTTGCCTTCAACTAATTCAAGGAACGGCTACAACAATAAACAGCGGAATGTAAAACTGTATGATTAGGATGGACCGGTGGACTAGCCACCAGCTCACCCAGATTTATCTTACTTACTTAATGCCCATTTCTCTAGCTGGGCAGCGAGAGAGATAATATCATTAAACTCTATGGACTTTCTATGGGTCTTAAGGATCTTCGCGGCTGTGTTAAGGACCGCTAGCCGTGTGATGGTGGATTGACGGTCAAAAGGCTTTGCAGGGGCTTTCTGAGGCTTATTACACAGTTGATCCTTGCCATTGCCCTCAAGGTCTCTATTGTCAGCTTGCCTCTATTCTTTACAAACAGCATAGCAGCAAATAGATGCTTGCAGGCTTCTTTTCTGGTCTTATAGTTCGGGCACTCGCATTGCAATTTCTAAGTATCCACTTGGAACCCGGAAACCTTAAAGAATTCATTAGGGCCAATGGATACCCTACCAGATTTATATATAAGCCCATGCCTATCTCATACCTGGACTTGCTATCCTTGAGCATGGGTGTAGAATTAGAATTACCGTTAGCTTTAAAACTCGTGCCCTGGGACTTAGTTACAGCTAAATCCCGGGGCTTTTCATTTCTGACTGATTGATTGCCTAACATTTTCAACACCCACTTATTAGCTTCTGTTACTATAACATTAACACTACTTAATATCATTGTCAATAAGTAACTCATAAAATATTATAATCTAGTTGACAAATATTAGGTGGTATAATATTATTGATATAATCTGAATATTAGGAGATGCTTGAATATGATTAAATGCAACCTTTCTCGAATCCTTGGCGAAAGAAAAATGACCAGGGTTGCACTAGCTAAAAAAGCTGGATTAACCTATCAGGCCCTAAAACCCTTATATGATGAAACGTGGAAAGGGATTATGAGGGAAACTATAGATGCGCTTTGCAAGGCTCTAGGTGTGCAAGTGGGGGATCTATTTGAGTATGTGGAGCGCGAAGAAAAGCCTAAGAGGAAATTTAAATAAAAGAATTCTCAGTTCTGATTAACGAGGAGAACAAATACTATGTCAGAAGCTGAACTTCCAAACCCTGAGGAACTTGAAGAGATAAAAGGGAAATCGTTTACAAAGCGTGTGGCTCTCACCACCGCTATTTTTGCAGTTATCTTAGCCATTGCTTCTCTAGGGGGAAAGAATTCCATGAAAGAGATGCTCCTAGCTCAGCAACAGGCCTCAGACCAATGGGCATTCTACCAGGCAAAGGTAATCCGTGAGAATCTGTATGGCGCTCAAAAGCTACAACTAGAGGCAGATCTAGCCGAACGTAGTTCCACGATGAAACCTGAAGTACGGCAGAAATTCGAGGCACTGATGACAAAGTACGCAGATGAAGAGAAGCATTATGATACCGAGAAGAAGGATATAGAGAAGGAAGCCAGGAAACTAGAACACGAACGAGACCTAAACCGCAGCAAGGACCCATATTTTGATTATGCCGAAGTGTTTCTTCAGATAGCCATAGTGATGTCATCCATTTCAATCCTTTCTGGGTCACGTCCTCTTTTCTTCTTCAGCTTGGTGCTGGCTATCATTGGAATGTTGCTTACCCTAAATGGCTATACACTACTGGTCAATGTTCCATTTCTTCATATTAAGTAATAATGAGGGAATATCTAAGGATCAAAAGGGAAGGATACAAAATTAAAGATGATTCTCTTCCTGAGCAAAAATCTAAAAAGAGGAGGTAAATAATCATGGGAGTATTTAAGCGCTGGAGAAAGAGTGAAGATGGGTCAAAGGCTGCTTTCTGGTATATCCGGTATGCAGTTAACGGTAAGATCAAGTGGGAAGCTGTAGGTAAAGCGGGAGTAGTAACAAAGGATGTAGCAAGGACAAGGCTTGAAGAGAGAAGGCGTCAGGTAAGGTTAGGGCAATTAGACATGATAGGGGCCCGGATCCCTACTCTTTCAGAGTTTGCAGTTGAATACCTTGCCTACATACGTGATGTGAAACAGATTCGTTCTCATGATAGGTCAAGATACGCCCTAGCTCACTTTACAAAGCTCTATGGAAATAAGAAGCTAAGTGAAATCACAGTTGAGGATATTGACATCTATAAACGAAGAAGGTTTGAAGACAACGCCAAACCCGGCACTGTAGCTAGAGAGTTAGTAGTTATAAGGAATATGTTCTATCAGGCACGCAAATGGCATAAGTTCTTTGGAGAGAACCCGGTTAGTCAATCAGGAATGCCCGAAGTCCATAATCAAGTAGAGCGAATCCTTAGTCCTGAAGAAGAGGAGAGACTACTTAAAGTCTGTTCACCTTACCTTAGAAACATAATCATCACAGCCCTAAACACAGGTATGAGAAAGATGGAAATCCTTTCTCTCAAATGGGAGTATATAGACCTAGAGAGTAAGGTAATTACTATCCCACAAACAAATACGAAAAATAAGAAAACCAGACGTATTCCTGTTAGTTCGGCTTTACGAAAGGCTCTTCTTGAACAAAAGCTAATGAGCGGTGGGAGTGAGTTTGTATTTCCAAGTCAGGACTCAAAGGACGGTCATCTTAGTTGGTTGAGACGGTCTTTTACCACCGCTTGTAAGCGTGCTGGTATCCAGGGGCTTAGATTTCACGATCTGAGACATACTGCAGCTACAAGGATTCTCGAATCTAGAAGAGGAATTTCGTTGGATGCAGTAAAAAGATTGTTAGGCCACTCCACAGTTAGGGTAACAGAGAGATACAGCCACCCCGAAAGTAGCATCGAAGAAGCAGTAGAAATTCTGGCAAATTTCACCTCAGACTATAGCCAAAACTATAGCCAAAAGAAATTAGAAGAGTGAGAATATGTCGTAAGTTACTGAAAAGATTGGTGGAGATGAGGGGAATCGAACCCCCGACCTCTGCCGTGCGAAAGCAGCGCTCTCCCAAGCTGAGCTACATCCCCATACCATTTTATTAGTGTATCTCGCATATTAATATACTATAAATCATACCGCAATTCGTCAAATACAGCTAGAAACCGTAATTATAGAAAAAACCTTCTTATAAAAGGTTCTAACTCCCTGCGGAGTTCTGGGTTTTTTATAACATAATTTAGCGTAGCCTTCAAGTATCCGAGCCTGTCTCCCCCGTCGAATCTCTCTCCTCTAAATTTGTATGCCGAGAGCTTTCCCCTACGTGCAAGCTCAGACAGCGCATCTGTAAGCTGAATCTCGCCGCCCTTTCCCGGAGGGATTTGACTCAGAATGTCAAAAACCTCTGGAGCTAAAACGTACCTCCCCACAACTGCAAGATTTGACTTGGCTTCGTCCGGCACTGGTTTTTCTACAACTCCTCTTACCTCGTAAATGTCGCTTGCAATCTCCCGTCCGTCAATTATTCCGTATTTGCTTGTCTCCTGCCTTTCTACTTCCATTACGGCCACGACGGATTTCTCGTACCTTTCATATATATCAATAAGCTGCATAAGACAAGGGATTTCAGAATCAATTAAATCATCAGGGAGCATAACGCCGAATGGTTCATCTCCTACAACAGTATTGGCCGTAAATACGGCGTGCCCAAGCCCAAGTGGTCTCCCCTGTCTCACCGAAGTGATGTATGAAAGCTTGGTTGACTTCTGAACCGATTCGAGAAGGTCGAGCTTGTTTTTCTTCTCAAGCGCGCTCTCAAGGTCCGGAAAGTCGTCAAAGTGATCCTCTATGGCCGCTTTCTCGCGACTGGTGATAAGCACAACCATCTCAACTCCTGAGTCCCTGGCCTCTTCAACTATATACTGAATCATAGGCTTATCTATTATTGGAATCATTTCCTTAGGGATTGCTTTAGTCGCAGGAAGAAACCTAGTTCCAAGTCCTGCGGCAGGAATTACAGCCTTTTTAACCTTCATTGATCTTCTCCTCTATCACTATTCTAAAAGCCCACAGCAAAAAGAGTGAATTTCCTAAATTACTTAGAAGCCTTAACCGCACGGTTGAATGCCCAGCGCTCCAGTTTTGAAATCTCCTCCCGCATCGTTGTAGAAAGCGGTACTACTGAAGACGAAGCGATTATTAATTCCATATCATCTAGCTCCTTGCGCTTAGAGAATGATTCAAAGAGCGCCGATACAACAGCCTGCTCTATCTCCGCACCACTCAGCCCCTCTGTATTCTTTGCTAGCGAATCTAAGTCAAAGAGCTCGGGATTTCTTCCGCGACTGAGAAGATGAATCCGGAATATCTCTCTTCTTTCCTTCTGCGAAGGAAGAGGAACAAAAAATATCTCATCAAATCTCCCCTTCCTTAAAATTTCAGGCGGAAGCAAATCAATCCGGTTTGCAGTAGCGGCCACGAAGACGGGATATAGCTTCTCCTGCATCCAGGTAAGAAAATATCCAAATATCCTGGATGCAGGGCTGTCGCTTGTTTTCTCACCGCTCCTTGTAATGCCAGCCTCTATTTCATCAATCCACAAAACGCATGGCGCCATTGCCTCAACCGTATTTACGGCTCTCTGAAAAGCCTCTTCGGGGCTTCCAGAAACGCCGCTATAGACTTGATTTAGATCAAGCCTCAAAAGCGGCAGATCCCAAGCCGTAGCCACCGCCTTTGCGCAAAGGCTCTTTCCGCAGCCGCTTATCCCCATAATAAGCACTCCTTTTGGTATATCAAGTCCAAACTTTTTGGCTTCTGTAGAAAAAGCCAGGGCCCTCGTTTGGAGCCATTCTTTGAGATTTTCAAGTCCGCCAATATCCTCCAGACTTATGTGATCTCTTACAAACTCAAGGGTCCCGGATTTTCTTACGAGCTGAGCCTTTTCTTCTAAGAGCGCATCAACCACCCCTTCATCCATACCTTCTCTTCCTATAAGAGTCCTCCTCAAGGCAAGTTCCATCTCCACAGACCCAAGCCCGAGCACCGCGCGAATGCACTTTTCTCTAAGCGCCGGCGTAAGAGAACTGCGGATTTTTTCAGAGTTTTTATGGGAGCCTACCGTCATATCAAAAATCTCTCCCAACTCATCCATATCGGGAAGTCCAATATCAACCACCGCTACTTCTTTTTGGAGTTCATTTGGGAGAAATAACACAGGAGAAAGAATAAAAAGGGTTTTGTAGCTGCTTTTGAGTATTCGATAAATATCCCTGAGCTTTCTGATTAATCCCGGATCAGTCAGAAAGAAATGTAGGTCTTTAAAAAGATAAAATCCCGTTTCCTCGTCACTTATAACCCTATCCAAAGCCTGAATCACATCACGGGTTTCACCAATTTCAGCACCATCGCTCCTCATCCCGCCAACGCCGGACCAAGTATAAAACTTTATAGGGCTCGAAAAGAGCTCCGTTCCAAGAAGTTTCACCATCCTCTCAACACGCTCTTCTTCCCACGATACAAGATAGAGTATTGGATATTTTGCCGCGATGAATCTTTTTATTATTTCGGCAGGAAACGGCATATTTGTCTGATTGGGGCAAATTCACAAATTGCCCCTACTACGGCCTCTAAACCACTCCGGAAGAGGTTTGCCTTGGATGCTCTTTTCTCCAGCGGAGCTTATTAAGCGCGTTTACAAACGCCTTGGCGCTTGCGACTATAATGTCTGTGCTTGCACCCTGTCCCTGGGAAACAATTCCATCTTCCTCAATCCTCACGGTCACCTCTCCCTGAGCGTCCGTGCCTCCCGTGATTGCAGCCACAACATATCGCTCAAGGTTCGGGATTACTCCTGTAGCTTTGGAGATCGCTTTATATGCAGCATCTACAGGGCCATCGCCGTATTCGGATACTGTCACCTCTTCGCCATCTATCAAAAGCTTTATTGTTGCAACGGGGCGCATATCAGTGCCACTTGAGAAATTTGCGGAGACAATCTTGTAAAAATCAGACGAACGAACGAACTCCTCGCTAATCAAGGCCTCTATATCCTCATCAAACACATATTTCTTCTTATCGGCTAAATCCTTAAACCTTCGAAACGCGCGCTGAAAATCGTTTTCGTTGAGAAAGTATCCAAACTCTTCAAGCCGTTTTTTAAACGCGTGCCTGCCGGAGTGCTTTCCAAGGATTATTTTATTCGATGGAATTCCTACCTCTTCGGGTTTCATAATCTCATAAGTGATTCTCTCCTTAAGAACACCGTCCTGATGGATTCCAGCTTCGTGGGCAAATGCATTTGCCCCGACTATTGCCTTATTCGGCTGGACACTTACTCCGGTCACATGAGACACAAGCCTGCTTGTGGGGTAAATCTGCTCCGTGACAATCCTAGTTCTATAAGGGTTACGATCGCCTCGTACTTTAAGCGCCATGACAATCTCTTCAAGAGAGGCGTTTCCAGCCCTCTCTCCAAGACCATTAATGGTGCATTCAATCTGCCTTGCGCCCTCTTTTATAGCAGCAATGGAATTTGCAACGGCAAGCCCTAAATCATTATGGCAGTGCACACTGAGCGTGATCTTATCGAGATCGGATACTCTCTCCCTTAAAGTTCTTATGATATAAGCAAATTCCTCGGGCACCGTGTACCCAACCGTATCGGGAATGTTAATCGTAGTAGCCCCGGCTTTAACGGCAATGTCAACGGCGCGGCAGAGATAATCAATATCTGTTCTTGTCGCATCCTCAGGTGAAAACTCCACGTTTTCCGTGTAGTGCTTTGCATGTTTTACAGCGGCGACAATAGTCTCCAATACCTCGTCTCTGGTCTTGCCGAGTTTATATCTTAGATGAATGTCGGATGTGGCGATAAACGTATGAATCCTGGGGTTTGCAGCCTTCTTTATCGCCTCCCAGCCTCTCTCTATATCGGCAATATTGGCTCTGCAAAGCCCGGCTATTTCGCAGCCTCTGATTTCTTCCGCAATCAGCTTTACGGATTGAAAATCCCCCTCTGACGAAGCGGGAAAACCCGCCTCTATAATGTCCACCCCTAATTTTTCAAGTTGATAAGCTACCTTAATTTTTTCTTCTGCAGTCATACCGCATCCAGGCGCCTGCTCTCCGTCTCTTAGAGTCGTATCAAATATTTTTACCATTTCACTACTCATTTAATTTGCCTCCGCTTTAGCAATCCTAAAAATTCTAAGGTTTGTATAAAGGTTTGTCAATTCCAAGGTTTGAATATACTATTATACCAGTTTGGTTACTCGATAGTGCAATCGGTATCAGAGCAAATCTAAATGAAAGGGTAGTTATCAGAATGACATCACTGAGTCCCGAAAAACAGATTGAAATTATTAAAAGGGGAACGGCAGAGATAATCTCTGAAGAAGAACTCATGGAGAAGCTCAAGAAATCCGTAGAGATAGGAAAACCCCTCCGAATCAAAGCCGGATTCGACCCAACCGCGCCCGACCTCCATCTCGGACACTGCGTCCTTCTTAAAAAACTCAGGGACTTTCAAGACCTGGGGCATACGGTCATTTTCCTCATCGGGGATTTTACGGCCCTGATTGGAGACCCTTCAGGAAGGTCAGAGACCAGACCACCGCTCTCCGGTGAAGAAGTCATCAAAAACGCCGAAACTTATGAAAGTCAGGTTTTTAAAATACTGAGAAAAGACAGAACCGAGGTCGTCTTTAACTCCGCCTGGCTTGGAAAAATGAGCGCTGAAGAGGTGTTGAGGCTCGCCGCCCTCCAGAACGTAGCCAGGATGCTTGAGCGGGACGATTTTCATAAACGCTATATTTCCGGTACTCCTATTACGATCATGGAATTCCTATACCCTCTCATCCAGGCTTATGATTCGGCCAATATCAAAGCCGACGTTGAATTTGGAGGGACAGACCAGAAGTTCAACATTCTCCTCGGCCGCGACATTCAGAGGTATTTTAACCAGAAACCCCAGGTGGCGATTCTCGTTCCAATCCTCGAGGGTCTCGACGGCGCTCAGAAGATGTCTAAATCACTCCGAAACTACATAGCGATTGAAGACCCTCCAGAGGAAATTTTCGGAAAGGTTATGTCCATATCCGATGCGCTCATGTGGAAGTACTATGAGCTTCTTAGCCGTAGGTCTTCGGAAGAAATTCAAATGATGAAAGACGAATGGCACCCCATGGACGCTAAAAAGGCCCTAGCCTTTGAGATCGTCTTATGGTTTCATGGGCAAGATTGCGCAATAGAGGCCCAGAGGGATTTTGAGACAAAGTTTTCTGAGAGGCAGTTCCCAGAGGACGCAAGAGAAGTAACTCTGGAGAGAAAAAATGGAACAACCATTTTAGATCTGGTTCTGCTCTCGTCTGAAAAAATCAAAAGCCGAGGAGAAGCAAAAAGGCTTATAGAGCAGGGCGGAGTAAGCGTAGATGAACAAAAGATTGCCGACCCTAAAGCGCCGGTGCCGCACAAAGAGCTTATTAAAGTAAAAATTGGAAAGAGAGAATTTATTAAAGTGAGATTTAATAAGATGAGTGAACCTGTAAGCTGAATTCTGTCTAGGGCGATCATTCATCTAGGACATCCATCTCTGGATGCCTCGTGCGACCTACCCGGAAGCTTCAGTCGGGCAACCTTATAAGCTTCCCTATTTGGTCTTTCTCCGAGCGGGGTTTTCCGTGCCGCAGGATGTCGCCACCCTGCGCGGTAGTCTCTTACACTGCCTTTTCACCCTTGCCTGCTTTTTATAAAGATAAAAAACATAGGCGGTTTATTCTCTGTGGCACTTTCCGTTGCCTCACGACACCTGGGTGTTACCCAGCGCTCTGCCCTCCGGAGTTCAGACTTTCCTCCCCTTTTTCAAAAGGGGCGATCGCCTAGTCCACTCATCTCAATATTTAAAGATATTCATCTATCGCTCTATTTGCAAGCCTGTCGGCTTCTCGATTTAATTCTCTAGGGATATACTTAATCTTTACTTCTTCAAATTCCGCTATTAATTTCTTGGCGCATTTCCAGAGGGCGGCAATCTTGGAATCACGGACGCGCCAGCTTTCATTTATTTGATTGGCAAGGAGGGATGAATCTGTGTAAATCTTAAGATGGTTTTTTCTAAGTTTTTTTGCAGATTGGAGGGCAGTTATTAGAGCCTTATATTCGGCCTCATTGTTTGTGGCAATGCCAATATCTCTCTTTATTTCGTGGACACCTCCATCTACATCCCTTATTAAAACCCCTACCCCCGATCTGCCGGGATTTCCCCTTGAGGCGCCATCTATGTAGATTTCAAGGGGCACTTTCACGCTGTCTAAAGACAATTTAAGCTGTTTGAACCCCGTTTTCGGTTGTTTCTTCACAGTAGAGAATTCTATGACAGTTCGGGCATTGAATCATTCTCGAACTTGTCAGAACCTCGTTAAAGAGCTGAGGTGGAATGTTCATGTTACAGCCCGTGCATATTTCGTTTCTTGCCGGTGCGAGCGCAACGCCGTTCCTCGTTCTAATCCTTTCATACATTGAGAGTATCTCAGGATTTACGATTGAAGTTACCCTTTTCTTTTCTTGCTTTTTAGTTTCATACACGCTCTTTAGGTCACTTATTTTCCCATTATAGCTGTTTATTACCCGTTCGTACTCCTTTTCCTTTTCAGCGAGTTCGCTCTCCTTTTCTTTAAGAAGCGATTCCAAGTCTTCAACCGCTTCCATCTCTTTTAGAATTTCTTCTTCTATCTCGGCGGTTAACTTTTTAGCCTCAGCAACCTCTTTTTGAAGAGCCTCGTACTCTTTGTATGTTTTTATCTCAAAAAGCTTTCCCTCCAACCTTTTTATTTTGTCCTTATTCTCGGCGAGGTTTAGTTCCTTTTCCATCTTCTTCTTTTTTCTTCCATTGAACTCTTCTTTTGTTTTAGATACGGATTCTTTAATCCTTTTGAGTTCTTCTTCGTAGCGGGTCATTTCTTGCGGATATTTTTCCAGGTTGTCTTCCAGCTCTCCCAGCTCTAAATCGAGCTGCTGAAGCGTTTCGAGAACCGCAATCTGGTTTCTCATTTTTTCCTCCTTGCTTTGCAGTTAGATTTATCAAATTGGGGATTGATTTTTTCTAAGGGCGGTAGGTAAAAAGACAAATTGGAATTTAGGCGATGAATTGTGTAAATATCTCTTTCCATCTAAAAATCCGGGGCTGCCTATTACGTATGGGCCCACCTGGATTCGAACCAGGGACCCTCCGGTTATGAGCCGGGAGCTCTACCAACTGAGCTATGGGCCCAAACTTTCTGTGCCAAACAATATAGTTTAGGGAAACAACTCACCTTTGTCAAATCCCACCTATGTTGTAGCGGCCAACCTCGTGTCCGCACCATAATTGCACCCACACTTTATTACCGGATGAGATACAACAGTTTGCAATAGTCGAATGGGATTGCCTCTATAACAATCACAACAACCATACGAGAGGCATGGGTTATGTGCTCAAATGCGATTTAAGACCCATAACTTCCAATACATTATGAACATAACACGTATACTTGAAAAAGCCTTCAAGAGTTTATAGAATTATACACTCACGGAGGTTAAAACCTATGAGAAGAGGAGATAAGATATACTACATTAAAGATTTCATTCAGTCCGTTCCTCTTCATCCCCCCAAAAGGATATTTGAAGAGCTTGAGAGGTTAGGCTACCGGGGTCAACCTGGAGCAAGGCGCGCCGTGTCTCTTGCCGCATACAGGCATGTAAAAAGACTCAAGCTTCTACACACAAAGAAAGTCCCAAGGCCTGAGCTTCCTCCAAGACCCAATTCAATCCTCATGGGGCCGACGGGATGTGGTAAAACCTATCTGATTGAACTCCTCTTCGGCGAGATATTTAAAATCCCTTTTGTCATAGTGGATATGACAAAGTTCACCGAATCGGGCTATGTAGGAGACGACGTTGTAAACATTCTCGTTCAACTCGTCTACACGGCCAATGAAAGTATTGACGTTGCCGAATGTGGCGTTGTAGTACTCGATGAATTTGATAAAATCGCAGGGGCATACAGCAGCGCGAGGTTTGCGGGGCAAGGAACGACAAAAGACGTCTCTGGATATGGCGTTCAAAGAGAGCTTCTTAAGATACTTGAAGGAGCGGACGTTCAGGTTCCGCTTGATTTCGGATTTTCAAGCCGCGGTCCGAGGGCACTGATTTCAACAAGAGACATTACTTTTTTTGCCGTAGGAGCATTCTCAGGGATAAGAAGCCTATTTGAAAAAGGCGGGATGGGGTTCCTTCAAAAATTAGAAGAAAATGGAGAGGGTGAGGAATCAATCGCGTATAAACTCAGTGAAGACGAAGCCAACGATGTAACAAGGTTTCATCTATTCGGATTTCTCCCGGAGCTTATTGCAAGGTTCAATAGGATCGTGCCGTTTTCCCCGCTTGATAATGACACATTGAGAGATATTTTCCTCCTTAAGGTTCAAAGATACAAAAAGGAATTTGAGGAAGAGGGATTCCAGTTGCATATAGACCCCAGAGTAGCGGATTTCGTTATAAAAGAGGCCGTAAAGAGACAAACGGGAGCAAGAGGATTAGACGTCATTATCTCTAAGCACCTCGAAGAAGTAGCGTTTGAGATATTTGGGAAAGGAGACGAGGGAGAGGTAGTTCTAACTATAGCCTCCGGAAAGGTGTCTCATATCGTAAAGAGGCGTGCATGAGGGCATTTATTGCGAGTTTGGGCTGTTCCAAAAACCTCGTAGATAGCGAACTGATTCTCGGCTCACTCAAAAATTCAGGATACGAGATTTCATCCCAAAAAGACGCAGACGTAATAATCGTAAATACGTGCGGATTTATTGGCGAAGCGAAGAAGGAATCTTTAAACACAATAATTGAACTTTCTAAATATAAACATCATGGCAGTTGCAAGAAACTAATCGTCACCGGATGCCTTGTCGAGAGATACGCAGATGAGCTTAGACGGGAATTCCCCGAAGTGGACGCATTCTGGGGCACAGGCGACCTTTTAAGAATCGGGGAATTTTTGGGAAAGAAAAGGATTAAAAAATTCCATAAATCCGACCCCGGAACGCTTTATGATCCAGACACCCCCAGGGTTCTTACGACGCTTTCTTACACAGCTTATGTGAAGGTCTCTGAAGGATGCTCGAGAACTTGCTCTTTTTGCATAATTCCAAAAATGCGCGGTCTTATGAAAAGCAGACCCGTTGATTCGATTGTTGGAGAGTTGAACAATCTCGCAAACTCAGGAGTTCAAGAGATAAATCTCATTGCTCAGGACATGACAAGCTATGGAAGGGACATCGGAACGAATCTCGAAACGCTCCTTCGAGAACTCGCAAAGGTAAACGGGATAAAGTGGATCAGGCTTTTCTACTGCTACCCCTGGGGATTTACAGACTCTCTCGTAAAACTGATTGCGGAAGAAGAAAAAATTTTGAATTACATAGATATTCCTCTTCAACACATAAACGATAGAATCCTGCAACTTATGGATAGAAAGACAACAAGCGATAGAATTAGAGGTATAATCCATAAACTTCGCGAAGAGATTCCAAATTTAACCCTTCGCACCACATTTATTGTGGGGTTTCCTGGTGAAACTGAAGAAGAATTTAATGAGCTTCTTGATTTCGTAGAAGAGGTGCAGTTTGAAAGAGCCGGAGCATTTAAATACTCACAAGAAGAAGGAACAAGAGCCGGTGATATGCCCGGTCAGATTCCCAATGAGGTAAAAGAAGAGAGATATGAAAAATTAATGGAAGTCCAATCCGAGGTTTCTCTCAATAAAAATCGCGCCCTGATTGGAACCGTTCATGAAGGTTTTATTGAGGGCAGGGAGAATGGCAACTACATCGCCAGAATCTCATCTCAAGCGCCTGAGGTTGACGGAGTTACCTATGTAAAAAGAACTAGGAAATTAAAAGTCGGCGATTTGGTTAAGATTTCAATTATGGATGCGGATACTTATGACTTGTTTGGAGAGGTAGTTAGTAGTAGCTGAAGTTTGGTTATATTATCTCATTAACTTTTTAAATTCTTCTATTGTTAAATCTGCATCTCTTAGCATGGTTTTCAAAACTTTGGGGTGGAGAATCTTTCCCACATGATTGGGTATAGTCATATCAAATCCGGATAAACAGTGTACGTGTCATTCTGAGCCGAAGGCGAAGAATCTATAGATTGTAAACCAAGGTGCTTCACGGAATTTACCCTGAGGCGAAGGTTCGGATGATATA
>JBLNAE010000366.1:0-6480 GCA_050259195.1 Ignavibacteriales bacterium
TAAGCTACAGTCGCTTTGTAGAGTTGATGCCCTCTGTACTAATTCCTCTTTGTGTATATCTTCATACTCGATGCTTTTCTCGCAACAGGGCCAGATGAAAAAATCAGCACTTCGGCTCAAATTCCATATAGTAACCATAGTGATCAGAAACTCGGCCATAGTCATGCTCCGTAAAGAGGGGTCTGGCTGAGGTTACCATTAAATTGCTACCTTTCTTCATAAAGATATAATCAATTCGATGATCATTAGCCAGGTAATGATCCCACGGTTGTGAAGATTGCCTGAAGATTTTATCAAATACATCCTGTGAGGTCACTCTTAAAAATTGGTCCTCATATTCTTGCGTGTTGACGACCGCCGCATACCCTTCTGAGCCTGCTTTGATGTTGAAATCCCCACATAAGAGCGTGGCTGCAACATTGTTGGCATGTTTGTGATTTGCCCAGCCGCGCAGACGCTCAAACTGTTCCAGAAACCCATCACTCAACCAACTGAGATGCACCGACAACACATTTGTCAGTCCCATATAGGGAACGTGGACCTGGGCCATGACGATTTTTCTGGCGTGAATGTCATAGATGTCCTGACTGGAAGAGACAAAGAAAGCATCCTGCGTCACAAACTTATATTTACTTAAGATGGCAACCCCCTCTCGATAGCGGCCAAAGCCGATATGACACCAATCGGTGTAAAGGTGGTAAGGTTCCCGTAGCAGGCCGCAAATGATTTTGGCCGCGTTCGAGTTCCAGTCCCCTCGGCCATCGTTCCAATGCTCACCGACTTCTTGCAGACAGGCAATATCAATATTTAAGTCGCTAATAGCTTTGGCAATTTGGGTAAATTTGGCATCCTGATTCTCCTCCTGATAGCAATGCAGGTTCAGGATCAAAACTTTCAAAAGCTCGCGTCGGGTCAGATAGTTCTGGCCAAAGTTGTTGTCCCAAATGGTTCGGGTGGCTGTCTCACAGGCAATTGCATATTCAACCCGATAGGCGTCGTCAACTTTAATTTGGCTGATCCAAATGCCATAACCATATTTATTGGGATTTCTGGCGTTGCTCCATAAGGTTTTATCCCAGTGCTTTCTCTTGAAGAAACAGGGGGTAGTGTGCACACTTTCCCAGTGATCCGTTGTCCAATGAATATAGACCCCTTTGGGCTGAAGGGAGTGGCGTACAGCGACCGTGATGGGATAAAATTGCTGCCCATGCTGAAGCATGGGATTGAATTCAATATTCAGTAATGGAACTTCTTGCGCTACCTGCACCCCCGAATCGGCGTTAATCGCATAATTTTGACGATAATTATTGTCCCAGTATTCTTTCCCCAAAACTCGGTAACGCAGGGCAAATTCAATATCGCCCGGAAGTAAGGTCTCCTCCGATAGGTAAAACTTTGCCTGGGCGTACCAGATTTCACGACTCTGGCCTGTGGCGCTATGGTACTCCGCTGGCAGCGTGCGCCACACTCCGTCCTCCCCGGCCCAGTGAACCTCAACTTGCTTGTCATAAGCCAGGTTCTCCACCAGCATAAAGAATACTAGATCTTGTTGCGCGTCCCCTCTGTGTCTTGAAATAATATTTTTTACATATAGTAGTTGAATAGGTTTCATGGTCTATCCAATCAGTGTTATAATTTGTGTTGTGTGTATCTCAAACCCGGATAGGGTTAAGCGGCATAACTATTAATTATAGGACAAAATTTCATATAATCACCCTATATGACGTGTTATAAGAACAACCTTACGCCTTTTCACTCTGTTTAGGAGTATACTGGAAAACGTCTTTCTAAGTCAAGGAAGCGAGTTAGCTCATATTAAAATTCCTCGAAACCTTTCTTGTTAGCTCATAATTCGAATTCCTTGAAATAATACAGAGTATCGCCTGATTTCAGGGGGTACTGAAGCGATGGAGGACTTTGATATGAAGCTGACTCAGAAACTAGCAAAGCAGTATCAAAATTCTGGTAAGCAAAAGAAAAAGGCTACTTATCAAGCATCCTCGACGAAATAATAAAACAAAGCAAAGTAGAGTTTAACTACGAAGACGAAAACGAAATAGACATTACGGAGAGTTAGATAGCTATTATATAAAGTATATACCCACACGGCATCAAGGGTTCATTCGGCTACAGGGTCAAGTGTTTTTAGGTCTCCAAAGATTAGGGCTTTATGGGGCTGCATTTGCCCTTTATTTATGTCATCGGCAACTTGGGCAAAGAGCTGTCCCCCTTTTCAAGGTGGGCCAAAATTAAGGCTTCATTTTGCGTATTAGGGGTTTTCGGGTCTAAACCCTTAATCATGGACTACATGTCTCAACTTAGAAAATAGTAAAGTAACGTTACTCCATATTGGCTCCTTTTTTGAACCCATATCTTCGAATGTCCTTTATGTAAAAAAGGGAGAGAAGAAATATGAGTAGAGACCTTACCAAATGGGAAAAAGAAAGGAGCGTTATCTTTGAGAGTGACGGTGCAACCTACGTATTAGTGCTGAGTAATATGAGAGTTTACAGAGTTAAGGGAGAGGTAAAGATCAGGGAAGGCGTAACTCTGAAATTACAGGAGACAGATTTGAGCCTTGGTGATTTTGATAAGGAGATTAAAGAATATATTCAAGGGAGACTTTTTGAGGATATGAGTTGATAGAGTGGTAAAGCATCTTCCAGAGAGGTATGAACAGCGTATGGATGCCTAATCTTATTTGGGAGGCGTTAGATGTACGAAATATCTAAACTTATCAATCGAGTCATCTCAGGGAATAAGGAACTCAAGAGAGAGATTGTACTCAGGTTGGGGTACAAGAATCTCGACAAGGGTTATCGCCGCTTAGAACATCATGCCACTAATAAATAATATGATTATATTACGCTATTTCGATAGAAAAAATATTCATGGTGCTCCTGATAGAAAAACAATGCTAAAGCATTTTGGCTTTGAGCTTTGCTTGCGGAGAATGAACGTAAATACTAGAGGGAATTATAATCCCTTGCTCTTTCGGAAGTTAGTATAATCACAAAGCTATTTCACAGCCTCTAAATCGAAAGCTTTGCACACTATCCCTTTAAATGGTGGATCGTGGCGGAAGGGAAGTGATTTGTGATAATTTTAATAACCATAGCCCATTTTTGTCAACCGCTTTAACCGGACATTAGCTTTTTCTAAAACTCAGTGATCGTTCCAGTTGTGGTAATCACGCCGATTTTGTTCCCTATTCTCTCGACGAACCAGAGATTCTTATCCGGTCCAAGAGATATACCCTGGGGTTCGCTGTTAGGTGTAGGAATCGTAAACTCAGTGATTGTTCCAGTCGTGGTGATTTGCCCGATTTTGTTTCCCAAGGCTTCGGTGAACCAGAGATTCCCATCAGCTCCAGCCGTGATACCGTTGGGCGAGCCGTTAGGCGTAGGAATCGTAAACTCAGTGATCGTTCCAGTTGTCGTGATCTTCCCAATTTTGTTTCCACCAGACTCAGCAAACCAGAGATTCCCATCCGGCCCAGATGCTATACCCACAGGTTGGCTGCCAGTTGTGGGGATGGAAAATTCAGTGATGGTCCCACCTGTGGTGATCTGCCCAATTTTGTTTCCGAAATTTTCGGTAAACCAGAGATTCTCATCCGGCCCAGATGCTATACCCACAGGTTGGCTGCCAGTTGTGGGGATGGAAAATTCAGTGATAGTCCCACCTGTGGTGATCTGCCCAATTTTGTTTCCGAAACCTTCAGTAAACCAGAGATTCTTATCTGGTCCGGAGACTATACCCACAGGTTGACAGCCAGATGTAGGGATGGGGAATTCAGTGATTTTTCCACTTGTGGTGATCCTGCCAATTTTGTTTCCCACGAATTCGACAAACCAGAGATTCCCATCCGTTCCAGCAGCGATACCGTCGGGAGAACCGTTAAATGTAGGAATCGTAAACTCAGTGATCGTTCCACTTGTGGTGATCCGCCCAATTTTGCTCTGACCAAATTCAGTAAACCAGAGATTCCCATCCGGCCCAGCTGTAATTTCCGTAGGGTCGTTAATTACGCTTCCACTTCCACCCCCGCTGCCACTCCCGCAGGCTATTAGATATATCGCTAATAAGACTGCAAAAAATACCGCTGAAATAACGATTAAGAAACTTTTCATGACATCCTCCTCTTTTTCTAGTAACATTATCTCAATTAGACAAACTTGTGTCAACCGAAATTGTTATTTTCCTCCCTCAGAGGTATGAACATATTTATCTACCTGAAATAGAAGTAAACACAGATAGTGATGATACAATTTTGGAGTCTTTGCAGGGAACTCAAAAGATAGTTTTGATGTTAAAAGATTCCTCCTAGTTAATCTCTAACATTTCTATTATTTAAACCTGAGATACTATCATGTTCCATTTATGGTACTAGGGGTGCATCTATTTCATTTTCACGGTTCTTAGATAATTTTGAACTGCTGCGTAGATTACTTGGACCACTGGAATTGGTTATTGTACGATGACGCATCCCCCATTTTTTCTAAATTGCTGAGGTCACCGTTACTGAGCCCCCAACCCCAAAGCCGAGTATTATCGAAAGGGGTACAAGAATCTCGACAAGGGCTATCGCCGCTTATACCATCTAATCGAGACTGGCGAATGCCCAGAGCCTATGAAGAAGATGCTTCCAAGGGCTTTAGGGCTTAACCCACAGGTTGTAGAAGATGCCTTTGAGACAACTGCCCAACAAAGACAAGAAGAGCTAGAACTCGATAGAAAGAGGCTGGAGGAATATGAAAGAAGGACTTTTAAACCCCATCTATGGATAGAGCATGAGCGTAAAGGTCCACCTGTAGGGACTATATGCATAATAGCTTTTATTGGTATAGAGAACTATAAGGTTCTGAATCTGTCTAAGAATATAAACGAGTTGGAATGGGGTGAGCAGGTAGGATTAGTTCAAGACCGTATAAGACTCCATCAGAAAGAAGAGAGTACTCAGGATGATATATTTGAGAAAGTGGAAGGTTATATTTAACGCCAGACTTATGATGAAAGCTTTTTATTCTCTAGAGATGGTGAGCTATTAAGAAGTAATATTGGTAAGGTTCATATGCCAGAAGTCTCTTTAAAAATAGGAAACAAAGAGATAAGTAGTGGGCTGCTTAAAATCATGAATAAGGAAGATAACTCGTAATTGAACCTCTGGCTCTAAATCATTTGGGCACATATAAGGCATGATAGATGCATGATTACCACCCCCGTTATTCATTATGGAGTCTACTTTATTTTAGGCGTAGAATTCCCGCCAAGGATATATGTCCCAAATTTTAAAAATCAGGGTATTCAAAGATTACGCAAAGAAACCAGAGATAGTAGAATTGTGATAATAAAAAGCCCTGAAGCGAAAGGGGGTCCACTTCAGGGCGACAACGGAGGTCTCACCATGAGAGTCAGAGTAAGTTTACTGCTATGACTGATTGGAAAACAAGATGGGAGCTTTAATTTATAGATACACCTCCACAGAGGAGGATTTTGAGGGAGTGTCCTCTGTGGAGGATTAAAGGCTAAAGAAATGAAAGAGAAGTGAGTGCAAACGTATAGGCTAAAAATGTGCAGCTCTATAAATCTGTGTCTCTAACGTTTATTGCTACAGGGCGATCCCATTCGTCCTTTCCTATGTCAAACTCTACTATAGCACCTTTCTTTATCCTTTTAGAATCAAGTCCCTGAAGATTCTTGATATGAAAGAAGATTTCTTCTCCATTTTCTGTCTGTATAAATCCATAGCTCTTCTCTTTTATTGGTTTTTGTATTTTCCCTTTAGGCATGTTTGAGAACTCCATTTTTAGGGCATTATAACTTGATGGAGTTATGTTGGGCATTAGTTAGAAATAAGAAATAAAAAGCCCTGAAGCGGAGGGAGAACTGGAACACTTCAGGGCAAAATGGAGGTCTCACCATGAGGAGACAGAGTAAGTTTACTGTCATTACCGATTGAAAAACAAGTGGGAGAGTTTTGGTGTCTATATACACTCCCTCAGCGTTGGAGCTTCTGAGAGAGTGTTACTACTGATGGAGGATGGCGTAAGGGTGGAGTATCCTAATGATACTACTTAGTATCCTCTGTCCTCTAAAATAAATTATATCGGTTGTGGTAGGGGGAATCTACTACTTTTTTAGAAGTGTCTAGGAGCTCGGAAATAGAAAGCCCTGGATTATGCGTCAAGATTGTCTGCTGCTGTCTCTACCCCAGAAGCCCTGATCAGGAGAGAATACTCAATGCGACAGGGTTTATCCTGAGAGGACCAGAAAGGGTCTCAAGGTATCCACAAATCCTCAATTCACTTACAGAAAAGAGGCTTTCATATATAGAAGTGAGATATACCTACTCGAATATAGATAAGATCTACTCTCATTAACCCAAATTTGTGAAGGTAGTAAAAGAAAGATAGATTTCGCTTTTGTTATAGAATGGTTCCCTTTTTTTCTCCTGTTATTTGTAATCCCCGTTTTTTT
>JBLNAE010000367.1:0-2884 GCA_050259195.1 Ignavibacteriales bacterium
CTTTTCTTTCTTGTAGAGTTCTGTCAGCTCTTCTACAGAATAAATGCTTCTATTTGGTTTGATACTTGCTCTTCTTCCCATTCATATATTTTAACCATTTTTATCCTGAAAATGGTATAAATATCAGATTCTTTATGCCGGCAACGGTGGTCTTCAACCTTCTGGCGGTGATTGCGGTACGGTTATAGCCGGTATTCTTCATCGAAGAGGGCGGCCATGTGATTATTGCCCTGGTGCAGCTTGCGGCGGCTCTCGGTTACCTGATATACGTGATGCGCTTTTTTACCCGTATCGCTCCGATGGTTGTAAAAATTCGTCAGGAGTGGCGTGAGAACGTTCTACCCTAATGGGGGGATTATTATCACATTTGCTTTTTGTACCAATCAATCGCGTCTTCCAAACGATCGTTCCCCCAAAAAATTTCATCGCCTACGACGAATGTCGGCGCTCCGAAGATCCCGAGACCAACAGCCCTCTGAGTCTGATTACGAAGGGATTCCTTATTCTCAGGCGACTCCGCCCGCCTGATTACCTCAATTCCGTTTCGGCCAATAGACTCAAGGGCTCCAGATATAATTACAGGATCTGAAATATCTCGATCCTCTGCAAAGTTGGCGCGGAACACGGCCTTGGTGAACTCTGAACACCATCCCTCAGATGCCGCAATGCACGCGACTCTCGCCGCAAGGAGTCCGTTTCTGGGAAACTGCGTCGGCTTCTTAAACGGAATCCCATACTTGACGCATAGACGCTCAATATCGCGCCACATATATCGGCCCTTTGCCGGATAAATGTTAAATGGCGATGTGTCCCATCCCTGACTGCGGAATATAGGGCCTAGAAGAAAAGGCTTCCACTCAACCGGCACGCCCGCATCTTTCGCCACGCGCTCAATCCGCATTACAGAAAGATATGAGTATGTGCTTCCAAACTCAAACCAGAACTGAATAGTTTGCGACGCCACGTTATTCCTCTCCTCTATGAAAACTCAGAAAGATATACACGATAAGCCATCGGCGCGAATCACGGACTCTTGACTAAATGTGCTCTTGTAAGCGTCTCTAATTTGTTCAATCCGCTCGCTACTCCCGCTCTCTCCAAAAGGGTAGAGCAATATAAGCAGCCTTGACTTCTCTTGAATAATCTCCCCCTTTGGGTTTTTAAATTGACCCGTGCCGGCTAATAAAGTCAATCCGTCGGGAAAACGGGGAGTAATCTCACTCTTGAGGAAACGCTCGAATTCTTCATCAGTCACCATTGATCCGTCCGGTCTTGATGAGCCAAAAATAGCTCCGTTCTCCTAAAAAGCTCTCCAGAGATCCCTTGATTCTTGCATATCCGATTCCCGCTGAGAACGTCTGTATCCACAGCAGGACCCTTTGGTTGAGCAACGTCGGTATGTGTATTTGGAGCCGACACACAAGCAAAGATTAACACCAACAGCCATTTGAATGGAAGCCTTGCTTATGTTGGTTTTCATCCTATTTCCTATCCAACATACAATATGATTTCATCTCGCTTCAATTCGGCTACAATAGAGATTCTCGATATGAATGTTCTAAAAGCAGTAAGATTATATGCCGATTAGAACATATAATCTGAATTATTCTTGGCTGATTAGTGTTATCACACTTGCACATATTCGCTGGTTGAGCTAGGTTCGGGGATTGGAAGCCCTTCCTTTCGCATACTTTCGAGGTGTAGTTCAATAGCTTCACGAATTAGCTTCAGAACCTCCTCTTTTGTTTCTGCCACAGCTACACAACCCGGCAGATCAGGCACATAAGCGCCGTAGCTACCCTCGCTCCGCTCAACGATGACTACGTACTGCATCACGCCTCCTCATGGTTTTAATCCCGCTTGTTTCAAAATACTGTTGAGCGTACCGGGCGGCATATCCAAATTAGGCTTGCCAGCCACGGTTACAGTCTCCGGCTTCGTTGGATGCTTGAACCGACGGTGACTACCATTTGTTCTTACCAACTTCCAGCCCTCCTGCTCAAGCAGTTTGATAATCCCTTTGACCTTCACTTGTTAAGCATAGCACTTCGATTAAATGCGTCAATAAGAGCCTAACCTGGAATCCAGCCGCTGCCCCACACAACGTTGATGAGAAATACGCTAAGCGGCATACTCGTATCCTCCGGCATATGCTCAATCCAAAATGCTGATTATATAATTTTCATTTTGAAATAGAGCATAAATTATCAGTCGCTTGCAATGACATTCATAAAAATCATTAATGCTCAATAGAAAATTGGTATAATCACACGTCTGAACATGCTATTAACAGTAGCACCCAACTCCTTTGGTGAAAATGGGAAGTGATAAATAACATCGGCGAAATTGCTACTATAATCAGGTTGTAACCCCTCTGCATTATTTGAATTAATGTCTCTAGAATAAAGAGTTACTATCTTTGAGTCCTTTAAAGATATCGATTCTATTTCTTTTCTAAAAGGCATGGTTTCTATAAGTGAAGGACGACCAGCTTTCCTTCCGTTCATATTTACTCGGACCTCTTTTACAAAAGTCTGAATTATTCTCTGTTTGTCTTCGAATGCTATAGAGCCATTCTCAAGTTCCTCTCTATACCTATCTATCTCTCCCCTAAAGGCTCTTACCAATTCCCCTTGAGATAACCCATCCATCATCTTTGATTTAAGCTCCTCACTCATTTTAATAAGATGCGTTTCTTCCAACTCTACGGCCTCAAGCTGTTTTTCAACTTCCTCCATTGTTATGACGCCTTTCCGATAGAGTTCCAGAATTCTTGCCCTCTCTTCCTTCTTCTTTTCAATCGAATCTTTTAACCTGCTATGCGCCTTAAAGGAGTTACCTCTTTCTTTTTGGTATTCTTTGAGTTTTTCTGAGATTATTTTTT
>JBLNAE010000368.1:0-5937 GCA_050259195.1 Ignavibacteriales bacterium
CGCGTATGACCATGTTCTGCGCCAGGTTGAATTCAAGAGCCTCGAAGCTTGGCCCAACTTCGCCTCGAAGCAAATACGCAGTAATTTTAATTTCCTGAGGTGATAGGTTGGGCAAAAATTCGGCCAAAATATTAACCATCGCATTGCTTGAATCAGTGTATTCCAGCTTTTCAAAAGCAGCGGCTAATTCTTTAAAACGTGTCTGTTTATGTCTTTTCTGCATAAAATATTTTAATTTATTTATGAAAATACTTGAGCATTACGGTGAGAAAGCCTCTGCTTAGCCTCTCATTCTTCCATTCTTTGGTTATTAATTTAGGGCACATCATTTCGATGCAGTTCGTTAACGGATTTTCTTTCCATGCGCGCGTGTACGCTTTCGCGTGGGCTTTCTACGCTTACGCTTCTTCTCGGCAATGTAACCAGAGGTTGTTTTATGCCAAGTCAAGAGTTCGGGGTGTCTCTTTCTTATCTCATCGGGGTATAGATTAATCGCTCTATTAGCAATATTTTCAAGCGAACTCTGCAGAGGATTTTTTTGAAACCGAACCCTCCGAACTAAGGCTTTCCTAGGAACCTTCAGAGCGGGAACAGGGGGTATATCAGGGCGTGGTTCAGATAGGTTAAGCACACTCCTGACACTATTTATACCTTGATCACGCCGATTGTTTACACTGCTGGAATATCCTGGATCGAGAGGAGCAAACCTCTCAGCCAATAATTGCAAGATTGAGGTATGATCTATGTTCCCTTGATAGACATACCCCGCACAGACAAGAGGGGACGCTATAATAGCAGGGACACGCGGTCCAGTAGTCTTAAACGGTGGAAACTCCCCATTGGGTGGAGCATAGGGAATTGAAAGCGGAGACATATGATCAAAGAACCCCCCATGCTCGTCATACGTGAGGATCATAACGGTTTTCTTCCATCTCTCTTCATTTGACACTAAAGTTTGATAAATGTCTCTCAGAAATAGCTCACCGTAGCTCACGGGAAGAGGAGGATGATTATCGTTTTGATTGGGCCCAGTGTATGAAGGCTCAATAAATACAACCTGAGGGAATTCACCATCCGGAGCGTTTATATCATCCTTTAGACTCTTGAACAAACGGAATCTCGAATCAAAAATAAACCCCGTACGAAACAGGTAAAAGGATGAGAGAGCACCATGGTGATATACACGCCAACTGATACCCTTCTCATCGAGCCAGTCAAGAACAAGGGAATCAACCTTGAGGCTATGGTCAAACTCCCCCGTACTATCAATCGGAGTCGAACCGCCCAGAGCCATGCACCTGTTTGGATGAGTACTTGTAGGGAGGGGGGCAAACCAGTGGTCACAGACAGCAAAGTTATTTGCAAGAAAGTTCGTAACCGGCAAATCTTTTGACCCAAGGAAACCCATCGGCTCGAATGGCTCTATATTGCCCGGATCCAGATGCAGTTCATCTCGGCAATATTCATAGTAGGCGTTGGTAAACCCCGTCATAGAGCAAACACCGTTTGAGCAGACCATCTGCCTCGAAACATAGCCTCTTTCATGTGGAAGGTCGGTAGGGAAATAACCATCGGATACAGGATTGGGATAATAGGGCACATTGTCATAGATACAGAGGTTGCGATAATTCTGAACCTCAGACTCGCGAAGTCCTTCTAAGGAAGGCCAGTTGGCCTCATCCTCGTAGCTCAGGTGACCGAGTATATGGTCAAAGGAGCGGTTTTCCATCATGACTATCACAATAGTGTCGACGAGTTCGTGAAGGAGTTTCACATCGACCATTGTTTAACCTCGGAAAATCATACCAATGAATAATACATTAAATATTGAAACTGGTTTCTATGAACTATACGCTTTATATTGGCATCAACGCGCTAATCTCGACTACTTAACTACCAATATCTCGTCCCAGTTAGTTGTATATCGAGGAGATAGCCTAGCCCTTTTCATCCTCCATTGTTGCTCTAATCCTGAAGAACCATATCTAATAGTCTCGCTTCCCCATTTTCGATTTGTTCGATCCACTGCTTTCATCAACGCTCTATCCTTTACTATTAGCCGCCTTGGGACAAATAGATTAAGCTGAATCTGGTCTTCAGGTATTATGTCCATCAGCACTACACCGGCCTTTATGAATCTATACCCCTCCCTGTATATCCTCTCAAGGCAGGCAGTGGCGTATTTAATTAGCAGAGGCGTGCACGATGTGGGTTCCGGCAAGTGCCTCCCCGCGCTGTTTGAATACTGCGGCTCATCGGTTTTATACCTGTTGGTCTCTATAAACACGCTTATGAAGGGTGTAACCGATTCCTGTGCTCTCAGCTTTTCAGTGGCCCTGGTTGTATGAGTAGCTACAGCCTCTTTGAGCTCTTGAATGTTCTCTACCGGCTTCCCGAAAGAACGGGAGCGTATAATCTGTTTTCTAGGCTCCGTTATATCCTCCAAGTCCATACACGGTATGCCCCTTAGCTCCCACACTGTGCGGAGTCCTACAACAGTCATGTGCTTTTTTACCCATGTATCGCTGGCATTCTTCAGGTCCAGCGCCGTAGAGATCCAGTTTTGATGGAGGAGGTTTGCATACTGAATTCCTATTCCCCATACATCCTCTACCCTGATGCTCGATAGAAAATCATCCATCCTCGGGTGATCTGTAATATCGAATACACCCCCGCACATTGAGTTCTTCTTGGCTAATCTGTTGGCAACCTTAGCCAGTGTCTTTGTAGGACCGATGCCCACGGAGATGGGTATCCCCGTAGTTCGCTTGACTGCTTCTTTTATCCGTTTGGCGTATTCGGTCAGGTTGAGGTCCACAAAGCCGCTCAGGTTCAGGAATGCCTCGTCTATAGAATAGATCTCTACCTCTGGTGCGAACTGTGATAGTGTTGCCATCACACGCCTGGACATATCCGCATACAGGGTGTAATTGGATGAGAGGGATATTACATTGTGCTGATTGAATAGACCTTCATACATGAATGCAGGTGCTCCCATAGGTATGCCTAGAGCCTTCGCTTCTTCGCTCCTGGCTACGACGCATCCGTCGTTGTTGCTCAGCACAACGACAGGACGCCCTCTCAGTTTGGGGTTGAACACACGCTCGCAGCTCACGTAGAAATTGTTGCAGTCTATCAGTGCGATGCTCCGCATCTGCTCTCACCTTGCCGGATGGAATATGTAAGTGACCTTGCCCCATATCTCGAAATCCATCTCCGGTGTGATCTCATGGCGGGGATACTTGGGATTTGCAGCCTCCAGATACCATCTGCCCGGCTTTTTTATGAGACGTTTGACTGTAAGAGCACCATCCAACACTGCAATTATTATGTCTCCGCTCTCCGGCTCCTGCGATCTATCCACTATAAGGAAATCCCCCTCTTCGATCCTGGCGTTTTTCATGGAATCGCCCATGACCCTGACAAGATATGTGCCTTCAGGATGTTTGATTAATTTCTTATTGAGGTCTATGCACTCTTCAACGTAGTCATCGCTGGGGGAAGGATACCCCGTGCCGGCAGGAAGACGAACTATAAAGAAGGGTAATTCCAGCCTGGATTCCGGCTTCAACCTGTATATCTCGACTACTTTCATCTCCAATCCTCCTATAAAAAGTAATGCTTCAATATTGAGAATGCCAAGTACCGGATTCTGTACTCTTTTATATTTTTGCCATCCCTTTTTACTTGGAACTTACTTTACACTGCCCTTGCTGAGTGAATCGAGAAATGCCCTGTTTGCCACCGTTTGGCATTGAATCTGGTAATTTACATTCTGATTTTTGTATTTCTCCTGGCATTGGGTATAGATGCAGGCCGCTACCTGGCTCCCGCCCTCCTTGTGATGTGATTTATAACACTTCTGCCCTATTGATTTATCGGACCGGGCTATGGCCTGAGTCGAAAGAGTAACGGCAAATGCCAGGATAACAAGAGGCAAGAGTTTTCTCATCCCATCTACCTCCTTCCGACAATTTGTTACTAATACTATATCCAAAAATGAGCGATGCAAAGTTACGGGGATCCCGAAATAAAAGAGGACGGCAAGAAATCTACCGTCCTTTGGGATTTATCTAATGTAACCCTTTTTTCATGGCTTCGCTCCCAAAACCACATCGTCTGTATACTGACCGCTTAGAACATTCTTCCCTGCTTCTTCGATCTTTCGTCTTATCTCTTCCTCTGCTTTCGCGGATTTTTCAGAGAGTTCCTTTATCTTCTCATTGAAATAGGCTACATCTTCTCCGATAAGGTACACATATTCGCCAATCATTCCCTCTGGAAGCTTCGCTGTCCCTACCACCATAAAAGAGATCATCGGTACTATACTGGTAGACTTAAATGCTCTTATCTTTGATCCCCTTCTTTTCATAAGGGTTACTACTCTCACTGAGTCATTAGCCTCATTTAAGAGATCTTCAAGGGTTGGAAATACTACCTTCAATGCCTTCATTGTTTTTACCTCCATTTTGAGTTTTTTCATGCATCCGGAAGAGCCTCTCAACGATGACCATCAATATGTGCTTGCATATGTGCTCATTTACAAACCTGTCATGGCATGAGCCGATGGTCAAACATGTTGATGAGCATGTGTCTGACCTCCGCTGTATGCTTGAGAGACAACTACAGATTTCCCTATAAATATTGGCTTAAACCACTGACAGCAATCCATAAGGCAGGTTCTCCTCATTTGGTTATACACCTTAATCCCTGTATTCCTATGTTTAGAGCGAAGAGATATATTTCTTTGGTATTGTAACTACAACGTAAGAGTATTCTGGCCGCAATTACACCATTGAGTTTGAGCTTGAGGGTCGAGTAACTTGAGGGTCGAGTAAATGGAGGGATTTTGAAACTTGTTTATTTTTGTTTCTCAGATTTTTAAAAATTGTTGCTAAAAAATTGCAAAATGATCAAAGAAAGAGTTTTATATAATTTACTAGAAGTGGTCTCATAAATACCAGTAGGATGCAAAAAGCTATGAGAAACGCAGGGTTACTACCATTTATGAGACTGCTTCTAGTATTTTTCCTATCTCCTATTCTCTAAACCTTTAACATAAGTCAAATAACCATTTTCATCCCAGCAGTCCGACAATGTTTTAGAGAATCCAAAAATCCGCGATACTTCGTCCATAATATCCTCTATGATTGGAGATATTATATTTCTTTTTTCTTTATTAAATTCGTTAATTTCAGAGAGCTTAATCCTACGCGTTATCGGTTTGTGACTACCTTGATATTTTGAACTTTGCGGTGAGAAAAAGGATCTGCCTCCGAATGTCAAAGAAAAATTATCAATAAATTTAAAATCCATAAAGATATTTATTTTCTTAACGCCATAGTTTTCAAGTAATGTCTTCGATAATTGAAGATGTCTTTGTAGTTCATACGATAACCAAGTAGCAACCAAAAAAGCTTCGTTGCTCATTAAAAAGTCTGCTTGTGAATCAAAAGCAATAAATCCATCAGTGTACAAAGTTATTCTAACTGTGCTTTTAATATCTTGTCTTATCGCCTTAGGGTAATATCCTACAGAAATACAATTTTGAAAAGGCTCTATCGTTGGGTAATACCTAAGGGTTTCATTAAAATCAAAACGGTGCTCTTGTATGAATTTGCTCAAGACTTCCACCGGAATGTTTAGGGATTCATCAGGAAAACAATAGATTGCTACATGACCAAAATTTTTAATATCTTCTAACTTAGGAAGGGTAAATTTTTGATGAGCTGCTATACGATCATTCAGCTTTCTGCTTTCTGAAGATGTAGTTTTTTTAGAGGCTACAACAATTTTTTCTGACTGTTCAATAATAACAACTCTACCGATGTACTCACATCCCAAGAGTCCACACATATATTGTCTCCCACAACTGATCTCATGTGTGCTTCTGAAGGTTTATATGAAGAACATATCATTTAGAGACTTAGAACAACT
>JBLNAE010000369.1:0-3478 GCA_050259195.1 Ignavibacteriales bacterium
CACGTTTATCACGATACAAATACTCGGTAATCGTACCAATGGTGCGAGTCTTGCCTGTACCGGGAGGTCCCCAGATAAAAGTGAGATTGCGTCCAAGTGCACTGTTAAGAGCTTTCAATTGATCTTCGTTAAGATTTTTTTCAAGAATAGATCTGGATTCGCCAGAAACAGGACTATGACCAAGCATTCGCGAGGCGGCAGGATTTACAGCGGATGCATTTTTCTCGATTCGCTCAATCAATTTTCGCATGAGAATGGTTAGATTAGTCCGTAGTCGCGCGGTTGGAACATATTGACCAAGATCAGCATTGACGCTTACAACTAGACGGAGTCCCTCGGTCGAAACGATTGTAACCTCAAGTAGGTCGGCCTGGCACTAGCAGGTCACCAGGTGCCCCGTCAGGAGCGTTCAGAAGAGTATCTATCAGGAAAGCATATTGGAAAGCAGAGCCAAGCTGAGCTACTTTATGGCCATTGCTTAGTTGTATAGCACTATACGAAGAATTCCGTTTAGCAACTTCAATTTCATCCTTAAGTGCTTTGCGGAAATCATCAAGCAGTGGGGGTAAAGATATTTCCCACTCATAAACTGTATTAGGATATTTGGTCATAAATTCATGTTCTGCATTCCCCGGTTTTTAGACGCATAGGAACTGCAACCTTCCTTTAAGAGAATAAAACAATGCAAAGGCGCCGTTAATTGAATAGTCAAGCATTCAACAGTTTCTTCTTAAAACTTTATTGCGCGTATCTTTCTCTTAGGCCAGTCTGTATTTTTTGAATCGATTTTATACATAAAATATCACACAAAGACAGTCCGATTTCAACGCTTCTTAATTCTGGTCACTTTTTAAATTACAGAACCAATACCACTTTACTAGAACCTGTTTGAAAACCTCTGAAGGTTGTCATTCTGAACCACGCAAGTGGCGAAGAATCTTGGTTTTGTGACCCTTTGCTGCGCTCAGGGTGGCATAGAGTTTTTGATACGACTTCTGATTTTAGACAATCCAACGCGGGTATTTTTCTTGACAAAAGTGCAACAAAAATAGTATAAACTTGGTTGGCAAGGAGGTAGCCAATGAATAACCCACTTTGTTTTGTTCTTATGCCTTTTGGCAAAAAGCCTGATGCCACAGGAATAATGATAGATTTCGATGCTGTCTATAAGGAACTTATCTCTCCTGCTATTGGCGAGGCTGGGCTTGAGCCGATACGCGCCGATGAAGAGATGGCGGGCGGAATTATACAGAAGCCAATGTTCGAGCGTCTAATCCTCTGTCCTTTCGCCGTCGCAGACCTGACTACGGCCAATGCCAATGTTTTTTACGAACTGGGCGTGCGTCATGCGGCGCGTCCGTGGAGCACCGTTGCCATATTCTACTCCGGCGGTGCGCGCCTGCCATTTGATGTAGCGGATCTGCGGGCTTTACCATACAAGTTGAACAGCGCGGGCACACCAGCAGATGTAGCGAATGACAAAGCGGCACTCGTAGATCGCCTCGTTGCGGCCTGTAAGGCGGCAGAAGACAAACCATTAACGGATAGCCCGATATTTCAACTCCTTGATGGATTTCCAAATATAACCTCTGACAAGACAGATGTTTTCCGGCAACAGGTTCAGTACTCCGCCGAAATCAAATCGCGCCTTGAAGAGGCGCGCAGACATGGAGTAGATGATATACGCGCGATAGAAAAGGAGCTTGGCGACATTAAAAATCAAGAATCAGGGGTTGTCATTGACCTTTTCCTTTCATATAGAAGCGTAGAAGCATGGGACGACATGATTGCCCTTGTGGATAAAATGTCTCATCCACTTGCCGCAACCGTTCTGGTTCAGGAGCAACTCGCGCTGGATCTGAATCGTGCCGGACAGAGCGAGAAGGCTGAAAAGGTTCTTACAGACCTCATTGAGCGTCGTGGGCCGAGTAGCGAGACATACGGGATTCTTGGACGCGTTTACAAAGACCGATGGGAATCGGCATTAAAGAGCGGCGACAAGTTTCTGGCGCGTGGCATACTCGATAAAGCCATTGAAGCATATATGCGCGGCTTTGAATCTGATTGGCGGGACGCATTCCCCGGCATAAATGCTGTCACACTTATGGAACTCAAGGAACCGCCCGATCCAAGACGCGAGGGACTCATCCCCGTTGTTGCTTATGGCGCAGAGCGGCGCATTGCATCAGGCACACCGGATTACTGGGATTATGCGACTCGGCTTGAACTGGCAGTTCTCGCCAAAGACGAAAAGAGAGCTATGGATGCGCTGGGCGACGCCCTGGCCAATGTACGCGAACTGTGGGAGCCCGAAACGACATCAGGCAACCTCCGTCTTATTCGCGAGGCAAGAGAAAGGCGACATGAGGTGTTTCCGTGGGCAAAGGAGATTGAAGAGGAGCTAGAGCATAAGGTAAAGAGATAAAGGAATGAATGATGCCGACAGAGAATTCTTATCGTGAATATTTAAAACAAGACCTAGGTGCGCTTATTGATAAGCTTGAGTTATCCGATCTACAAAAACGCTTCCTGCATTCGCGCTGGCTAGACCAGGTGTTATGGATGGAAGATGCGGCTGATAGAAATCGCATTGGATACTATGCACTGCGACTGACGGCAATTATTGGTGCAGTCATCGTCCCGGCACTGGTGAGTCTGAACTTGCCTAATGTTCGCTATATCATCATTATTCTCAGCCTGCTTGTAGCCATCAGTGCCGCGGTGGAACAATTCCTCCATTTCGGTGAGCGCTGGAGACACTATCGGCGCATAGTGGAACTGCTAAAAAGTGAGGGATGGCAATTCTTCCAAAAAAGCGGCCGCTATAAAGATTACAAGACTTATACCCAAGCCTATCCTACGTTTGCCGCTCAAGTAGAAATTATCAGCCAACAGGACGTAGAGGTCTATATCACCAAGGTTGTGCCTGAGAAAGAAGAAAAGAAAGAGGGAAATACGGGAGACGACGTGAAGACAAGTTAATCAGGAGAGCAAATGAATGATTGATATTCTGATCACAGCCATAACAAAATCCATAATTATGAAATCTTCGGATGATTTTCCCTTCCAGGTATTCAGACGCTCAAAGATTTGATATAATTTTAATCCGGAACTGCATCCTTATGACCATGTTCTCACCCAAGTGAAGGAGGAACCATGAAGGATAAACTTCAGGCAGGAATGTTTATAGAGAAGAAGATTCACACAACACCAGAGATGGCGGCTTCACGCTTCCATGAAAGCTCGCCGCGTGTGCTTTCAACACCATCGCTTCTTACTTTCATGCAGACCACCTGCGCGGACGTACTCGCACCATTTCTTGATAGAGGAGAGATGGCAGTAAGTATAAAGATTGAAATGAGCCACCTTGCCTCAACCCCCATAGGAATGACCATAACCATCAGGGCCGAGGTTATAAGGGTGGATGGAAGGAGAATATACTTCAAGGTCGAAGCCTTTGACGAGATGGAGAAAATCG
>JBLNAE010000370.1:0-6539 GCA_050259195.1 Ignavibacteriales bacterium
CCGCAGTAATATAGATGTTGTTTGGTATAAAATCTCATTAAGGTTACCTCCTATAAAATGATTTTTACCCACAGAGCATACTTTCTAGTATGTTCTGATCCGAGGCCTTAATGAGTATCAACGACATGCAGCGGACAGCGCCGCGCGCCGCCGCTCATGCCGAGCGTTAGGCAGCGCAGGAGATACTACAGATGTCCGTACTGGTATGGCCGAGATCACCGATGGAGGTAGTTCAGGCATTCGAGGCGCGTCGTCATGGACGCGGCCCCATTAGCGCCCTTGTCATGTGGGCAACATGGGCGGTTGAAGGCCTTCACTACCTAGACGATCTCGACCTCACACGCGGTGCGAGCCTTCAGCATGCAGCTAGTCATAACACCAATGTCATTGATATAGCTCATGCCCAATGAGCGACGGGCACGTCGATCACTTCATTGGACTTGTGCACTGCAGCGCAGGGCAGAGAGTGCTGCTCGTGGACCAAGCCCTATGAACTAGATTTGCGAGATTTCGATCCCAGAATTAAAAGAAAGGCGATCCCTCAACGTCGCGCTATGCTTTCGGCAGCGGCCCTTGGGTGGGTCGACGGGGTGCTCTCCGAAGCACGCTACAAAGAGGTCCAAGGCGCCAGAGATCCTTTTACGCATTCGCGACTGAGTCGTAATTTCATCCCTGCAGCGAGCCGTACCGAGTTTGTAGTATCGGCTACTGGGAGCACGTTCTCCGCGCGAGACTTAGTTATCCTCGCAAAGGATTTGGCAACCGACCAAGTCGTTGCCTTTCTCGATGTCATAGATGGACTGTAGGGTAAACGATAACGGCTGCACGTCCGAGCCCTTAAGGCATAACCAGACAATGCCGTGCTTGGCTATGGAATGCTTCAGGATCAATATCTTTATTCATTTTTTAAAAACTATTGGTAAAGAAAACGGTAAGAAAGCTTACGCTGAGGATGCAATAGTGATTGAGCTTGAAGGTGGAAAGATAAAATACTGGCGGGAATATATTGACAGGATATGTTGTAAGATAGAAGTGCAATAGAATTCTATATACTTTATACTTTCTGAAGTTGCGATAAGTCAAATCCCAGTAACGTGTTCAAAAGTGATGTGTTGTTTTTGCCTTTTGATAGACTTGGATTAGGGAGGATATGTATATTAGAAATAAAGCATTACTAAAGGAAATGGTAAACGTATTTAGATAAATTTCAATAATTCCTTATAAGGAGGGCTTAATAATGAAACTAGATAGAAAAGTTGGCATAGTTACAGGTTCTGCAAGCGGTATCGGTCTTGCTATTGCAGAGGCTTTCGCTAAAGAGGGAGCCAATGTAACAATAGCCGACCTAAACGAAGAAGGCGGAAAGGAAGCAGTAGAAGGAATTCGAAAACTGGGCAGAGATGCCATATTTGTAAAAACTAACGTCACAAAGCGCGAGGATTGTGAAAGGCTCATAGACGAAACCGTAAAGAAATTCGGTCGGATTGATATTTTAGTAAATAACGCTGGGCTTCAACACGTAGCCCCAATCACTGAGTTTCCTGAAGATAAATGGGATTTACTAATCGGTGTAATGCTCACAGGAACTTTTCTCTGCACCAAATACGCTTTACCTTATATGATTCAGCAAAAAGGTGGGAGAATCATAAACATGTCCTCGATTCACGGGCTTATTGGAGTGAAATTTAAATCTGCCTATGTTTCTGCAAAACACGGAATAATAGGGCTTACAAAAGTCACGGCGCTTGAGATGGCAGAGTATGGTATAACAGCAAACGCAATATGCCCCACGTTTGTTCGAACCCCACTTGTAGATAAGCAAATAGATGACCAGGCAAAGGCACATGGGATTCCAAGGCAGGAGGTAATAGAGAAAGTGATACTTGCAGAAGCTCCAATGAAGAGGATGCTTGAGCCAGAGGAGGTAGCTGAGCTTGCTGTTTTTTTGGCAAGTGACTCAGCCCGCAACATAACAGGGGCGGCGATACCCATTGATGAAGGATGGACCGCACAGTAATAAGTTAGAAGAGGATTGCAAAACACGGTTAGCCAATTTAATCAATTATTTGCCGTACAGTAAGAATAATAGACATTTGCGAGGTAAAAAAGATCCAGACATAAAAAATGAGATAAATACAGGAGGTGTGAAATGAAACTAGATGACATAAAAAAACAATTTGCAATGCCGCTTGTCTCTCCTTCCTATCCTCCCGGTCCGTATTACTTTCGGGATAGAGAGTTTTTAATTATTTCATATCGTACTGATCCTGAGGCAATCGAGCAGGCCGTCCCTGAGCCTCTTCATGTTCTTGAGCCGATGGTGAAATTTGAGGTGATAAGGATGCCTGATTCTACGGGGTTTGGAAGCTATACGGAATCGGGTTTGACAATACCTGTCCTTTATAAAGGAATGAAGGGTACATTTATTGTCTGCATGTTTTTAAATGACCATCCGCCTATTGCCGCAGGGCGGGAGATTTGGGGATTCCCGAAGAAATGGGGAGAGCCGTCTCTGAGGGTGGTGCGTGATCAGATAATTGGCACACTCGACTACAGCGGGGTAAGAGTAGCCACGGGGACAATGGCGTATAACTATAAGGCGCTCGATCTTGAAGAGATTAAAAGACAGACGGAAGGAAGTAACTTTAACCTAAAGATTATTCCATCAGTGGATGGATCGGTTGCGCTTATGCAACTTATTCGGTATCAAATGACAGATGTCAAGGTTAAATGGGCATGGAAGGGACCAGCGGCGTTGGATGTTCATCCCTGTGCCCTTGCTCCTCTTTATAAATTTCCAGTTAGGGAAGTCATAGGCGGTGTTCATTATCTGACAGACTTGACTCTTCCCTATGGAGAGGTGATTTATGACTATCTGAAAGAATCAGAGAGTTGAGATGAAAAAGACGGTTTTGGTCGGCAGGTGAATCGCTAAGAACTGGCACCTCTGTGGCTGAAAGCAGAATCGAGAACTTTATAAATGGCGTACGAGGGTTCGTGGAATTTTGAAACACCGCTTGATCTAATCCGAACTTACCGGCGTGTATCTAAGGATTTTGTTGAAAAGTCAAAACGGAGGAAGAATAGATGGGTAATTCGGCTAACAAGTTAGAAAACGGTCAAAAACGTATTTTGGTTTTGGGCGGTGGTTTTGGCGGTGTATATACCGCTATGGAATTGGAAAAGATACTTGCCTCTTACACGAATATCGAAGTAATGCTTATCAACCGAGAGAACTTTTTCTTGTTCACGCCGATGCTACACGAAGTAGCGGCAAGCGACCTAGACATTACACACATTGTGAATCCAATCCATAAGCTACTTCGACGCGCCAAATTCTATGTCGGTGCTGTTGAGAGTATTGATTTACCGTCTAGACGAGTAGTTATTTCTCACGGTGACAAGATGCATTGCCACGAGTTGTATTATGACTATTTGCTCATTGCCCTCGGCTCTATTACGAATTTCCACAACATCCCAGGGCTGGAAGAACGTGCCCTGACTATGAAATCCCTTGGAGACGCGATCTATTTGCGTAACCGTATGATCTCATGCCTAGAGCAAGCTGATTTCGAGTGCGCCGATGATTTGCGTGAGCCCCTACTTACATTCGTAGTTGCTGGTGGAGGTTTAGCCGGTGTTGAGACCGTTGCTGCTATGAGTGACTTTCTTCGCGAGTCCATCGCCTTCTATCCAAACCTGAAAGAGAACATGCTCCGGGTAGTGCTAGTAGAGCCGGGAAAGATACTTCTGCCTGAACTGGGTGAGAGGCTTGGTGGCTATACTCAAAAAAAGCTGACTGAACGAAAAGTCGAGGTGCATCTTAATGTCAGAGTCAACGGGATTTCAGAATATGGAGTGGAGCTGAGTAATGGTACGACAATCAAGGCAAGCACACTGGTTTGGACAGCTGGAACAGCTCCAAACCCAATTCTTGAAAAACTGCCGTGCAAGAAGGAGCACGGCCGCATATTGGTCAATGAGTATATGGAACTCCCGGAGTGGCCCGGCGTGTGGGCAATTGGGGACCGTGCCTGGATCCTTGATCGTAAGACGGGCAAACCCTATCCATATACAGCCCAACATGCACTACGCGAAGGAGTAGCGGTTGCTCGAAATATTGCAGCGGCAATTCATGGTGGTCGTAAACAACAGTTTGTCTATTCAGACCTTGGGCGGTTGGCGGCAATTGGAAAACGTACGGCAGTTGCTGAGATCATGAGCATTAAATTTTCCGGATTCATTGCTTGGTGGATATGGCGAACAATTTACTGGATGAAGCTGCCGCGCTTTGAAAAGAAACTACGCGTCGCCATAGATTGGACTCTGGATTTGCTATTCTCCAAAGACCTGGTTGAGTTTATGACACTGCGTGCTCCAACAGTATCTTACTCGGAAAACGAGAGTCAGAATCAAAGAGGCATTCTTGTCAAGTCCATGAAGACTGAGGTAAAGTGAAAAAGATATTGTCGAGATGTTGAAAACAGAAAAGAGAGAAAGGAAAAATAATGCAGAAGCGTATTATGTAATCTAAAAGGTAACCGAAAGGGTATTGGTTTTGCAATTTAAAAAAAGTAACCGAAATACGAATATCGTATGAAACTACAAGGAAATAACAGCCATACGGCACCCGAAACGTGCGTTTTACTTCTGATAAGCTTTCTTGTGTTAACTTATAGAAGAAAAAGTGAATAATCTTAAAAGTTAATTGCAACTGTATCATCAGATCTCTCAATTTATGAGATTCTTCTGAAGACATCCTCTTCGGTAACTATTCCTTTCTTCCTGGCTACCGGGATAAGTTTTGCTCTTACTTTCTTGGCTCTCACTTTCCATATGTAACTCTTTTTATCTTCCGGTTTCAGAATGAACAAATTCATTTCCGTAAATCAGACAAATAAATGTCTCCAATTAGTTACATTTTTATTTCCAAAAATTCCCTTGGACTGAAAATGAGGATACCCTGAAATTTTCTAAGCTTTTGGATGTGCCTATCACCAGTGATGATAAAATTGGCTTTTGCTTCCATGGCACACTCGAGAATTCGATTATCAGGCTCGTCATCTTTAATGAGGTCAATTCTCTCTTTTGGGTGCACAAGCTCTGTGAAATCTCCAATGCCGGTAATAGCCTCTTGCGCGTCTTTAGTTGACCATCTGAATTTACGGATTAACACTTCTCTGATCTCTTTGAGAATTGAGGGAGAAATGAAGATTAGGATCTCTTGCTTTCTCCCTAAAGCTAATACCTCATCGGCAGTACCACCGAAGTTTAGTGCCGAGATGTAAACATTGGTATCGGCAACAACTCTTATCACTCTTGACCTTTCCGGTATTCGTCGATGAAGCGCTCAACCTCTGTCTCTTTAATGCCAAGCTTTTGAGCTTGACGCATACCGTATTCTTGAAGCTTACGCCATTTCTTGTCTTGGATATAGCGCCGTAGTGCCTCTCGGAAGAGTTCACTCTTTGTTCTTCCCTCTTTTTTCGCAATACGTTCTGCTTCGCGAAGAAGTTCAGGTGGCAGGGAAAGAGAAAGGATTTTTGTGGTTCTCATTCTAGTCTCTTACATTAATACTTATTATTACTTGTTATTACTCATATTTATAATACCCGAATTGGGTTTTGAGTCAAGATTTGCAATAATTACGCTTTTGCGGCGTTTTTTTAGCGTTTCGAAAAAAAGAACCTTACCGGAAAAATCTAGACTCTCGCCAAGCAATAGGAAGTCATTTCAGCCTGCTTTTTCTCCAGAATTAGGTAGAGTGTTTCAAGGTGGATTAAAATCGGAACTTTAAATTGAGTTAATGTATTTGCAGTAAATGACGGTAGGAAAGGTTTATGCATAAAATGGGTTCATTATATAGTGTCTGTTATATGTGTAAGGTAACAGCTTGCAGTATAAAAAACCATATAGGATATTAGACTGCAGTTTTGCAGTCTAATTATTAGTTCGCCGCACAAGCTCGAGTGCCCGGCAGGGGAAGAAGAGGTCCATGAGACACACGCGCGTCATCGTCACTCACTACGGCGGGCCCGAGACACTTCGGGTGGTTGAAGAAGAGTGCCCCGAGCCGAAGGGTGGTGAAGTGCGGGTGAGAGTGCTGGCCGCAGGTGTCTCCTTGCCAGACCTGTTGATGCGCGAGGGCGTTCATCCCGAGACGCGCCCGGTGCCGTTCACGCCGGGGTGGGATCTGATTGGCGTGGTGGATCGGCTCGGTGCCGGTATCTCCGAAATCGAACCAGGCCAGACAGTTGCCGCGCTGCCGATCAGCGGTGCGTACGCGGAGTTCGTCTGCCTGCCGCAACGTGAACTGGTTCCGGTGCCATCTAGGTTGGACGCCGCCGAGGCTGTCAGCCACGTGCTGAACTACGTCACGGCGTACCAGATGCTGCATCGCTCCGCTAAGGTCAGATCAGGTCAGCGCGTGTTGATTCACGGCGCGTCCGGCGGGGTCGGCTCGGCCCTCTTGCAGCTTGGACGCCTCGCCGGGCTGGAGATGTACGGTACCTGTTCAGCGCGAGGGGTGTCGGCCGTTT
>JBLNAE010000371.1:0-14572 GCA_050259195.1 Ignavibacteriales bacterium
GCGCTCCTTATTTTTGATGAGGTCATCACCGGATTTAGATTGGGTCTCGGCGGAGCGCAGAAAACCTATGGCGTTATGCCGGACATTACGTGTCTTGGAAAGATCATAGGGGGCGGGCTTCCCGTGGGAGCTTATGGGGGGAAAAAGGAGATAATGAACCTGATTGCTCCAATTGGTCCCGTATACCATGCCGGAACCCTCTCCGGAAATCCCCTTGCAATGGCGGCGGGAGTTGCGACATTGAATAAGCTCAAGGAGAAGGGAACTTATAAGAGGCTGGGTGAATTAACTGAGTATCTTGTCGGGGGACTTCGAAAAATACTGAAGAAGCTAGGCATTAAAGCGCAGATAAATTCCGTAGGTTCTATGCTTACCCTATTTTTCACGGAGCGCGAGGTGGTTGATTACGAATCCGCGCTCAGCTCAGACACGAAGATGTATTCAAGATTCTTTAAAGGAATGCTCGAAGATGGTATTATGTTTCCACCGTCTCAGTTTGAAGCCTTGTTTCTTTCGCTTGCACACACTGAGAAAGAAGTGGATATGACGCTTAGAGCCGCTTATAATACTTTAAGAGATATGTAGTCGTGGTTTCAAAGTCTATAGGGTGCTGTTTGTCTCTATAAGGATTCTACGGAGGCGAGCTAAGGTTAAAGAGGAAAAAGAGGTAGGATGGCTAGTATATTTTGTCGTAGGAACGCAACTGGCGGTTTCGGTTATTGCAGGATTGCTTTTGGGCCACTTTGTTGATAAATGGGTTGGAACAAAAACGTCCTGGTTTACTTTCATTGGGCTTATAGGCGGAGTGGTTTCGGGATTTACCTTACTCATAAGAATAATAAAGAGAAAGAATGACGACGAGAGTAATTAAACTGACAAGGGGATTGACACTAGGTAGGATAGAAAAACAGGGGCTGATTGTCACCGCGATTCTTATGTCAATAAACGCCCTTATAGGCTCGCGCGACCTCTCTCTTGGAGCCGGTTTAGGGGGGGGATTGGTTCTTCTAAACTTTTTATCAATTAAGTTGATAGTAAGTGCCCTTATTGGAGGTGGCTATTCAAAGGGCTTTAGCATATTTGCCATCTTGATTAAGATGGCGATACTCATTGGAGTAGTTGTCTCTCTTTTTATGTTTGTAAAGTTGAATATATACGGTTTTCTTATAGGAGTCGTGGGCGTAGTAATAGTCATAATCGGAGAAGGATTAAGAGGCGATAAAGATGGAGCACTTTAGCTGGTTTACATTATTTGGGCTGGAGCGCTATGATCACATTTTAGGTGCGATTTTAGTGGTTCTCTTTTTAACATTTGCCGGGTATAAGATAAAAAATGACCTATCTAAAGGAGAATCGGTTCTTCCTGATGAGAAGCTCTCTTTAAGAAACATCTTTGAGATTCTGACCATAGATTTTCTTTTCGACTTATTCACAAACATAATGGGGTCGCGCGAGAAGGCTAAGAAATATCTTCCTCTTCTTGGAACGAGTTTTATTTTTATTCTCTTTTCAAATCTTCTCGGCCTTGTTCCTGGATTTCTTCCGCCTACTGGAAATTTTAATACCCCGGTTGCCTGTGCCCTTGTGATATTTGTTATGTACAATTACTATGGGTTTAAGGAACACGGTTTGAGCTACTTAAAGCAATTTGCAGGCCCGTTAATTTACATTGCTCCTCTTATGTTTATAATCGAGCTTGTAAGCCATTTTGTTCGTCCTGTATCCCTTTCTCTCAGGCTTTTCTGGAACATGACGGGAGACCATTTAGTTTTGGGAATCTTTACTAACCTTACGCATCTTCTAATCCCCGCGCTCTTTATTGCTCTCGGACTTTTTGTCTCTGTTCTTCAGGCATTTATATTTACGATTCTTTCGGCAATATATATTTCGCTTTCAGTAGCGCATGAGCATTAACATGATACAGGATAAAAACATCTTGCATCATTTAAAAAGGAGGTGAAAAATGAAAAGGATTCTCTCGGTAGCTGGCATGTTGGGGGTTGCTCTTTTAGCGGCGTTTGTTCCCAATGCGTTCGCTCAGGCAGGAGGAACAGGCGATCTGGCAAAGACCGGGCTTGCTCTGGGTAGCGGCTTAGGAATAGGCATTGCGGCCGGTATCGGCGGTTTGGGTCAGGGACGCGCAGTTGCAGCGGCCTTAAGCGGAATTGCAAGAAACCCCGGAGCCTCGGCAAAGATTTTAACACCTATGATCATCGGTCTTGCTCTTATCGAGTCTCTTGTTATTTACGCTCTCGCTATCACATTTTTACTTCAGGCAAAGATTTAATCAGGAGGGTAGGGGGCAATCTGTTGTGATTACCTATCCCGGGCTTTTCCATCATCTAAATTTAATCAGATGAGATATTAAAAAGAGATAGGCGGGGTTGGAAAACCCCGCTTGCCTCAATGTATTCCCTCTAATCTCGCGGATAATGTGACGCCATAGCATTTCCAATTGAGTTCAAGAAAGTCAAAGATAGATTGCTTCGTCGCTCCCCTTCTCCCAAGGACACTTCATTGGTCCTTGCGGACACATTCGCCTTCTCAGTGTAAACCCTGTGAAGCAATCCATAATTGCTCAGCCAACTGTAGTGTACCTAAGTGCAAACTGCTTTAGGTCATTTTCTGAGCGGATACGAGGTTCGCCTACACCATATAGACTTTCCATAAAAACTGTAATATGATTAAACCGAACCGATGAGAAGTAGTATTGCTCTAACTCTTTTGCTTATTTTTCTGACGGGTTGTTACACCGGTGGGTTGTTTACCGGGAATGAAGAGCTACTCAAAGAATCAGCTTCAACTTATTATAACATGCTCATGTGGAAGTATTACGACAAGGCGTCTGTGTTTGTAGATCCGGATAAAAAGGAGAGTTTTGAAAAATTCGCTCAGGAATCTAAAGATAATCTAAACATTACGAGTTACGAACTGAGAGAGGTAATTGTTGACCCGCATGCAAAAAGGGGTCTAATCAAGGTTGCTATAAATTACTACAAATACCCATCAGTTTCTGAAAAGACCATACTCCTTGAAGACCCCTGGATTCTAAAGGGAGGGAAGTGGTACGTCTCTTCGGACTTCACTGATGGAATTTTTAGGTGATTCAGTTGGAGGGTTAAATCGGAAACCTCTCAATTACAAACCTTTTTGCTTCTTCTTTATCCTTCATATTCCCCTCAAGCTGAGCCTCTTCCAGAGAATCGAGAATCTCTGAGAAAATAGGACCCGGCTTGTATCCCATCTCAATCAGATCATAGCCGCTGAGAATCGGCTTGGGTTTTATCTCCTCTTCCTTAAATTCATCGAGCTTTTTCTTTATAAAATCATGGGCTTCGGTTGAGCCGTGACTTGCCAGGCAGTCGGCAAGGTGGAGTCTGAGATGGTCTTCAAAATAAGGCATCCCAATAAAGCGTTTTAATGTGCTTTCTCTCATGTTGAAAACATCTTTAAATTTTAGGTGTTCTCTGACAAGAGCAGTAATTCTTTCAGTTTCTTTTTTTGAAAATCTAAACCTCCTGCAAATCTTCACGGCTATCTCTGATCCAACTCTATCGTGTCCATTAAACCTGATTCTGTCTTCAAGGGTAAACGTAGGGGGTTTTCCAACATCGTGGAGAAACGCTCCAACGGATAGCTCCGGCTGGAGTTCTCCTTGTGTAATCTCAAATAGTTTATCGAGCACGAGGCAGGTATGAACGAAAACATCGCCTTCGGGATGAAACTCAGGAGGTTGAGGAACACCCTGCATTTTGTCGATCTCAGGAAGTATATGGAATAAGAGACCGGTTTCTCTCAGGAGCCTGAGACCAAGCCCCGGATTTTTTTGGCATATTATCTTCACAATCTCGTCTCTTATCCTCTCGGCGCTCACATGTGAAATTAGGGAAGCGAGTTTTTTTATCGCCCGAAGGGTTTCTCCTTCTATTTCGTAATTAAACCTTGCTCCAAACCTCACGGCTCTAATCATGCGGAGTTTATCTTCGTCAAATCTCTCATAAGGGCTTCCGATTGTCCGAATTATCCCTTTTTTTATGTCTTCCATGCCTTCGACGTAGTCAATCGCTTCTTCTGTTATCGGGTCGTAGAGCATGCCATTTATCGTAAAATCTCTTCTCATTACGTCTTCCTGTTCAGAGGACGTGTAGATTACACTGTCGGGACGCCTTCCATCGGAATAACTTTCATCCTGTCTGAATGTGGCGACCTCGAATTTGTATCTGTTCTCAAGAACCAAAACGACGCCGAAGCTTGCCCCAACGGGCACTGTGTTTGAAAACATCCCCATGATTTCTTCAGGTTTGGCCTCGGTCGTAATATCATATTCCTCAGGCGGAATTCCCATAAGAGTGTCTCTTACGCACCCGCCCACAAAAAACGCCCTGTAGCCTGAGGCTCTCAGGCGCTCGACTATGCTTTTTGCCGTCTCGAATAGCTCGCTGGGAAAGGGTTTCAGTCTAAATACAGTGGTCATTATTTTTTACCCCGAATATTTATTGTATACTACGATTCCATTTAGCTAAAGCGGTTTTTGCAACTGTTTTGCCGCGAATGGGTACGGATGAACACAAAGGATTCCGCTACTAAATACATAGGGGCGTATTGCAATACGCCCCTACGCAAATTTATTCGTGTATATTCGTGTTCTTCATTTGCGGCTAAATAATTATTTTGAGACAAATTCAGATATGGATACACAAAAAACCATACCTCAGATGATATCAAGTCGGATTAAGAAATACGGCGGAAAGCTGCTCTTTCAGCATAAAGATGGCTGGAGCTGGAAGCAAATAACATGGCTAGATTTTGAAAAAAGCACAAAAGATATTGCTTCGTTTCTTATGAGTTTGGGCTTTGCTTCAGGGAGCACCGCTTTAATGGTCTCAGGAAATCGAACGGAATCTCTTTATGTTGAATTTGCAATCTATCTTCTCGGTGGAATTTCAATTCCGATTGCCGAGAATGAGGCTCAAGATGTGATAGTCAGGGCTGCCAGAGATTCAAGAAGTAGGTTTATCTTTGTAGGAGGAAAGTCTACCCTAAATAAACTCCGAAATATCAAGGATGAAATTCCGAGTTTAGCAAAGATTGTATCTTTTTCGGATACTAATATCGTGGAAGACGAAAAGGTTATCCCTTTTAAAAGGCTTCTTAAATTCGGCTCGATAAAGAGAAAGGGGCTTGAAGATGAGTTGGTTAAAACAGCGAGGAGCATTTTGCCCGACTCTCCATCCACGATTTTCTACAGTTTCAATTCAGATAGAAAGATTGACAGAAAGGAAGTTACACACCGAGATTTAGTTGAGGCTATCCGTGTAGCTTCAGAGAAACTTTCATTGATTAACGAAGAAGACCAGGCCTTTTCCTACTTGCCTTCGGTAAGTTCGTTTGAAAGGTTCGTGAATTATCTCGGTATCTACATGGGAATCCGAATTGCTATCGTGGAAACCAGAGAAGACTTCTTTGAAGATATTCTTGAAGTAAAGCCTACAGTTCTTTTTGAAACGAAAAGCGGACTTGAAAATATATATTCAAAAATCTTATTGAAGAAAGGCTCACCGAATCAAAAACTGAGAAGCACTCTCGGAGGGAGAATTAAATACGTCCTCGTAGATTCTATGCCAAGAGGGGAAATAAAAAATCTTTTTTCTAAATCGGATATATCTTTAATCGAGATGCCGGAGCTTGCCAGCCTGTAAATTAAAATAGTGTGACTGTGTCTCAAGCTGCATTATCAATGTCGTATCCATCTCAGCGGCGTGTCGCTCCCGGCGCGTCCGATTTCGCACTGAGTTGGGCAACTCGAGCCGATTGGGGAGGCGTTATGAAAAACAAAGGGGTGAGCAAATAAATCAGGAAAGCGATGTACACACTAAACCATGCGGTGGTAACGCCGATCAAGTATGAAATTATATCGACAAAGGATTTCCAAATAATGTGTGGATACTGAGTGCTGACAAGTTCAGGCTTGATCAGGTTCCGCAGTATGTAGGCGTGCAGAGCAATGAACAGGAGAGTGTTGAATGCCATAACCTCTCCGAACATGCTCACAGCCAAAGGATTGGTTGGGTATTCCTCCATCATCGCCGTTGGAAAAGGGACGAATGACTGGAACATTAGAAAGAGAGCATTCAACCACACCATACCGTAGTTGGCATGATGGGCAGGCCCCAGAATGTGGTGGTTCAGCCAGAACTTGCAGACGATGATGAAGCTGATCAGCCAGCTCAGGAACTTGGGGAGCAGACCAAGCAGCTGATGGCTCATTTCGCTCACGCTGCAATGATCGTGCAGAGAGGGGACTTTGAGGTCGAGGACAAGCAGTGTGACGATTATCGCGAATACCCCGTCGCTGAATGCCTCAATCCGGTTGAGGCGCAATTCTCCTGGCGCAAATCGCTTTCTCTAATGGCCACCTATATTTGTTCGTGTCTCGAAATAACACTAATCCTCAGTCTCCTCAACCGAACACGTTGCCTTTCCACTATAGAACTTTATAAGAACCTCATCCCCGGATTTTAACCCTTTCGATTCCTTGATAACTTCCATTAATGGGAGCTTATATACAATGCTATAGCTGCGCTCCAGGACCTTGAGCGGACTCAGTGCATCCATTTTTCCGGAAAGCGTCTGAAGTTCCGATGCCGCCGCATCGAGTTTTATCTGAATCGCTCTTTGAAGATCGGATTGGATTCGAGAGATGTCTTTCTCATAAAATTCAATCCGTTTTTTCAGCTCCAACGCCATTCTACTTTCCAAATCCTTGAGTTCCTCTATAAGCTCCCTCTTTTCCCTTACGGCAATCTCGGCTGCCACCGAGGGAGTAGAAGCGCGCATGTCTGCTACAAGGTCTGAAATCGTAATATCAATTTCATGCCCGACGGCAGAGATTACAGGAACAGGAGATACGCTAATCTCTCGCGCTACAGCCTCTTCATTAAAAGCCCAGAGGTCCTCTTTCGAGCCTCCGCCTCGGGTTACGATGATTAAATCAATTCCCTCAATTCCATAAAGCCTCTTTAAGGCTCTGACAATCTCTTGAGGGGCCTCATCGCCCTGAACGCGTGTTGGAGAAACCAGTATGTGGAGGTTTGGAAACCTTCTTCCAAGCACCCTTAAAATGTCCCTTATTGCCGCTCCTGAGGGAGATGTAACAACCCCGATTTTCTGGGGCAGAAAGGGCAGAGGACGTTTTCTCTCTTCGGCAAACAACCCTTCTGCTAAGAGTCTTTCTTTGAGTTGCTCAAGTGCGAGCGCCTGCGCTCCAATGCCTTTGGGTTCTATGTATCTGACATTTATTTGGTATACTCCCTGTTTTTCGTATACGCCCACCTGTCCGCAGCATATGACCTCCATCCCATTTTCGGGTCTGAACCTTATGTACTGATTCATCCATTTAAAACAGACGGCGGAGATTTGGCTCTCCTCGTCTTTCAGGGAGAAGTACCAGTGGCCGCTTGAGTAGTTGCCTTTAAAATTTGAAACCTCCCCCACAATCCAGATGTAGCCATATCCCACTTCTGTCTCTATAATATCTTTAATCCTCGCCGTAAGCCCTGAGATCGTGTAGATTTCTCCTCTGATGAGGCTTAAAAAAGAGGGATAATCGTTCATTGTAGAAAGAGTATTTGGGATTGTAGGGATATAGTCAAGTAGGGGCAATCACAGGAGGTTGTCTTAATTGTGCTTAGGGGAAGCACGGGGCCTGCCCGTACATTTTTCTTCCATTTCAGTCCAACAGATTGTAAAATTTCTATATACTCAATTCAGGAGGATACCTTTGAATCGGATTAACCCGCAGATATTCAGAGAATACGACATAAGAGGCGTCGTTGGAGAAGACCTTAGCGAGGAAATTATTGAGAGAATCGGAAAAGCCTACGGTACATACATGAGAAGAATAGGAAAGAAAAAGGCATCTCTCGGCAGGGATTGCAGGCTGAGTTCTCCCGCCTTTGCCAAAGCTATAAGCGAAGGGATTACCTCAACTGGCGTAAACGTTATAGACATTGGTATGGTTACCACGCCTATGGTTTATTTTTCACTATTCAATCTCGATGTGGACGGCGGGGTTATGATTACGGCAAGCCACAATCCCTCTGAATACAACGGTGTTAAACTCTGCGTGGGAAAAGAGGCACTTTTTGGAGAGGAAATCCAGAAGATTAGAAAGATCGCTGAAAGCGGCGACTTTGCAAAAGGCGCGGGTTCAGTCGAGACGACCAGCATAATGGATAAATATCTGAATTTCCTCAGGGAAAATGTGGAAATAAAGCCGGGAATCCGGGTTGCGATTGATTGTGGAAACGCCATGACAGGGATAGTTGCCCCCAGGATTTTAAGGGAATTTGGATGCGAAGTAACCGAGCTTTACGTTAGGCCCGATGGAAGGTTTCCGAATCACCATCCAGACCCGATTGTAGAGGAAAATCTCAGGGACTTAATAAGTACGGTTCGACGTGAAAGGCTCGATTTGGGAATTGGTTTTGATGGAGACGGAGATAGAATAGGGATCGTTGATGAAAATGGGAATATGATTTGGGGCGATATGCTTCTTGCCATTTTTGCAAGAGATGTGATTAAGCAGGCCCCCGGAACTAAAGTAGTCGGCGAGGTGAAATCTTCGACTAGACTCTACCGAGAGATAGAGAGGCTCGGCGGAAAGCCCATCATGTGGAAGGCCGGACATTCTTTAATGAAGAATAAAATGAAGGTAGAAGGAGCGGTTTTAGCCGGTGAGATGAGCGGACACGTATTTTTTGGCGATAAATTCTTTGGATACGATGATGCAGTTTATGCGGCACTAAGGCTGCTTGAAATCATCTCGAAAACGGGGGAAAGGGTGTCTCAACTCCTAGATGGAATACCTCCTGCATTCTCTACACCCGAGATTCGGGTTGAGTGTCCGGATGAAATAAAGTTTAATTTGGTGGAAAAGGTAAAAGAGGAGTTCAAAAAGGAGTACAAGGTTATTGACATAGACGGTGTAAGGATTGAATTTCCCGACGGCTGGGGACTCATACGACCATCTAACACCCAGCCCGCTTTAGTTCTCAGATTTGAGGCAAGAACAAAAGATAGGCTTGAAGAGATACGCTCCCTTATTGAGGGAACGCTGGAGCGGGTCAAAGCCAAACTAGATTATAAATAACCGTATGACCTTCCATTGCACAGTGACAATTTTGCAAATACCCAAAAAGTAGGGGCAGACGTTGAGGTTTACCCTATAATTACTCATGCAAATATCTATCTGGGGAAATTAAGAGATGGAGAAATCCTTTGACAGAGAGAGAAAATAATTAAAAAATATGAAACTCTATTTTTTTCTGCGGCGTTCTTTGAACCGTAAACTATGATGAGTAGGCCTTTGATGCGTCTTGAAGCCTTGTTTCCACTGAAGACTCAGCCATCGCCCTAATCCCCATACCAGAGGCTAGAAATAATATGAATAGAAGTTTTATGAATCTTATACTAATGCTTCCTTAACTAATTGAATTCATCACATAAGTAGGTGTATTATAAGTAGTTAAAAATCGTTTCGTGAGCTTATTATAACACCCGGGTCACCCAAAGAATTCAATTTGTGCAAACTATCACAGGAAAGCGCTCGGATTGCAAATTTTTGAGCGTAAGGGAGTCGTATTATGTGGATACTGCTTTTACCGAGTTATTCATTGAGAGAAATTGAAGGGGCTGCTTTGCGTGCTAAATAGGATAAGAATTTGTTTGAGGATAAGACGAAAGCAGTGGAAGTGGGTAGGTTTGGCTGTGTTATTTATACTTCTGGTGTGTAGCGCCAGTGAGGCGGATGAGATAGAGAATCTGAAAAAGAAGGCTGAAGACCTCCCTATCTTTAAGGCTTTTGGAGTCAAGATCAGCGGGGGTCTTACGGGAATTTTTCAGGGGAGTCTGAACAACCGTAAGGAATTCGGAGGAAACGGGGCTGCAGGTGAGTTTTCCGCCGACTTATCACTTGATGGCTCCATAGGTGATAAAGGGTCTTTTCGGTTGCGGTTCGATTTCGAATACGGAGCAGGGTTGACCGATTTCCCTCCTGTCTTCACAAATCCTGATGAGAATCCAACCGGTCCTAATGGTGATGTGGAGGTCTTTATTCCGAAGGATATTGTTAACGAGGCCTGGTATACACATCATCTCTTCGGGGATTTCCTCGAGATTACCCTGGGTAAAATTGACCTTACGGTCTTCTTTGACCAAAATAACTATGCAAATAATGTTACCTTTCAGTACATTGCCGAAGCCTTTAATAACAACAACGCGATTGACTGGGGCGGTAGTGTTAACTTCTTCGGAATTGGTGCTGTTCTGACGGCTCATCCAACAAAGGCACTGGCAATTACTATGGGTTGGGTTCAAGGGGATGGAAATTATGAGAGTCTTTTTGAACATCCATTCTTGGTGGGGCAGTTGAGTCTCGCGACTCATTGGGCTGGGAGAGAGGGGAACTATCGCTTTTACGGGTGGGGAAGGCTGACACCCCATTGTAGAAGTAAGAGCGATCCAACAGTATTCCTCGATTGCAGTTTGGTTGACTCGGCGGATCAGATTCGAATTGAAGGGAGAAATATCGGTGTGGGAGTTAGCCTGGATCAGCAACTCTCAGATTCCGTGGGATTTTGGGCACGATTGGGTTTTCAGGACCCTGACGTGTCTCAGTTTGATAAGGCTTTCAGTGTCGGAGTGGTTACATCTGGTTCGCCGATCGGTCGGCCTAATGATGCTATAGGAATAGCATATGGGATTGCGCTTCCGAGCAGTGATTATAAGGAGGCTACGGGCTTTTCTGAAATAGAGCACTACGCTGAAATCTATTACAAGTTCGTGGTAAGCGGCGATGGTTCTACTACTGGTTTTCATCTAACGCCTGATTTCCAACTCGTCGCGAATCCGGGGGGCAACGGGGTAATTCATCCGGTGATTGTCCCTGGACTGAGGGCTCAATTTCACTTTTAATAACGAGGTCTTGGTGAGTGCTAAGGCTTCCGATGAATCTCACTCTGCAATTACGGCGATTTTGGGGTGATTTTTAGCTTTTTTTAAGGAATAGACAAGGAGAAAATTATGAGTTTGTTTCCCAGAATAATAATCGCGGGAGAAGAGAGCGGCTCGGGCAAAACGACAGTCACACTCGGACTTATGATGGCTTTCTCAAAAAGAGGACTCAAAGTCCAGGGGTTTAAAACCGGCCCCGATTACATTGACCCATCGTATTATGAGGTCTTTACCGGAAGAAAAGGGAGGAATCTTGACCTCTGGATGTTGAGCGAGGATGCCGCGCTTGAACTCTTCGAGAGAAATTCAATCGGGGCGGATATATCGGTGATAGAAGGGGTCATGGGTCTCTTTGACGGAGCGTATCCAGACGATAGGGGAAGCACCGCGCACTTAGCGAGGGTTCTAAAGGCTCCGGTCATTCTAGTCGTAAATGCGGAGGCGAGTTCAACCTCCGTCGCCGCAACCGTTTTAGGGTTCAAGCTCTTTGATACTGAGGTAAAGATAGAGGGAGTGATATTAAATCGAATCGGAGGAGAAGTGCATCTGGGTCATGTGAAAAAAGCGATTGAGGAGAAAACCGGGATTCGAGTTCTGGGCGGAATTCCAATGAGAGAGGATATATCTCTCGAAGAGCGCCATCTAGGTCTCATTCCTGCGGGAGAGAAATCGAATCTAAACGATAAAGCCGAAAGAATTGCGGCGCTTATCCAAAATCACACCGACTTAGAATCCATTCTCAAGATTGCGAATAATCCCCCGCTCTTACCATCTTATGAAAAGGCAATCTTCCTGGATAAGCTCAGAGAGCCTATTATAAGAATAGGGGTTGCCAGAGATGAGGCTTTTTCCTTTTACTATGAGGACAATCTTGATCTTTTGAGATTTTACGGGTGTGAAATCATTCCTTTTTCCCCATTGAGAGATAAAGAACTCCCTCCCAACCTCGATATGGTTTATATAGGCGGAGGCTTTCCCGAAGTTTACGCCGATATTCTTGAAGAAAATCTGAATCTAAGAGAGGAGATGAAAGATTTTGCCATTTCGGGCAAGCCCGTTTATGCCGAATGCGGAGGGTTGATGTATTTGGGAAACCAAATACAAACGGTTGATGGAAAGGGATTCCGTATGGTCGGCGTTATCCCGGTAAAAACGGTTATGAATTCAAGGCTTCAGGCGCTTGGTTACAGGGAGATTTGTGTCGAGACCAAAGCGGGATTGTTTAAGGCAGGCGATAATTTCAGGGGACACGAGTTCCACTACTCAGGGCTTGTCCAGGAGGGAGAGCTAAGGTTCGCTTATAGATCAACAGGAAGAGGCGGAAGGGATGGAATTTGTTTTAAAAACACCCTTGCCTCATACACACATATACATTTTGCCTCAAACCCTCAGGCGGCGAGAAAAATTCCAGAGAGAATTCACTCGATAAATGCCAAGAGCTTCAGGGGATATAAAAACTCTAAATTGAAATATAGAGTTGATCCTTTCGAGTAAATTGGGTTTAGTCGTTATTAAATAAACATTGAGCAGAGTGGACTTCTATCTTCATAGCAACTTCAGATGACAGTTCCAAATCCATAAGATGCTTATCTCCTCCAAAAACACAAATGTGAAATTTTTCAATACCATTATAATTTTTATAAGGTCTTATGATCTCTTTTAAGTCATCTTCTGACGATGGCTGAAGATTTTCTACAAAAATAGCTGCGTGTCGTTTTCTTTTTTCCGAATAAAATATAAATGGATTATTAATCAGAAGGTCCCTTAGTCCCTGTGTATTTTTGAGAAACTCCATGATAACGACGTTTTTATCAGATACAAAAACATTATCACTTATCTGAGCACCTCTTTGTACTTTGTATTTTAAAACACCGTCTTTTAAAAGAGAATTTGAGGCACCCAGAGATATTTTTGTGTAGCCTTTTTCTTTGAGCCACAAGACACTAAAATAGATCAAAGCATCCATAGCACCCTCTTTGACATATTTATAATCTCCATCCTTGAATCCTGGTAAGGCCAAACGTACACCCCTTTTGAGTATTCTAAAATGCGTCCTGCAATAAATGTATCTTCTTGATGAGAAGATCGGAGTATCTATATAACTTCTTAAAGCACTTATAGCTTTTTATATATGCGGTATCGCCGTGTCTATATCTGATGAAAGGAACATGCATTTTGTAGTAGAAATTCTCGACAAGAGATTCATCACGGGTTACTTCATAGGTGTAGTTATTTTTCTTGGTTCTTCTTACCATCTCACTAAAGCCCCAGCTCCTTTTCTTTATCCGGTCTATAGATTCGGAAATATCTAAGGTCGCTTCGACCCATCTAGGTATTTTAAGACCATTTTTTACTTTAAAAAATGATTCGATAAACTTTACCTCTATCACTGCTAAGGAGCACTCAGGTGCGACTTTTTTGATTATTTTGCGGATATTCCATATCCAAACCCTGCCTATGTACTGCTCTTTGAAGCAAGCACCAAACGCAATTCGAGTAATGTAGTTTTTATATTGTATATAATATCCGGCATAGGCAATAGAAAGCTCGTGTTGATTTAATAGCTCCTTTCCCGAAATGATCCAAACATTCGGCTTAATCCTGTTGAAAAAGACCTGTATTACTTGAATAGGGAATTTTAAGAACAATTAAAAAATCTCCAGTTAGATTGTACTTTAAGATTTCTTTAAATTCTTCTTAAGGTCTATGCTCATATTTTATAATCTTAATAGATTTGCCTTAGGGTTACACCCATAGCAACAACTTCAAGTGGTAAAGTATTTCATCCAATGTATTAACGTATCGCGTGATTGCTTGGTTTGTATATGGGTACGTATGGCTGATGCATATAGAACTATAGCCGACATTCAATAGCCCAAACCACCTTAATCTCACTTTATGCATAAAAATTTTCTATTTCTATGGTCTCGCAGAAAGTAATCTGTTGTCAAGAAAAATTGGCGTTCCAACTGTCCATTTTATTTGTGCCTAAAGTTGACTTTCCGGTTCGGTGAACGATATATTTTCGCTAAAGTTGCGCTGGAGGGGACATGGATGAACTCAAATAATTTGGGGGGATCGCATACTGAAGATGACGCGGTTAAACAAATCTAAAAAGGCAATGTTGCGTGTGATCGGCCTGATAGGAACTAGCCTCCTATTGTGGTTTGGAGTGCTTTCGGGGCGATCAGAAACAGTTGCGCAGGGGAGCGTTATCTGGCCACAGATCTCTCTGACGCAGGAGTTTAGTGGTCTGAGCCAGCCCGTTCACGTTATTCATGCTGGCGACGGCAGCGGACGGCTGTTTGTTGTAGAGCAGATTGGGCGTATCCGTCTTATAAAAGACGGCGTTCTTCTAAGCACGCCTTTTCTGAACATTACCAGCCGCGTGGGCTGCTGCGGGGAGCGGGGACTGCTCAGCGTTGCCTTCCCACCCGAATACGCGAGCAAAGGGTATTTCTATGTTTATTACACAAACACGAGTGGCAACATTGTAGTGGCGCGCTACTTTTTAAAAGTCAATCCCGACTCAACTATTAATCCGGATGTAACCGATCCC
>JBLNAE010000372.1:0-10492 GCA_050259195.1 Ignavibacteriales bacterium
GGCTGGGTATTCTGCACCCCAACCTACAATCTGAACGCCATTTAATCCCTTGAGAGAATAGGTTTGAGGCACATCAAGAACAGCAATCCGCTTTCCTGCTCGGTTCAGTGGAAACCAAAAAGGGTCTCTTTTAACCTGGTCTGCATATTTTTTATCAATTTGGTACGTTCCGTTAATGAATTGCATATGGGTAAAGAATTGTCCATGCTTGGCAGGAGAGGTTCCTGTGAAAAAGGTTGGCCATATAGAGCCGCTAGATATATCCGATACGGAATGAATCCTACCCCAAGAACCGCGATTTAAGAGAGAAGATATTGTTGGGAGATGACCTTCTCTGATCCATTTCTCGATGAACTCAGGACTGGCAACATCTATTCCAACTGCGATGATTGGTTTACTTGTCTTCACACTATGATTTGTATTCATGGCTTTTCTACTACCTCATTTATTTTCACTCACCTTTATCTCTGGAATGTATCTTAACCTTTTATAAAGCCGTCTAAAAATCCTCTAAATTGTGCCAATACGACTTTAGAATTTCCATGATATAATTCCTTTATTATACGAAAAGTGGCCTTTAATGGTATTAAGATAACAAAGCATATCCATTGTAATGAATTTGTATGCCGCCTCATTAGTATAAAGAAGTTTCTAATTTTGTACTTCTCATATTCTGGTAAGGGGCCTCTACCTGCTTTACCACCTTTATGATAGATTAGAGCTTCAGGTATGTATAAAATTTTGAATCCTTCCTTTCTAGTCCGTAGAGAGAAATCAACATCTTCCCATCCATAAGGGTTAAAAATCTCATCAAACCATCCAATTTGAGAGAAAACTTCTTTCTTAGCCAGGAATCCAAAGGCCCCGCATGCGAGTACATGTCTGGGCAGGTTGTATTGTCCCTGATCAATTTCTCCAGCACCAATGTCGTAAATCGAACCTATATAAAGATTAACATATATCCCAACCGACATGATAATCTTAGATGGGAACTCTCTATAGGCTTTTGGAAAAGCAAGTCCAGCTTCCTTATCGTTCTTCAGAGCTTCGGTAAGCTTAGTGAGTGATGAATCTTCAACCAAAGTATCATTATCCAAAAAGAAAAGATATTTATATCGAAAGTTATTATTAGCGTATTCGATTCCTAGATTACGACCTCCAGAAACACCCAAGTTATTAATGCTTCTTATTAAGTGGACCTCCGAAAAGGCTTTGGAGATAGCATCGGCTGAGCCATCCGTTGAACCATTGTCAATCACAACAACCTCGTAAGGAGAGTAGTCCAATTTAAAAACATCTTCTAAGCACTTAAGAATTTCCTCTTTTTTGTTCAGGTTAAGGATAATAATTACTACGAGTTCAGGGTCTTGGGTCATGTTTATCTTTTTTGTTAATTCTTTCCTTAAATATCACGGTCCTTCTTCTAATGCTTATCAACCGTAGGCTTTAAATAAAGCACGGGATTATTAGCTTTAAAATCCTCATCAATTATTTCTAACAGTACTTTACCATCCATATCGCGGGGAACTGGCTCTCCCATTAGATAAGTTATTGTAGGAGCCATATCAATAAGATCTGCATCCTTAACGAATTTACCTTTGGCAATGTGTTTTCCATAGGCTATTAGAAAGCCATGGGATCTGTCCTCTCCAGACCGCTTATCTGGGTTTTCTCCACTAACAGTACCAATACGAGGGGAATAAAGTGCTCTAATAGGGGCATCTCCTGCCCATTTTACTATAAGGTCTGGAAATTCCCATAAATGTTCCCCGTGGTAAATCTTATCTATTCTTACTACCTCACTTACAGCCTTTCTTCCTGTATCTGGATTCTGCAGGCTCTCAAGCTCTTTGATAATCTCATCGCACACAGCGTCATACTCTCTGCCCGGTTCTACTAACCCATTTGGTTCGCGTCCCTTTAGATTTATTCTTATTGCTCCTGAAAAATCACCTGGAATACAGAAGGCACGACTCCACCTCCATTCATTTCCCGCATCCAATAAGCGGCACGTCAAATTATCCCATATCTTTTGAGGAAGCGTTTGCCTTACTATTTTTATTATCTCTAATGGCGCTATCTCAATTAACCTGTCACGTATTTTTGATAACCATCTAGACCAGATGTAGTTGCTGAAATGGGTAAACGTGCTTCTAGAATCCACTTCTGGTGTTACTACCATCCCTAACCTTCTAAGGACCTCCGGTAGTAGATGCGTTCCACTATAGTTTGGTCCCATACCATGAGGCGAAATGATTATAAAGGTAGAATCGGGAGCAGCATTAACAAGCTTGGAGATAGCTGAATCAATTGTTGAGTAGATATCACGGATTACATTGCCAAGAACATTACCCATTTCGGGTTTATAGTCGGGATGGTGTGTGTCAATGATGTGCCAGAGGTGGTGCCCGGCGCAATGCGGTTCCCCAAACACGGTTAGGAAAAGATCCCAGTCCTGTTGAGTTAGGAAGTATTCCGATACTAAGCCCTTCTGTTTAGCTCCGGATATTAGCTTTTCATAGAAATTTTTGTACTGACTAGTATCCTTAAGATGAAATTCATCACAATTAGGAACTGTATACGTGCCAAAGCGCGACAAAACTTCTTTTATGAGTCCGAATGGATATGATGACATTTCCCAATTTGGGCTATGCACTCCCCAGCCTACAATTTGAATGCCGTTAATACCTTCAACAGGATAAGTCTTAGGGACATCAATAATAGCTATTCTCTTCCCAGCCTGGCTTAACCGAAGCCAAAATGGAGTCGCATCAATTTCATTTGCGTATTTTTTATGAATCCGGTAGGTTCCTGTCTTTAGTTGTCTGTAGAAAAATCTCCCTTGCCTAGCGGGAGAAATACTAGCAAAAAATGATGGCCATGCAGGACCTGTTGATACTTCTGCTGGAGAAGCTAATCTCCCCCAACAGCCCTGAGTCATAAGTGAAGTTATGGTTGGGAGGTATCCCTCCCTGGACCAGTTCTCGACTAAGTCAGGGTCGGCGGCATCTAATCCAATTATTATAATACGGTTTTTCAACTTCGTTTACTCCTTCCATTAAAGCGTATTTACCTCTGCTGCTCTCATTTAAGTGACATGTGTAACCTATAATTTCAGATAAGTAGCAACTCTCGGCGGACTGGATTTGCTCCGTCGTGCTCAGGAGGGGTAGGCAAAAGAATAACCCTGTAGAATTGGATAGAAGCTGCTTGTCTATAGCTCAAGTCGTTTCGCGCCCATAGTTGCCAGAGGGCCTTTAGGTGGACGCTAGTTTGTTCAGCATCATCGGTCGAAAGGATGTGCTGAATTAAGCCCTGCCACCTCGACCAATAGAATTTTCGACTCAATGTTTGCTCGTCAAAGGGGATAAGCTTACCGGTTGAACTCAGCATGGACATTCTCAGAGACTCTATTTCCGTTTTAGGCCCTATGATTTGTGCGAATGTCGGATAGCATGCAAAAGGCCAGGAAGAAACCACATGGCCAATACCACATAACATATTCACAAAGATTAAGAAGACGCCAACGGCAACAACTGCACGCGCGTGTGCCTGATGGTTGTATTCTTTCTCCTTGGCCTTTAGAAATGGCGTGTCAGTGATACTACACGTGCGCGAATCTGCCACATGCTCATAGAAGCGGTTTGCAACCTTAGGTATAGGCCATACGTATAGAAATGGCAATATTGGCCATAGAATGGGAATACGCATTGCCAGGACCCGGTAGGCTGAAAAGCCACTCCAACTCTTTCTTCCCACAATTGCGTGTACGTTGGTCAGAATAGCGGTAGAGTCCGGCCAGTGTAATCCATGGTCTGTCCTTAGCTCCTTATCAAATGCATTTACGTAAGTCACCCGACCGAGGACGTCAAATACCCTTAAAGATGCAATGGTTCTACGACAAATCTTACAGTTTCCGTCGTAGATAACGTACATTTCTTTTCTGTAAAGCCAACGTCCAATACGACTAAATATGGCGTTCCAATCAAAGAGTGCAACATAACATGTCTGAAGCCACCAGAATGGGATGCGCATAAATATGTTAGTTAGATTATGAAAAGCAAGTCCCCCTAAGGCGGCCAAAATACGGAGTCTGGGGAAGAAAATAAGAAGAATAAAAGACATTTCGAAAACGATAGTTCCCATACCTGCCATCTTATACAAGAGAGGATACTGATCTATTCTGAAAAAAGGCGTCCAATCACCCAGTTCAATCCCATGTTTTGTAGAGCCTGAATTTTAGATTTTCACCTAACCCCCAATTAAGTCCGGACCACCCGAATTTCCAGAATCCAGGAAAGAAATATATAATGCCCATTAAAAGCCATACAAAGCGTAGCGGCAAAGCATAGATTCGAGACGGGGCCGGCGGATCGGTGATACCGTGATCGGCTCGTTTCCAGGCGGCGAAGATGGCATCACATGAAAACGCATCTGCACACTTGCTTCCCGCTAAGACCATCGAAAACCATATAAGATGGTGATAATGGCTTACCTTGCCGAAGAACTGCGGAATACCAAGCACGTAAAAACCAAGGATCAAAGTTAATAATGTGGAAGTACGAGTAAAAAGACCGATCATTCCCATAAAGCAAAATACACGAAACAATGTGGAAGAGACCGTTGCCCATGTCGCGTTAATAGGCAGATAATGAAGTAGCCATCCAAGACCCGTCGGCGCAAATCGTAATTCAGCAGGGAACTGACTGAACCAAACTACTTCAGAGACGTTAACTGAACTAAATATGGTAACAAAAAATACGAAACGAAATACCGCCAGGTTTATCGGATGCGTTGTCGCGGTGAAAAACCTCTTAATGACGCACCGTGTCTTATGATGTAAGAGACTCGCTACAACGATTAGTTGTATTGTGATACAAGTTAAGAGCATTCGAAAGAAAATTGCTCCGCTTTGCCCAAGGGGTATGTATTTAAGGAATTTATTTAAAAACTCTATTGATTTTTCTCTATATACCGACTCGACAAGCCAATTTCCAAGAATAGCATAAGATAAAGAACCTAATATTACGCATGAAAGTGCAACTATTGAAGCAATAAGTAATACCTTACTCCAATCTTTTGTTAGTGCTCTCATATACCTTCGCAAACGTGACTCAAATAATACTTTCAATTACTTCTGTTACTTTTTTGCATCTTTCTCTGTAGGTAAACTTGTTGACTTGCTGCCCAACTAAAAATCCCATTTGCTCTCTCTTCGTTTTATTATTGATCAAGTCAATTAGCTTATTGGCTAGATCATGCTCGTTTTCAGGCTCAAAAAATACGGCCTCCTTGTCGGTTAATATTTCATGCATTGAAGGCAAATCAGAGGCAACGATCGCTAGTCCCGCAGCCATATATTCAAAGAGCTTCAATGGGGAAGTATAGCGACTACCTAAAGTTGTTCTTATATTTGGAATAACACCAATATCAGAAATCTTGAGATATTTGACTACTTCAGTTTGGGAGATAAAACCAACTAGGATAATTTTTTTTCATCTAAATTGAGGCTTTTTATTAATTGCCTAGTTTTAATTAACTCCTCTCTGTTACTCCCAACTAAAACCAATTTACAGTTGTTTACTTTACTTGATGCCTCCGCGTAAGCCCTAATTAAGACATTAACCCCTTTCCACCCTTCCCACGAACCGGCATAAATTATAACTATCTCATCTTTAGAGATATCGTTATTTTTTCTAAAACCATCTCGATCAAAATTAATAGAAAATCTATCTATCTTTACCCCACCCGGAATAACACTTATCCTATTTTCATCAAAACCCAACTGGATTAAATCATGCTTTATTCCATTAGATATGGCTACAATTGCGTCCGTGAGTTTTAAGCATTCAATTTCAAGCTTTAGATCGTTGACTTTATCCGAGGCGTAGTAATAGACCTTATGAGGCTCGTATATTATTTTCTTTTTCGGTCTTAAGAGTTTTGGGGTCTTAGATAAAAATACTAAAAAGGAAAAATCCCGGGTATAGATTAAGTTGTATTTAGAGAAATGGAGATAAAATAACATTTGTAGAAAAAAAATAATTCTATTCGCAAAGTCTAAATATCTGTTCTCCAGAGGACCGAAAGCAACTATCCTGGTAACATGAAGGCTTTTTTCTATGTGAAAGAAACTCAACCTTTTATCCAAATCTGCCTTGAGAAGGAAAGGGTGAAAAAAATTAACTTCGTGCACTTTTGATAGAGCCTCACACATCTGCAAGGTTTGCACTATATTTGCCCAGGTCTTACGAATATCTGTCAGGTAGATATAAAATATTTTCAAGGTTCCACTATCTATTCTGCTGCCCACGCATTCATTATCCTTCATCATAAGTAGTGCACAGGATTATTGGTCTTGAACTCATTTTCAATAATATTTAACAGTACCTTGCCATCCATGTCTTTAGGCACGTGCTGCCCCATAAGGTAAAGGATAGTGGGAGCGATGTCCATTATATTTCCTCCTTCAAGAGTTTTTCCCCGGCTTATATTCTTTCCAGAACATAGGAGGAATCCATAAGGTCTATGTGCTCCTGTTCGTTTATCGGGACTCTCTCCGCTAACAGTACCGATACGAGGGAAATATAGTGTTTTAATAGGTGCATCTTCTAACCAATTTACAATGAGGTCCGGAAGTTCCCATAGATGTTCTCCCTGATAGTCCCGGTCTACCCTTATAACCTCACTAACGGCTCTCTCTCCTGTATCTACATTGACCAAGCTACTAAGTTCTTCTGTAATTCCTTCACAAAGAGCATCGTACTCTCTACCAGGTTCAACCAGCCCATTAGGCTCGCGACCTTTAAGATTAACTCGAATTGCTCCGGAGAAGTCATTTGGTACACAGAATGCCTTACTCCAGCGCCAATCATTCCCGGCTGTAAGCAGTCGGCGTGTCCAATTATCCCATAATTCTTCGGGGATTACTTGTTTTATTATTTCAATCGCTTTGGCTGGGACAAGGCTTTCTAACTTTTTGAGGGCGTAAGGTCCCCACCTCTTATAAGGCATTAACTGATTTGTCTTCCCAACTATGGTTGAAAATCGCCCATTTTGACCTCTTTCTTGTGCGGTCTTTCCCATTATGCCCATTCTTTTTAGAATTTCGGGTAGTAGATGCATTCCGCTGTAATTAGACCCCATACCCGCTGGAGAAAAAATTAGAAAAGTGGCATCAGGAACAGCCTCAACGAGTTTTGAGATAGCCGAATCAATTGCTGAATAAACGTCACGAATTGCATTTTTGAAAGTTTTGGCTATCTGAGGGTTATGAGACGAATGTTTATCGTCCATTATATGCCAGAGTAGGTGTCCGGCCCAATGTGGCTCCGAGAACATCATCAAAAAGAAGTCCCAGGGTTCTTTATCTAAAAGGTACGTTGAGATCAACACTTTTTTTTCTATTCCCAAAATTAATTTTTTATATAGCTTCTCACACTCATTTATCTTCTCAGGTCTCATTTGATACCAGGTTGCGAGGGGATGAGTTCCAAAGCGTGATGTGATCTCTTGTATGAGGTCAGGAGGCCAAGAGGACATACTCCAATGCGGAGCCTCTACTCCCCAGGCTGTTATCTGAATTCCGTTAAGCTCCTTGATTGGATAGGTTTGAGGAATATCAAAAATAGCAACTCTCTTTTCCGCTTGACTCAGCTGGACCCAGAATGGCTCTCTCTTAATTTGATCTGCATTTTTTTTGTAGATTTGATAGGTGCCGGTCTTTAGCTGGCGATGTCCGAAAAAACAACCATGCTTAGCGGGGGAAGTACCAGTAGAAAAGGTAGGCCATAGCGATCCACTGGATATAACTGCTGTCGAATTTAACCTTCCCCAGCAACCGCGATTCATAAGCGAGGTTATTGTCGGCAAATACCCTTCGTTAGACCATTTCTCAATTAGAATGTGGTCGGCACTATCCAATCCTATTACCACGATAGGATTGTGTCTTTGTTTCTTGTTGCTTCTATTCATAATTTTACACCTCACTTTTTAAAAATTCCGAGCAATCCTATTCCAATTTGGGGAAATCTTTTCGCCAAATATTGACAGAAAGGGTTTAGACCAATAATTCTCTTTTCCCTGAACTCGCTAAATAGCTGAAAAAGCTGGTTGGAGGTTAGCTCATTTGTGTGGCTCTTAACGTGTTCTGTGAGCTTATCAAATTTGAGCGTTACAAGTCTCAAAAAAAATATGTAAACTCTAAATAAGCGCTTATTTGGTGTTGATAGTATAACTCGTCCCCCTAACCTTAAGACTCTCAGTATTTCCTCAATAACCTTCTGCTGGTCTTCAAAATGTTCTATGATTTCCTCTAAAATCACTTCATCAAAGCTCTCATTTCTAAAAGGCAAACTGTATGCATCTCCATGGACAAAAGGTGGGCTGGGGTAACTTTGTTGTCCAAATCTCATGATAGCCTCATTCCTGTCCAATACAGTAACTTCATATCCACTCTGTAAGAGAGCATTGCCAGTTCTACCCGTTCCTCCCCCTATATCCAATATTCTCTTCCCTTTACAGCTTTCGGTCAGTAGCCTTCTCTGAAGTCTCCTTAGCGGGTTACGCGCCTCAATGTACCATTTAAAATGAGAATCACTATTCTTTAGCATTTAGTTCTAACTCTTTATTTCCAACCCAATTATCCTTCTGACAGTCTTAACTACGTCTCAGGAAAATAGTTTACTTCTTTCCAAATCCTTAATTATATATCCGTTATGTACTTATCAGGAAACCCTTTTTGTATCGGTATCTGGAATGGTGAACATGGATAGACTGCTACCTTAACGGGTAAATTCCTGTGGCGAAACTCAAGCTCACCTAAGATTTCACTCCAGGTGCTATATAGATTAGCCTTAGGAAAGACTGTTTTTAACTCCTCTCTCGTGATTCCCGGCGATAGCATCATAAACTCCAGACGCCTTCGCATTAAGATTTTTTTTAAAGCCTTAATTCTGGGGATTAAATGAAGAGATTCCTTCAATTGAAGATACTTCAGTTTATGGAGGAAGCGTGATGAAAGAGACATTGATAGTGGAGATAAACCGTGGTATCCCAGTCCTATAGGACATGCCGCGATTGCAACCTTTGAACCCTTGCTTTTTCCATCACTGAGTGGCCAGAGTCCTCTGCTGGGGACAAATTGTAAACTGGTGTCAAAGGGATACATATCCGAAACTATAATATCTGCGTCTTTCACCGGACTTATGGTGTAAAGTTCGGTAGCAAATTTTACTCCTTGTCTATGTGCCAAGATTTTATCCCCTACAAGCAAGCGTGCTATCTGCCGTTTTTGGTTTAAGACCACATTTACGATGAAATCAAGGCCAACTTTTGATGCTACCTCCTCTAGCTCTAGCCTTAGATCGTTTTGAAGTGATCCCCCTCTTTGATTGGCCCCCTTTAGACAGTTATGCATATAACGTACGGTTTCGATACCACATACACCGGGTATTACTATTTTTGAGCCACCCGAAAACCCGGCACTTGCATGGGGATATATACATCCTACCCCGATCTTCAAATCACATTCCATAACCACTTGGTTTACGTAAATCGGTGTTCCCCTTGACGACTTCCCTAAATAAGCTAAACCTTGTCTGCAATCATGGGGTATTACCTTAATTTTATGGGCAAGACTCTCACCCACTTTCTTTAAAATATCTTCTCTTGAGGCGCTCTTATGAGTTCCGCTTCCCACTACTATAATAATGGAATCTTCATTAATTCCGGCACGTTTTAACTCTTCTAATATGAATGGAATGAGTGTAGCTGTCGGGGTAGGTCTTGTAATATCATCTATGATTATAACAGCACGATTTCTTTTTGAGGCTAAATCCGATAATCGGGGGCTTCCAATAGGGTTATTAATCTTTTCCCTAATTTGATCGTCAGTTATAGGCGGTACATTTTCCCCACCAACTACTGTAATATCCCAATGGGATGGGAAATTAATTGTGATTGATTTGTCTCCATACCAGGCAGCGGACAGAAGTTCAACCTCCTTCAAAGCCACGATTCACCTCCTTTGTCTCCGACTTATTTTGGTCTGGCAAAAATAGCCTCCCGGCTTCAAGTAAACCTCCGATGCCCGCTATACCAAGACCAACGCTACGAAGGAGGAATGCCAGCGCTATAGCGTCTGCTGCGGAGACGCCGTAGGGACGAAGTAAAAAAGCCAGTGCTCCCTCTCGAACTCCGAGTCCGGAAATAGAGATAGGAAGCGTAGCCAGAATAAAGAGAGATGATCGAATCCAGGCGATTGTGATAGGAGAGATATTGATGTTAAGAGAAAGGACAAGTAGATAATGGGCGAGTATTCCAAAGAGATTACAAGCAAGTGATAGAGCAAAGATGGCACCGAGGTAGCCTGGAGAAAGATTTCTATATTGGCTTAGGGATATAATTAGCTTATTAGCTTTATCACGTAATACTTTTGGTATAAAAGTCAATTTGATTAAATTAAGATTTCTCGTTGAAGGAGAAATAGTTC
>JBLNAE010000373.1:0-3878 GCA_050259195.1 Ignavibacteriales bacterium
AAAGAACTTAGTTATGATAAACAGGATAAGATTAAAGCTAATACCCTATCTCTTGAGAATCTACTTAGAGGTGACATTTTTACTTTGCATCAAGGGTGACATTTTCTCTTTGTATTGACAGATGATAACAGAATACGAACCCGTAATTGGTCTTGAAGTTCACGCGCAGCTTTTAACGGAATCCAAGGTATTCTGCTCTTGCTCCGCAAAGTTCGGAGGAAAACCAAACACCCAGGTCTGTCCGATCTGTTTGGGTATGCCTGGAGTGCTTCCTGTATTAAATAAAAGGGCGCTTGAATTTGCAGTTCGCGCCGCGCTTGCCGCAAACTGCGATATCTCGCATAGTTCAAGATTTGCTCGCAAAAACTATTTCTACCCCGACCTTCCAAAGGGATACCAAATTTCCCAGTATGAAGAACCTCTTTCTACCGATGGATGGCTTGAGATCGAATCGAACAGTTCAGCAAAGATGGTTAGAATAAAAAGAATTCACCTTGAAGAAGATGCGGGAAAACTGATTCACGAATATTCACAGGACTCAAGCTATGTAGACTTGAACCGAGCGGGTGTGCCACTTATTGAGATTGTAAGCGAACCGGATATTTCCAACTCTGAAGAGGCCATTGCATACCTTAAAAAGCTCCGCTCAATCCTCATATACATAGGCGTCTGCGACGGGAATATGGAAGAGGGGAGTCTGAGATGCGACGCCAACGTCTCAGTCCGCCCCAAGGGGAGAAAAGAACTCGGAACGAAAGCCGAGATAAAGAACGTAAACTCTTTTAAATTCATTCAGAAGGCACTTGAATATGAGATTAGAAGACAGATTTCAATTATAGAGAGCGGCAAGAAGGTCATTCAAGAGACCCGGCTCTTTGATTCCACCCAGGGCGTTACATTTCCCATGCGCTCAAAAGAAGAGGCGCACGATTATAGATATTTCCCAGACCCTGACCTCCTTCCGATTGTCGTGGACGAAAATTGGGTTCAAGAGATTAAGAACTCTCTTCCTGAGCTTCCTAACGCCAGAAAGAGCAGATTTATAAATGAATATAAAATTCCCCCTTATGACGCTGAGGTTCTCACGGCGTCAAAAGAGGTTGCGGATTATTTTGAAGAGTGCTTAAAATACTATGATAAACCCAAGGCAGTAAGCAACTGGATAATGACTGAGGTACTACGAGAGTTAAAAGGGGAAGAAGAAGGGATTAAGAGGTTCTCAATCACTCCGGAAAAACTCTCCGAACTCCTCAGACTTATAGACGACGGCACTATAAGCGGAAAGATAGGAAAAGATATTTTTATCGAGATGGCGTCAACAGGAAAAAGGGCAGGCGAGATTGTCGTCGAGAAAAATATGAAACAAATAAGCGATACCTCCGAGATTGAGACGATAATCTCTCAGATTATCCAAAAAAATCCTGATGAGGCGTCCAGATATAGAATGGGCCAGGAAAAGCTCCTTGGCTTTTTCGTCGGAGAGGTTATGAAAGCCACTCAGGGAAAGGCAAATCCCAAACTGGTGAATGAAACTCTAAAGAAAAAACTCAGAGAAACCTAAACGCTAATTATATTTTTGTCATTGCGAGCACATTCGTTATAGTGAAAATAAATAGCATCAGGCCGCGAGTTTTTGATTTTCTCTGCCCAGGGCTTCTATATAGAGTCTCTTAATCTCATTCATAATCCGATCTCTCACGTAGAAGACCCTTTCGGATGAAGGATGCTTTTCCTTTTCAAATTCAAGCGGAGTACCGAATTTAAGCCTGACTTTTGCAGGTCTTATAATCTTTGTCTTTCTGCGAAGAGCCTCGAACGTCCCGCTTATCCCTACGGGAATTACAGGATAGCCCGTCGCAAGGGCTATTACCGCCACGCCTTCTTTTGCCTCTCCTATGGTTCCATCTCTCGACCTCTGCCCTTCGGGAAATATTCCAAAGAGATTTCCCTGTCTGAGAACCCTTATCGTTTTCAGGAGAGCGGCTCTGTCGTTTTCGTCCCTTTTTACAGGTATGCAGTTCACAAGATCGCACATTATTCGAAACGCCCGATTTGAATTATAAACGTCGGCGGCGGCAAGGAACACTACAGGCCTTCGCCTCTCATATATTGATACGGCGTTTATAAGCAAGCCATCAAGGTGGGAGAAATGGTTTGCGGCAATGATTGCCGCTCCCCTCTCAGGGATATTACGGGTATCAATGTACTCGGCTCCCAGATAACCTTTGAAAAATAGATTAACAAAAACCGATATCCAGTAGTTCCTGTGAGAGGGTTTAAGTTCTCTATAGGGATAAGTCGCTGGATTTAAAAGGTCTCTGCATACGTTCTCTACAGCCTCTGCCATTAAGCCTACTCTATTCATCTCCTGTAATTTCCCATTTTCGGGGATAAAAATCAAGAGGGCGTTGCGTTAATAAATACGCAGGGACGGCCCGACCAGTCGCCCCTACAATTGCTATTTTATAGAGGGTTAACCATAAAAGAGGGATTAATTTACATTGCGCTCAGGCGAGAGATTAATTTTTTAAGATATACAAAACCTGAGTCTTCAATTAAGTCCCGCAGTTTTATCCATTCTTCCTTGGGAATCGTGAGAAAAACCTTAACTATCTCCGGATCAAACTGAGAGCCTGAGGCATCAACTATCCTTTCTGTAGCCTCATCAAATGAAACCGCCTTACGGTATATCCTATCGTTTGTGAGAGCATCCATTGCATCTACAACGGAGAATACCCTTGCTCCGAGCGGAATCTCTTCGCCGCGAAGCCCGTATGGGTAGCCGCCCCCATCGTAGTGTTCGTGATGGGTAAGCACTATCTTTGCCGACCCTTCAAGGAAATGGATTTTCTTTAGAATTTCGTATCCAAAAATCGGATGCCTCTTCATTATCTTCCATTCTTCTTCAGTTAGTTTGTCGGATTTAAGGAGAATGCTATCGGGGACGCCGATTTTTCCTATGTCGTGCAGAAGTGCCCCTCTTGCTATAATGATTAAATCCGAATCAATCAGACCCATCTGTCTTGCAAGCCTAAGAGCATATTCAGTTACCCTATATGAATGATAGCCGGTTTCATGTTCTCTTGAATCAAGCGCAGAGATCATAGCCTCAAGCGTATCGGCATAGAGGCTGAGTAACTCCTGCGTCTGCTCAACCACCTTTTTCTCAAGATTTCTCTGGTAGTCCCTGTTTTGTCTTATTAATTTCGATCTCTCAATCGCGCGCCTTATTACAGTCTCAACCTCATTAACATCAAAGGGTTTAAATATATAATCGTAAGCCCCTTCTTTAAGGGCAACCCTCACATCGTTGATTTCTCTCGATGCGGAAATCATCACCACGGAGATGTCGGGAGAATAGGCTTTGATATATTTGAGGGTCTCGATTCCATTTAGTTTCGGCATTCTGATGTCGAGGAGGGCAACATCGTAGTCGCTGCCTTCATGAATCTTTTTTATACACTCAAGCCCGTCCCCTACGCCTTCGCATCTATAGCCCAGATCCTCTAATGTCTCTATAAGCAGCCTTCTTATAGGTTCTTCATCATCCACTATTAAGATCTTTTCTCTCTCACTCACACCATCGCTCCCTATCCAACAATAACACCGCGATAGAGTCAAAAGAACATTTAAAAATCATTAAGTGTTATTTTACACCTAATGACTCCAAGAAAGCAATAATGTGTTCAGCAGGCATAGGAGTAGGGCTTGACGTAGCGAGAGAAATAGGGAAGTATTTAGGTTTGGACAGCCTTGAATCCGGGGTTCCTCAGAGAATCTTTAGAGCCGCGGCTGAAGAAGCAACCCTACACGTCCAGATGTCCATATTAGAATGGAAATTGAGGTATCGGTCGGAAATATATTCGATGTGCACCGCC
>JBLNAE010000374.1:0-5727 GCA_050259195.1 Ignavibacteriales bacterium
AGGGAGAAATCGAGTTACTCGATATGAAGGGCAACAAGATTAAAGTGGAGAAGGACTTAATCGCACTGTGCCGTTGCGGGGCCTCCACAACCAAACCGTTTTTGCGATAGCACACATAGCAAGATAGGTTTTCAGTCGGCGGAGATAGCTGTTCCTGAGAGTAAGGAAAAATAAGATTAAGAATAGATAATTCTCCTTTAGTAATGCAATGCGCGTACTAAAAAATAAGGAGGCGTACCGTGAAAATTGGATTACAAATTGTACGGTTTAACTGGGCGGGTAGCCCGGATAATATTGGCAGAAGGTTGGCCGAGATTGGCAAAACGGCCGATGAGGTTGGTTTTAGCAGCATATGGGTGATGGACCATTTCTTTCAAATAGATATGGCACAATTTGGTTTATTACCCCAGGATCCCATGCTGGACGGTTACACCGCACTCAGTTACCTGGCTGTGGTCACGGAGCGCGCGCGTCTGGGCACTATGGTAACTGGCGTCGTTTATCGCCATCCCGGCCACCTCATGAAAATTGTCTCAGGCCTGGATGTGCTCTCAGGTGGGCGCGCTAACCTGGGCATTGGCGCGGCGTGGTATGAACGTGAGGCGGTTGGACTGGGACTGCCTTTTCCGCCATTGAAGGAACGCATTGAACGTTTAGAGGAAACCCTACAGATTGCCAAGCAGATGTGGTCGGGCGAGGTCAAGCCATACAATGGCAGATACTATCAACTCGCTGAGCCGATAAACAATCCATTGCCGCTTTCGAAACCTCACCCACCGATCCTCGTTGGCGGTTGGGGTGAAAAGAAAACCCTGCGCTTAGTCGCTAAATACGCTGATGCCTGTAATCTCTACGCTCCCCCTTTTAGCAGCAACGACGAGGTTGCCAGAAAACTGGATGTGCTGAAGCGCCACTGTGATGATATTGGTCGCCCTTACAACCAAATTGAGCGCACTGCATTGGGCATGATCAATCTAGGGACTGGCGGTATGTCGGTATCCGCTGTAATCGCTTTATGCCGTGGACTGGCAGATGTCGGTATTCAGCACTTTATCTTCAGCATGCCTAACGACCATGAAATCACACCGATTGAGGTTATCGGTCGTGAAGTGATTCCTGCTGTATCAGAACTCTGACGAATGGAAAAATCCATCTGTTTATAGACGCGAATTTGGGTAATGGCAAGGCAATAGAATATTGATGTCAATCTTACTGAAAAATCTTTGTTGACACTGAACTGTTATCCGTGTTATAAATGTCCGTGAAAATCGGTTTATAGATATAAGGGAGGAGAGTGATGATGAAGCGAGGTTTGGTTGCCTGCCTCTCTATAGCTTTGCTATTGGCAGCGGCTGCGTCGGCGAGCGCAGCTAAGTTAACACACTGCGAGATGAACTTCACGCTCAAGGGCTGGTCGGTGATCTGGAAGTCCTATAATGGAGTAGGCACAATTACATGTGATAACGGCCAGAAGACACGGGTGGCGGTCAGAGCCAGAGGGCTGGGCCTAACTGCGGGCAAGTCCGAGGTTCATGAGGGAGTGGGTAAATTCTCGGAGGTGACGAGCATCAATGAGCTGTTCGGGGGCTACGCTGCGGCAGGTGCCCAGGCGGGGGCTGTAAAGTCTGCTGAGGGAACAGTAATGACTAAAGAGGAGGTCTCACTTGCTCTGGGCGGGAAGGGTTCCGGATTCGAGCTTGGCATAACCATTGATAAATTCACAATCACCGGGCTGAAGTAGTGGCGGTGACCTTGAGACGTTCACCAAAATCTTGCTCAAGCGCGGGGCAATCTAAGTCGCTATTTAATGAGATCCCCTTAGCCTTACGTATAATGTGCGTTTGTGGATATTAAGCATCCTTTCTCTGCTCTATTCTTAAACTCCGGCGGCGGATGGACATCCGGTAAAGAGAACTCTTTTATCCTTTTTAGAAACCCTGCGTTTTCCCTCTCCTTTAATGGAAAAATTGCAACCATTGATACGTCCCCTAAAAGGCTAGATTTCAGTCGCGATCCCCTTTCCATTTTAGAGGGTTATTTAAGCGAGGGGTATTTTGCCGTTGGATACCTGGGTTACGAGTTCTCCCGGTTTACGCAAGAGGGATTTCTCCCCGTTCGAGTGAAAGAAGGAGAATCACTTCCCAGTGTGTATTTTCTCTTTTTTAGAGAAGAGGATATGATTTCGGGAAATATCGAGAATCTGAGACCCCTGATTCCAATTTCACCTCAAGAACCTTCTCATCCGGGAAAATTGGCTGATCTGGCGGGTCGCCCCTGCGCCAATATATCTAAAGGCGAATACATAGACATGGTGAGGCGCGCTAAAGGGTATATTGAAAATGGAGACGTATATCAGGTTAATCTATCACAGAGGTTTACGGTGCCCATTAAGTCTTCTCCACTCATCTATTTTCTCAACCTTAACGATGTCCAGCCAGTTCCATTTGGGTGCTATATGGATTTTGGAGGGTTTCAATTGATAAGCGGCTCTATGGAGCTTTTTTTGAGGAAAACGGGGAGGAAACTGGTTACGAAACCCATCAAGGGGACTAGAAAAAGGGGATTTACGGATGAGGCTGATGCGATTTTAAAGGCGGAGCTTGTCAGTAGCGAGAAGGAAAGGGCGGAGAATCTTATGATAGTTGACCTTATGAGAAATGATCTGGGGAGGGTGTGCAAATACGGAACGGTAAGGGTGAATAAGCTCTTCGGTATCGAGTCATATTCTACTCTCCACCAGATGGTCTCGGAGGTTGAGGGGCAACTCAGGGACGAGGTAAAAACAAGTGATATTATCAAAAGTGCATTTCCTCCGGGGTCTGTCACGGGTGCTCCTAAGAGGAGGGCATTGGAGATAATTGATGAGCTGGAGCCGCATTTAAGAGGCCCGTACTGCGGCGCTTTGGGAATCTTCTCTCCTGATGGGGACTTTACATTGAGTGTGGCGATAAGGATTTTAGTTTCCAGAGAAGGAAACAGACCCGTCCTGAGTGGAGTCGAAGGGACGTTCTGGGTTGGCGGCGGAATCGTCTGGGATTCAGACCCTGAAAAGGAGTATGGAGAGACGCTTGTTAAAGCTAGAGCTATTAATAAGGCTTTGGGAATGGCGGAGTAGGTGGGCACTAAAAGCAGTTTGATAAGTTATAGTCGGACAAGAATGTCTAATCCATGATTTATAGAACAGGCATTCCTGTCTGTTTCCAAGTCTAAGTTTCTTCAAAAGGGAGGGAAAGCTATGGAGCGAATTAAACAATTTCGAGACCCTAAACTCTCTCTTTGGCAATCTGCCGTTAGCGAGGTGGTCGCTAAGAGGAAGGCTGGTGCGCAGACCCTCTCAGCTACGAGTGCAAGGACGATTGGCAATCGGCCGGATATGAGCGATGAGGTAATAGATAAAGTGACAGCCCTTTGTGACGCGGTTTATGGCGGCCAAACTATACCCGATATACCTTCCCCCGGCCCTGCAATGTTCGGTGGAGTATTCAGCAATGTGCGATATTGCTCTCAGATCGCTTTTAAGCTGGCTGAGGCCGTTATAAGTGGCAACAAAGAGGACCAAGAGCGGTACACGGAACAACTCAGTAAATTCGGCGACTGTGACCCTCTCTATAAGGAAGCCGTCTTAAGGTACCAGGAATACTTCGTCAAGGGAGGCAAGGCTATTCCATACCGTCGCCACGAGGATCTAAGTGATTTTGTAATAGATGGGAGATTGCTGCCAGATGCAAAAGTAGCCCTTATTGCCGATTTTGGCACTGGCCAGCAGGCGGCAAAAAACCTTCTCAAACAGATTGCAAGAAAGAACCCCGATGTGGTGATTCATCTTGGAGACATATACTATTCTGGAACTGAGTTCGAGATCGAAAACTATTTCTACACGCCGTGTCTCGAGATTCTTGAGCTTTCAGAAACCGGACCAAAACCTGACGTCTACACACTCTCCGGCAATCACGATATGTACTCCGGGGGAGAAGGTTACTATAAGTTAATTGACAAGTTGGGTCAGCCCGCGAGCTACTTCTGTTTGAGAAACGATAACTGGCAATTCCTGGCGATGGATACCGGACTGCACGCCTATGTACCGATTGGAGGGAAGCCAACCTTCCTTGAGGATAGAGAGGTAGAATGGCTCAAAGATAAGGTTGCCAACTCCGGCGCTCGAAAGAGCATTCTGCTTTCTCATCATCAACTCTATTCTGCATACGATGAGATCGGGGACGGCAAGCACTTCAATCAGAAACTATACGATCAACTATCACCTATTTTGCCCAGGGTGTCAATGTGGTTTTGGGGTCACGAACACAATCTGGTGATATTTAAGAAGTATATGGGTGTGCTGGGGCGCTGTATCGGTTATGGAGCATTTCCGGTTGGCATCGAAGAAATACCATCCCAGCCAAAGTTTCCGGATGTCCCTGTAGAAGACGTTAAGTTGAGCAAAGGCCCTGGTTTATATAATCATGGCTATGTGATGGTGGAACTCGACGGCCCGACGGCTACGGTTTCTTATTATCAGGATAGCGACGAGGATAACCCACTGTTTAAGGAGAATATTTAGATGTTAAATGAAATGTTGTGATGTCAACAAAAGAATTCATCTCCATAGACGGGCAGCTAATTGAAGAGAGATTTCCCCTAAGGTCTCTATTCTACGGCGAAGGGGTGTTCGAAACCTTCAGGTGGAAGGCGGCTCCCCCGGTTTTTTGGGATAGGCATCTCCTACGAATGAGAAAGGGGGCCGAGATTTTAGGGATTCCGTTTCCGGGAGTAGGGGATATGGAGTGGACTGTTGAGAAGGCCGTCTTGGACTCGCAAATCTCTGATGCTTACATAAAAATTTGCCTTCTCTCTCAAGGGAGTTCTGCTTTCTATGAGAATCCACACGGGGCCTCGATTCTTGTCATTATTCGTCCATACCAGCCTCCTAAAGAGTTCATTAAGGCTCGCACTTCTCCTTTTAGGCGCAGTTCTACGTCCCCTATTTTAAGGCTAAAATCATTAAATTATTTGGAAAACGTGATTGCAAGACGCGAGACTATGGCACAGGGCTTTGACGAGGCCATTTTTCTTAATGAGAAAGGAGAAATCACCGAAGGCAGCGCAAACAATATTTTTTGGCTGAAAGACGGGGTTCTCTTCACACCCTCTCTTGAATGCGGGCTTCTTTCCGGGGTTATACGAAGCGTTGTGATTGATATTGCTAAAAGAGTTGGCATTAGGGTTGAAGAGGGGCATTTTGATTTGGATAATTTAACGTCGTCTCAAGGCGCGTTCTTTACCAATTCTCTAGTTGGTGCTGTCCCAATCTCTCAGGTTGATGAATTTGAACTCTCGTCGGACTCCCAGGATTTCAAAAGAATTAAGGCTGTTCTCCTCGAAAAGCTCGTCTGGTGATCTATAATTGGAGCAGGCGCCTGATACGCAAGACCCATTTTCGGTTATAGATTTAGATACTTGGAGATACTTCAACAGGTATTGTCATTGCGAGCGATGAGGTTCCCTAAATGACCTCCCTCTGGATGACTACCCACATCCCAGCGAAGCAATCCCCATTGTTTTTAGGTTGCTTTGTCGCTATTGCTCCTTGCAATGACAATTCCGATGAATAATACCATTTTCAGGATAAAAATGGTTAAAATATATGAATGGGAAGAAGAGCAAGTATCAAACCAAATAGAAGCATTTATTCTGTAGAAGAATTGACAGAACTCTACAAGAAAGAAAAGA
>JBLNAE010000375.1:0-4041 GCA_050259195.1 Ignavibacteriales bacterium
GGTAAGTAAATATGTCAGTCTATAAAAGAACCATAGTTAGTAAAGATGGTAAGAAATCACTCCACTGGTATATAAAGGTTGGGTTACCTGGTGGTAAGAGGATTAAGAGAAGTATAGGAAAGGTGGGTGAGATGACAAAGGCTGTAGCTAGGGAAGTAGAGTTAGACTTAAAGCATAAGGTTAAGCTAGGGCGGTGGGATATGATTCAGAATATCCCTACGTTTAATGAGTTTATCCCTGAGTTTGTATCATACATAAGAGATATAAAACAGAACAGGGCATGGAAACAGGGGGAGAATTGCGTGAAGGACTTCGCCGTATTATTCGGAGAAAAGAGGCTATCGGATATAAAACCAGCTGATATTGAGGATTACAAACGGCTCAAGACTCAAGAAGGTAAGAAACCCGCAACCATAGATAAAACGCTGTCCTTTGTTCGACACCTATTTAATTATGCCAAGAGATGCGATAGGTTTTTTGGCAATAATCCCGTATCAATTGCAGGACTTCTACCAGTCAATAACCAGAAGACCAGAGTGCTCTCCATCGAGGAAGAGGATTTGCTCCTACCCTCCACCAAAGAACCACTAAAGAGCATGATACAAATAGCAATCTATGCGGGACTCAGGCTGAATTCAATCAGGACCTTAAAATGGACATGCGTTGACCTTAACTCAAACACAATCACTATAGAAGCTACCTACTCGAAAAATAAGAAGACCCATCACATACCCATGAATCTCATAGTTAGAAGGGTGCTGCGAGAAGCCAGGCTAAAGTCTGCTCAGAATGAATACGTATTTACCGAGGCTATGGCATCAACCTTGTCGGCGTTGTCAAACAGGTTTACCTACCTATGTAGAGGACTGGGAATTGAAGGGGTGAGTTTTCACAGCCTGAGACATACCTGCGGGACCAGATTGGCTGAAATGGGAAAAGACATATCAACCATCTCAAAGGCTCTGGGGCATTCAAGTATCAATATGAGCATGAGATACGTCCACCCTAAAGAATTGGTCAGGAGAGCTATGGATGATTTGGCAAATTTTAGAAGTTTTACCACCAATTCCACACCCAATGAAGATTTGAACCATCATAACTAGCTGGTATCATTGGAATTTCTGGAAGGATAAAAATAATGTATAATTATTTTTTAATTGGGGACAGTAAAAAGAGTTCAAATTGAAAGAGCAGTCGTTAAGGGATTTATACCTGAGAGAGCAAAGCGAATTGCTTCGTAAGTACCTCAAAAGCATTGAACGAACTCCGTATGAAAGCTAGGTTTTTGTACGCGTCATATAAAATCAGAAAAGAGAGAAACCATGAAAAGCCACACTGAATATATATGGTTTAACACAAAAAAGAAAAGAGAAATAGTACACATCACGGATACAGTAAGAGAGATTGTAAAAAAGAGCGGCGTGCAGGAGGGGCTTGTTTTAGTATCTGCAATGCACATAACGGCGGCGGTTTATGTAAATGATCTGGAAGGAGGATTATTCGAAGACATCTGGGAGTGGCTTGAAAAACTCGCTCCATACAGAAAAGACTACAAACACCACAGAACCGGGGAAGACAACGGCGATGCCCATCTCAAAAATCTCATAATGCACCATCAGGTAATCGTGCCGATTACAAAAGGAGATTTGGACCTTGGGCCGTGGCAGAGGGTTTTTTATGCTGAATTTGACGGGCAAAGAAAGAAAAGAATGATTGTGAAGGTAATGGGGGAGTAAAATGAAAGAGCCGGAAAAAGGGGATAAATTTCAGCCGAGAATCTATATTGACAAAGAAGGCAACTGGTATCAGGACGGGATTCCTATTCTCCATAGATGGACGTACCTCTACAACAATAAATTGCTAAGGCGCGACGAAGAGGGCAGATACTATATAGATGAGGGAAGAGGAAGGGTTTACGCTCACGTAGAAGACACCCCCTATGTGGTAAAGATGATAGATAAACGTACCGAAGGGCTTTATTTAATCCTCAATGACGAGACCGAAGAGAAGCTCGATTTCAATGCACTTTGGATGAACGAAGAAAACATACCTTATACTAAGGTAAAAAACGGAGAATTTGAAGCCAGATTCTCAAGGCCTGCTTACTACGAGATTACCAAGTATCTGAAGCAGGAAGGGGATAAATTTTATATAGAAGTAGAAGGAACCGAGTATTCCTTAAAACCCAAAAGATAATGTCAAAACCTTATATAGAATAGGTCCTCCAATGCTCCCGCGAGCAAGGCATTTCGGACTGCTTATCCGTGCATCACCGAGCGGTTACACCTAGACCCCTACGCTCTGCTTGAATAGCCTCCTCCAATTTTGATAGGTCCATAATATCCCAGTTTTTTAAATGAACGTATAGGTACTCAGCAATGATTTTATTACCGAGAGGCGAGTAGTGCCCCCAACTTCTTACAAGATCATCAACGGTATAACGCGATTCATAAGGCTCTAACGCCCCTAACGTGTCAATAAAACGATACCCTTTCGAGCGAAAATAGTCCAAGAGCGGAACGTAGCGACGTTTCTCTTTCTTAGGACTCCGCCACTGATCATTAATGTCGGGGAATATGATAATAACGGGTAATGCCCCATTCTCGAGTGCTTTCCTATAGAAGGCATCAAAGATTTTCACCGTAACCTCGTAGGCTTCCGATTTTACATTATACATACCATCCGATGTAAAAATCGGATTAGCCATTCTCTTATTGAAGGTACCCAAAAAAATCTTTGCAAACCGAACAGATGGTAGAAAATCCAATCTACCCCTATTATAGTTAGTCTGATAGTGATAATCGTTCTCTCCGAGTTTCGCCAACACTTCACTATCCTTCTGCAAGAAATGCTCATAGTCCTCAAAAGTAGACAGGGGGTTCTTAAGGAGAACCAACTCGCCATCTCTTACCTTAAAACGCGGCTTCGTAAAGATCACGTTTCGATACGATCGGGTATAAAAAGCTCGAAAGACATTCACGTTGCGAGCGATGTTCTCCGACATGTATCCAATAAAAACGATGTGCGGATTATATTCGGCCCCTACCTTGAGGTATCGCAAGTACGCCTGGTCTAAGCCATACGCTCCCACACCATAGTTTAATACCTCAATCGAGTGGTCTATCACTGCTAACTGCTTTTCCCAACTATCGCCAAGCGCGACATCCGATCCGTATGTGAAAGAGTCGCCGAAGGCCGCAATACGGATGGTGCCAGATGGAGGAACTCTCTCATATTCCCGGTCATCTCTCATTCCCGCGGAGTTTATATCAGAATTAGGAACCCAGCCCAAATCGGCATCTTGTGCTGTGTGTTCTCCCTTCCTATGCTTCAGGAATTTCTCCAGGGAAGCCTTCTGCTCTTCTGAAAGAGCTGATATGTTTGGATCGTATGGGGTGTTGAATGCTTTCTCGAGTAAAAGCAAGCCCATATAGCATAACCCCTCTATAAACAGATATATCAGAAAAATGGAAACGTAAGGTATATATCTTCTGGATTTCACCCCACCCATTCTCTCCAAACACAATAATTTTATCCCGTTTTAAGCATAAATCTTTTCTATCCCTACTATCTCAAGGATATAACCTCTTGTCAAGACCAATTCTCTCTCCAAATACCTATTTCTATGGGAGGAAAGTGCTCTTTGCCTCTATGCACAGCCTACAATTTGAGTGCTCCCCCTCACTTTTCCGTTACTGAGGTAAACCACGCCATAGAAGAGCTTTCCTCGTTTGTTTCTTTGGCATTCTTTTTCCTTTTTTCCCTTATGCAACCCAAGATAATCCCTCAAGCCTTTGCTCTGCTTTTTTGTACTCCTCCTTTCTCTTGAAAGGATTAAAAATATTTTCAATAGGTATACAACTAACCTGATACTCTGATACCGCAGACAAAGAAGACAGAGATTACAATAGGTTAGATGGTATCAGATTTAAGAATGGCACTTCTGATACACATAGATACTGTGATACCTTCACCATCACCCTTAGTATCACGGTATCAGATGGTATCAATGTTGGTGAAACTAACTCTGATACCGAAAAA
>JBLNAE010000376.1:0-3637 GCA_050259195.1 Ignavibacteriales bacterium
CGCTCAACCCCACAGACTTGCCCACCCGAACTTATTAATCCACAAAACTCCCCATAGATTCACAAGGATACTGAGACAAATGAGTAGTTTATGTTCCCAAGTCAAATTAGAATCAGTCCTCGAAGCCGAATTCATTCCAAGTGCGGTAAGTATGAGTAAAAATGGATAAAAATCCACTGCAAAACGATATCCGAACTGCATCCAACCAACCCCGCCATGTGTAAACTCCAGAAGTGCGATAGGGATAATTGCTGACCAGCAGGCAAGAGCAAGCTTATTTCTTCCTGCAAAAATAGAATATATAAAAGCCGGAGTCGAAATTAGAATTGACATACCCATGAGTGAAGGCACTACATAGGGTGGCTTAGATGTGAAAACCGGTGGCTTTAGAAAAAAAATCCAAAGGTGCTGTGGAATATATGAGATACTAAAAAGCCCTTTTGGATAGAACAACGGCTCTGCTTTAGCCTGTATGGGATAGGCAATATCGAAAGGTGTGCCGAATCGAAGGTAATTATAGGCAAAGTTCAAAATAACAAATATACCCACACCAAATCCTAATTTGAGAAGAGGGATAAAATTAATTCTCCTTAGAGAAGACGAGTTGTTAGATTTCTTAAGCCACTTATCCGATAGCATTATGAGAAAGAAGGGAAGGGATAGAATTGTGGGAAGCCTTGACCAATAAGACGCCCCGGTCAGAAGTCCAATTAAAAATGGGCGTCGTTTAGTAAAGGTCTCATAAATAGCCAGTATGAGAAAGAGAAAAGACGTTATATGAGCAAAGAACCAGGCCTTGCCAATGCTTGCAAGATACCAGTGAATCGTTCCGAATCCAAAAAGAATAGCCATCCAAAGCTGTAATCCTTTATTGTTGGTGAGTTGTCTCATAAGTAGATAAAATAGAGAGACATTTAAGCTTCCCCAGAAAACAGAGGCTAAAGTTTGATTGGCCTTCAGTCCGGAGACCGCAACCTGTGGTAGAAGAAGAATTGCGGGCATTGGCGGATAGATAACGTAGAACCTTCCATTTATAGGTAGAAGCTCATTTAACCAAGGTGGTTTCTCCAAAACATATAGTCTTCCATGTAGAAAGGCATGCGCAAGCGGTACAAAGTAATGATATGGTGTTGCTCCCCCTTCACCAGTAAAGTAATAGACAATAAAGGTTAATATGAAGAAAATAATAGCAACTAGAATATAGAAGCGGTTATTTAGGAGTTGTAGAAATTTCATGAATGCCGAGTCCCAAAGGTATTTTATTATATTGTTCTCCCAACCCACAATGACTTTACAGAAATGGGGAGCAGTATCAATATAATCTTTATCCCATCTTATGCATAAGTCTTTTCTATTCCTACTGTCTCAAAACAATAACCTCTTGTCAAGACCGATTCACTTTCTAAATACATATTTCCATGCGATGAAAGCGCTTTTCGCCTCTATCCACTTATTCATTCTGTTATCGTAATGACTCGTCTTTGGTAGGCTTTAATTTGTCCAGAGTCACTTCAGGATTACCCTGGATAACCTCTTTCTTGTCCCTTGCTCTTACTTTCAAATCCATCTCCCAACCTCGATTCCGTGACCGTGACTTTCAGTCGTATCAATCTCTTGGGTTTTCGTTACAAAACGAAAATCTCTCACAGGGTAATCACGTGGAAGTCTGCAAATCACGGTTGAGCTGTTCCGAAATATAGTATATTTGAGCCCCCTGATTTTCTCCAAGATTTGAATTCTTTGTGGAAGGTAGGGGTAAGAGATTATCCTTGTGCATAAAATGGGTTAAACTATTACCTAAAGGTTATGAGGCCATTCATAGTAAGCGTTGTCATAGGACTCCTATTTCTAACCTCTTCTAGAGAGGCTTTCTCCTCGATTGACGAAATCCGCCTTCCAGAAGGATTTAAAATAGAAGTATTTGCTTCGGGTCTTGGAAGTCCCAGATTCATGGCCTTTAGTCCTGATGGCGTCCTGTTTGCTACCATTATAGGCAGCGGAACGGTTGTAGCACTCCCTGACACAGATAACCACGGAAAGGCTGACAAGGTAATAACATTCGTTAAAGGATTAAATCACCCTCATGGAATAGCCTTTTACAAAGGTTATCTCTACATAGGAGAAACTAACCAAATTGTGCGTTTTAAGTATAACGGTTTTAATTCTAGCCCCGGCAAGAAGGAGGTCATTGTTTCAAATCCATCTACTGGCGTTCACTTTACGAGAACCGTTGGGTTTGGTCCCGATGGAAAGATGTATGTCTCTATCGGCTCTTCATGCAATATCTGTGAAGAAAAAGACGAAAGGCGTGCTGCAATCCTTCAGTTTAATCCCGATGGAAGCGACGGAAAGATTTTTGCTAAAGGGTTAAGAAACGCTGTCGGTTTCACCTGGCGTCCAGGGACAGAAGAGATGTGGGCTACAGATAATGGGAGAGACTGGCTTGGAGATGACCTTCCCGCCGATGAGATTAACATCGTAAAAGAAGGTGGAAACCACGGCTGGCCCTATTGCTATGGAGATAGGGTACCAGACCCGCAGTTTAATAAGCCAGAACTTTGTAAAAACACGATTCCACCCGCATTTGAATTGCAGGCGCATTCTGCACCTCTTGGGCTTAGGTTCTATACAGGAAAACTCTTTCCCAAAGAATACTGGGGAGACTTATTTGTAGCTTTTCATGGTTCCTGGAATCGCTCAGTACCGACAGGATACAAAGTCGTTTGCATTAAGATAAAAGATGGCAAAGCTGAAAAGATAGAAGACTTTGCCACCGGGTGGCTACAAGGTGAGAGAGCATGGGGAAGGCCCGTTGATGTATTAGTAGGACCTGATGGAAGTCTTTATGTCTCAGATGATAGAGGCGGATTTATTTATCGTATTACAACAAAGAAATGAAGGACAACTTAGAGAAATAATCGGACTTGATTTTTTCATTCAGTAGAAAGTTATCTGATTGTAATCGTCTTTCGACCATGCCTATATCTGGATTGTCTCCCAGATAGAGAGTATTTTGTAGCCGTAGTGGATAGGCCATCCGAAACTGATTCCCGGAAAACGAACCCTATTATTGTTAGTAATATATGGTAATGTTGAGTATAGCAGTAAGTAATTGTTCCAGACTACTATTTGCCTTTCAAGGTGATGGGGTTCTCTATCGTACGTGAGCTAATCAAACTCATTACGGACTATCCCATAAGGATTGAGAAGGAGTTCAGAAGGGTCGAGGTTGATACGATGGGGTCAAGAATGGAAACACACTCAAAGAAGACCCTGGGAGCTCTTACAAGGTAGGGAAAGGGATATTTAAAGCTTATTCAACTTGTCGTTACGCTTCTATAATTCATAGGCTAGCACCATTAGAATTCAGGTCAAGAGTTATCCCGAATCGGGTTCTGAATGGGAGAGGATTAGTGGATAAATGAATTCTCTTTTCCCTTTCACACCATCACCTTCTTCAGATTTGTTGACAAGGGTTTATTCACGGTGAGATAATAGGAATACAAATCATTTATGCATAAAATCGGTTTAAAAATTATTATATACAACAAGGTCGGAGGGGTATAACATGAGAGCTAAAAACATCGCAACTTTATTGGCTTTTATTGTTTGTATTCTGACTATTGCCCTGCTCACA